>NZ_PSRU01000001.1:0-541698 GCF_003000935.1 Escherichia sp. R1
CTGGGGAAAGCCATAGACTTCGATGCCAGAACGGCTATTCCATTCGAAGGTGAGCGCCATAATGCACTTGATGACGCCCGTTACCAGGCAAAATACGTTTCAGTTATCTGGCAAAAACTGATCCCGAGTCAGGCTGATTTTTAATGTTCAACCGTCGCCAGTTGTCGTTGATATTCTGCAACTGGCGCGTTCCGGAGTGATAGCCATGAGCGAACAGTACCTGATAACGCTCGACGAGTGGAAACCAAAACGGTTCAGTCTCCCAATAACAAACACTACCCTGGTGAAATACGGAAAACTAGGATACATCGTTCCAAGGCCACAAAAAATTCGTGGGCGTTGGCTGATAGATCGCCGAGCAGTATTTGTTGGGCCTGGTGAAACGGGAATTGCGCCGGAAATTCATACTGGCGATGATGATGCACTGAAGGAGATTTTAACTCATGTCACCGAGGCCACGAAAAAACAGCACTGACGTAGCCGGTCTTTACGAAAAGTTTGATCGCAGAACTGGCAGAGTTTACTACCAGTATAAAAATCCTGTGACTGGAAAATTTCACGGACTCGGAACAGACAAAGGTAAGGCAGAAAAAATCGCTTCCACAGCCAATCAGCGAATAGCTGCAGCAGAAGCTGAATATTTCATGCGCAAAATTGATGAAAGTCCGTCAGCAACAAAACGTCGGGGTATCAGATTAAAGGCATGGGTTGATCGATATCTGAAAATACAGGACACGCGACTGAAAAATGGAGATATTGCAGCTACAACTCACAAAGAAAAAACTCGAATGGCTGCATACCTGGTTTCCCGTCTGGGAAACCACCCATTGAAAGAACTGGAAGTAAGAGACTTTGCATTAATACTGGATGAGTGGCTGGATAAAGACATGGTCAGCACAGCGAGAGTAAATCGTGGATTATGGGTTGATATTTATAAAGAAGCACAGCATGCAGGGGAAGTTCCTCCTGGATGGAATCCTCCGGAGGCTACCCGTAAACCGATCCCTAAAGTAACCAGAGCCAGGCTCACCATGGAAGACTGGCAAAAAATTTACAATGCAACGCCTGAAAAACACTTTATCCGTAACGCAATGCTTCTTGCGATTGTTACTGGTCAGCGCCGTGATGACATTTGCCACATGCGTTTTTCAGATGTGTGGAACGAACACTTGCATATCACCCAGGGAAAAACCGGAATGCGTCTGGCGTTACCGCTTACACTACGCTGTGATGCCATTGGGATAACGTTAAAAGAAGTTATTGATGGGTGCCGAGACAGAATATTAAGTCCATATCTAATCCATAGTCGGCACCAGAAACAACCGAAGCCGATGAGTAAAGACAACCTGAGCGACTACTTTGCCAAAGCACGGGATCTGGCTGGGATAATTCCACCAGCAGGAAAAACTTCGCCAACATTTCATGAACAACGCTCTCTATCAGAACGGCTGTACCGTGCACAGGGTATCGATACAAAAACATTACTAGGACATAAAGTCCAGGCAACCACCGATCGCTATAACGATACTCGAGGTCAGGAATGGGTTAAGTTGGTTATTTGACAAACACCATATGGAATATCCGTCACCATCTCAGGAAAAAAGTGTTGTAAAATGCGTGGCCTAGTTTTGGGGAAACGTTTTGGAGAGATTTTGGAGAAAGGGAAAAATTGAATAAATTCAAAATCCTGAAAGTGTCCCGCCTTATGAATAAGAAGGTGGAACTCGAATGATCGGTCGACTGCTTCGCGGCGGTTTTATGACCGCTATCTACGCGTACCTGTATATCCCAATCATTATTTTGATTGTGAACTCCTTTAACAGCTCGCGCTTTGGCATCAACTGGCAGGGTTTTACCACCAAATGGTATAGCCTGCTGATGAACAACGACAGCCTGTTACAGGCAGCGCAGCATTCACTAACAATGGCGGTGTTTTCGGCGACGTTTGCTACGCTTATCGGTTCACTGACGGCAGTTGCGCTGTACCGTTATCGCTTTCGTGGTAAGCCGTTCGTTAGCGGAATGCTGTTTGTGGTGATGATGTCACCAGATATCGTGATGGCGATTTCGCTGCTGGTGCTGTTTATGCTGCTGGGTATTCAGCTTGGCTTCTGGTCGCTGCTGTTCTCGCATATCACCTTCTGCCTGCCATTTGTGGTGGTGACAGTGTATTCGCGCCTGAAAGGTTTTGACGTGCGAATGCTGGAAGCGGCGAAAGATCTCGGTGCCAGCGAATTTACCATTCTGCGAAAAATCATTCTGCCTCTGGCAATGCCAGCGGTAGCGGCGGGCTGGGTGTTAAGCTTTACCCTGTCGATGGACGACGTGGTGGTTTCTTCGTTTGTCACCGGGCCGAGTTATGAAATTCTGCCGTTAAAAATTTATTCGATGGTCAAAGTCGGCGTATCGCCGGAAGTTAACGCGCTGGCAACCATATTACTGGTGCTGTCGCTGGTGATGGTAATTGCCAGCCAGCTTATTGCTCGTGATAAAACGAAAGGTAACACAGGGGACGTTAAATGAAAAAATGGTCACGCCACCTGCTCGCGGCGGGTGCTCTGGCACTGGGCATGAGCGCCGCTCACGCCGATGACAACAACACGCTGTATTTCTACAACTGGACCGAGTACGTGCCGCCAGGACTGCTTGAACAGTTCACCAAAGAAACCGGTATTAAGGTTATCTATTCGACTTACGAGTCGAACGAAACCATGTACGCGAAGCTGAAAACGTACAAAGACGGTGCCTATGACCTGGTGGTTCCTTCAACCTATTACGTCGATAAAATGCGTAAAGAAGGGATGATCCAGAAGATCGACAAGTCGAAGTTAAGCAATTTCAGCAACCTCGATCCAGACATGCTCAACAAGCCGTTTGACCCGAATAACGACTATTCCATTCCGTATATCTGGGGTGCAACGGCGATTGGCGTTAACGGTGATGCGGTGGATCCGAAATCTGTCACCAGCTGGGCCGATCTGTGGAAGCCTGAGTACAAAGGCAGCCTGCTGCTGACCGACGATGCCCGTGAAGTGTTCCAGATGGCGCTGCGTAAGCTGGGCTACTCCGGTAACACCACCGATCCGAAAGAGATTGAAGCTGCATACAACGAGCTGAAAAAACTGATGCCAAACGTCGCGGCGTTTAACTCCGATAACCCCGCTAACCCGTATATGGAAGGCGAAGTTAACCTCGGCATGATCTGGAACGGTTCTGCTTTCGTTGCACGCCAGGCGGGTACGCCAATTGATGTGGTATGGCCGAAAGAAGGCGGCATTTTCTGGATGGACAGCCTGGCGATCCCGGCAAATGCCAAAAACAAAGAAGGCGCGCTGAAATTGATCAACTTCCTGCTGCGCCCGGATGTGGCAAAACAGGTTGCTGAAACTATCGGTTATCCAACGCCAAACCTTGCGGCGCGTAAGCTGTTAAGTCCGGAAGTGGCGAACGATAAAACGCTCTACCCGGATGCTGAAACCATTAAAAATGGTGAATGGCAAAATGACGTAGGCTCCGCCAGCAGCATTTATGAAGAGTATTATCAGAAGCTGAAAGCAGGACGTTAATTCAGCAAGTGGGCGGTGGTATTACCGCCCGTTTTTTATTTAGCAAGGATGTGGCTAATGAGCCAGGACAGTAGAGTTTTCTTTCGTATATTCTTCGGTATCGGTCTGGTACTGATCCTCATTTCTGTTGTTATCTTTTATAACCAGTTCACCTATAGCAAAGACGCGATTCATACTGAAGGCGTCATTGTTGATACCGTCTGGCACTCCAGTCATTCTCATCGCACGGGTAAAAATGGTTCGTGGTATCCCGTCGTTGCCTTTCGTCCGACGCCAGATTACACGCTAATTTTCAATTCGAGTATTGGCAGCGATTTTTATGAAGACAGCGAAGGCGATAAAGTTAATGTTTATTATTCTCCAGGACATCCTGAAAAGGCTGAGATAAATAACCCGTGGGTTAATTTTTTTAAATGGGGGTTTATCGGCATTATGGGCGTTATTTTTATCGCCGTCGGTTTATTAATCAGTATGCCCTCCTCAAAAAAGACACGCAGGAAACGGAAGTCCCGCCCATGAAAAAAATCATGATACTGCTCAGTTTACTGATGTTCCTGCCTCTGACGGCAATCAGTAAGCCCTTAATTCCAATAATGAAGACACTTTTTACGGATGTTACCGGTACTGTACCAGATGCTGAAGAGATCGCGCATAAAGCCGAACTTTTTCGCCAACAAACCGGAGTTGCACCGTTTATTGTGGTTTTACCCGACATTAATAATGAAGCCAGTCTCAGGCAAAATGGCAAAGCGATGCTGGCGCATGCGGCATCTTCAATGAGTAATGTAAAAGGAAGTGTTCTGTTACTCTTTACTACCCGCGAGCCACGGTTAATTATGATAACCAACGGCCAGGTCGAAAGCAGTATGGACGATAAACATCTCGGCCTTCTGGTAGAAAATCACACGCTGGCTTATTTACATGCGGATCTCTGGTATCAGGGTATCAATAATGCATTGGCTGTTTTACAAGCACAGATATTAAAACAACCGACGCCACCACTGACATATTATCCGCATCCCGGACAACAGCATGAAAATGATCCACCCGGCAGTACCACGACATTAGGCCTTTTTGCCTGGGCAGTTGCATTCATCGTCTTTGCTGCATTTTTTAACTACACAACGCGCCTTTATTATGCGTTAAAATTTGCAGTGGCGATGGCTGTTGCCAATATGGGTTATCAGGCTTTATGTTTGTATATCGATAACAGCTTTGCGATTACCAGAATATCGCCACTCTGGGCAGGGCTGATTGGTGTCTGTACGTTTATTGCCGCGTTACTATGGACGAGTAAACGGTAAAAGAGGCAGTAAAGTTCGCATGTATTATGCCGGATGCGGCGCGAACGCCTTATCCGGCCCACAAAACCCGCAAATTCAATTAATTGCGCCCCTTCACAGGCCTGAAAAGCGTAGCGCATCAGGCAATTTTTCCCGCTTTATAATCCCTTCAGCAACTTTTCAACAAACTCTGGCACCACCTGGCTTGCCGGACCGTAATATTTCTCGGCAAATTCATTACCAACCTGACTCGGTTCAAGATTCAGTTCCACGGTGTGCGCGCCATGCAGTTTCGCTTCGTGAACAAACCCAGCCGCCGGATAAACATGCCCCGAAGTACCAATGGCAATGAAAATATCGGCCATCGACAACGCCATATAAATTTCATCCATGCCGAGTGGCATTTCGCCAAACCACACTACGTGCGGGCGCAAGGGTGCCGGGAACTGGCAACAATGGCATTTATCTTCTGGCGTAACGTCTCCGGTCCAGTCGAGGACCTGGCCACTTTGCGAACAACATACTTTCAGCAGTTCCCCATGCATATGAATCACATTGGTATTGCCTGCGCGTTCATGCAGATTGTCGATATTCTGCGTCACCAGCAAAAAGCGATCGCCGAGAGCATCTTGCAGTTTCGCCAGCGCAAGATGTGCAGCGTTAGGCTGAATTTCTGGCTGCTGCAACTGTCGACGACGGGCGTTATAAAACGTTTGCACCAGTTCAGGATCGCGATCAAAACCTTCCGGCGTTGCCACATCTTCAACCCGATGTTCTTCCCACAGGCCATCTGCGGCGCGAAAGGTACGAATACCTGATTCCGCAGAAATCCCAGCCCCTGTCAGTACGAGTACTCTTGGTTTTTCCATTGCTTCCGGCACCACTTTATCTCTGAAAAAAATACGCTGACGCAAACGCTCGCGCAGGCGGCGTTTATTTTTACGAAAACGACTTAACCGATGACCCCGACGCGACAGCATAGCAACCTCTGTTGATTAATCGGTTAGATGTAGGAAGGCCGCACCACGCATTCCCCCCGCATCACCGTGGCGCGCGCGTTCAATGCGCGGAACACGAGCTACAGGTAAGAGATGACGAGGCAACCTTTCCGCCAGTTGCGTTGTGATTGCCGGGAAATTCGATAAGCCACCACCAATGACGACCAGGTCAGGGTCAACAATGGTCAGGATATTTCCCAGACAAACCGCTAATAAATCCAGATAACGCTCAACGTGCGCCCTTGCCTGCTCATCGCCTTGATCATAAAGCGCAATGATCTCAGGAGCCTGCAACGGTTGATGATAATAGTGTTGATACAGCCACGCAAAACCGCGACCAGACAGATAATTTTCAATGCAGCCATGCTGACCACAGCCGCAGCGGCGTAACGGGAAATCCAGCCCCATCATGGTTAACGCATCAACCGGCAGACGCATATGGCCAAACTCGCCGGTAATATAGCTTTTACCGGTAATGGGTTTACCGTTGAAAATCAGCCCGCCGCCAACGCCGGTGCCGAGAATCAACCCCATCACCAGTGGATATTGAGTAAATTCATCATCCCATGCTTCAGAAAGGGCAAAGCAGTTGGCATCGTTATCAAGGCGTACATCGCGATCAAGACGTGCGCTCAGGTCGGCACGCAGCGGTTTACCGCTGGCAGCAGGGACATTGGCGGCATACAGCGTACCATCTTCTGTTTCCGGCATTCCCGGAATACCGATGCCGACAGAACCTTTACAGCCAAAACGCCGGTCAGCTTCGGCTACCAGCTCGCACACTGCATCTAAAAATGCGTCATAGCTGTCACGCGGTGTCGGCACCCGCTTTTCCCACTGCAACTGCCGACCGCTATCAAACACGCCTAGCGCAATTTTTGTTCCACCAATATCAAACCCGTAATACATTGCCGCTCCTTGTTTTAATGTACTGCCTTTACTGGCCGCTAAGGACTCGCGCAGGGTCAATATTACTGGCGCGCCGCGCCGGATACCAGCTTGCCAAAAGACTCAGCAACAATGCTGTGACCAGTACGTAGAAGACGTCCAGCCAGTGCAATTCCGATGGCAAGAAGTCAATAAAATAGATATCGCTGGAGAGGAACTGATGACCGATCAGCTTTTCAATCCACTCAATAATCGGGGTAAGTTGCAGTGAAACAACTACGCCGATAATCACACCACACAGGCTGCCGAACAGCCCTGCCAGCAATCCATACCAGACAAAGATGGCGCGAATTAAACCATCTTTCGCCCCCAGCGTTCTTAATACTGCGATATCGCCACTCTTGTCTTTCACCGCCATCACTAAGGTGGAGACGATGTTGAAACAGGCCACACCAATCACCAGTACCATCGCCAGATACATAATGGCGCGGATCATCTGGATATCGCGATACATATAGCCGTAAGTA
This sequence comes from Escherichia sp. R1, assembly GCF_003000935.1. Taxonomy (NCBI): domain Bacteria; kingdom Pseudomonadati; phylum Pseudomonadota; class Gammaproteobacteria; order Enterobacterales; family Enterobacteriaceae; genus Escherichia; species Escherichia sp. R1. The sequence goes on from NZ_PSRU01000001.1 coordinate 7,263, forward strand.
CCAATCCAGCTTTTAATATAAACATAGCTGTTGGTCACTTCCCCCGCATCGCGTACCAGCTTATTGGCGTTGAAAACATCCGTCATTTTAAGGGCAATACCTGACACGCTGGAACCCATATCAAGATATTGCTGAGCATCGGCCAGCGGGATCATGGCAAAACTGTGATCGAGTTGGCCACTCAACTGCAAAATACCGGCAACGTGCAAACGCACACGTTTTGGCTGCATCAGTTTATGCTCAGGATTCGAGTTGGGGATCATAATCGACACCCAATCCCCCTGCTTCACTTTCAGCGCATCCGCCACGCCTTTGCCGATGATAATTTGCTGTTCGCCCGCTTTAAAATTGCGCCACGCATCGCCCTGGACAAACGAGGGTAATGCGCTCAGACGCTGTTCCTGTTGCGGGTTAACGCCCTTCACCTGGATTGCGCGCAGATTGGCACCACTTTCTACCAGTCCGGTGAAATTGATATACGGCGCAGCGGCGGCAATACCCGGCACTTTCTGCACGTTATCCAGTGCTTCCTGCCAGTTGGTCCACGGCTGATCTACCGCCTCAATTTCACCGTGCGGTACTACCGCCAGAATGCGGTTATTCAGTTCGCGTTCAAAGCCGTTCATCGCGCTTAAGCCGACGATCAATACCGCCACGCCGAGGGCAATGCCAATGGTAGAAATGACGGAGATCAACGACACCATGCCGCCGCGTCGCCGTCCGCGGCTAAAACGCAGGCCAATCAATAACGATAAAGGCATCGCCATTACTCCGCCCCCATCAGGCTCAGTTCCGCCGTCAGACGTCCATCACGCATTTCCAGTTGGCGGCTCATACGTTTCGCCAGTTGCAGGTCGTGAGTAACCACCAGGAAGGCGGTGCCCTGCAAGCGATTCAATTCCCCAAGCAACTGGAAGATGCTGTCGGCGTTACGTGCATCGAGGTTACCGGTAGGTTCATCCGCCAGTACCAGCCGCGGGTTATTGACCAGCGCACGGGCAATCGCCACACGCTGGCGTTCGCCGCCAGAAAGTTCAGATGGGCGATGATTCGCACGATGCTCCAGCCCCACCGCTTTTAACATTTCCAGCGCACGGCTGTTGATTTCAGCGGGCTTTTTCTTGCCAATCAACAGCGGCATAGCCACGTTTTCCAGGGCGGTAAAATCCGGCAACAGGTGGTGAAACTGATAAATAAATCCCAGCTTCTGGTTACGCAGTTCCGCTTTGGCCGCCGACGACAGTTTGCTCATCGGTTGACCGTTAAAGAGCACATCGCCGGAGGTTGGCGTATCCAGCCCGCCTAACAGGTGCAGCAAGGTGCTTTTACCGGAACCAGAGCTGCCGACGATCGCCATCATTTCACCTTCGCCCACGCTGAAACTGACATTGTGCAGTACATCGGTTTGCACACTGCCTTCCTGATAGCGTTTGCACAGGTTGTCGCATTGCAACAGGATCTTATTCATAACGTAAAGCCTCAGCGGGTTGAGTGGCGGCAGCGCGCCAGGAAGGGTAAAGCGTAGACAGCAGCGCGATAGCCATCGCCACCAGCGCAATAACAATGACCTGTAAAGGCTCGATAGCGACCGGCAGCGCCGCACCATCAAGCAGGACGCCGATTATCGGCATCAGATTATTCAACTGGCTGGCAAGCAGTGCGCCAAGCGCCGCTCCGAGGATCGCACCGATAATCCCGGCGCTGGCCCCTTGCACCATAAAGACCATCATGATTTGACGCGGAGTCAGCCCCTGAGTCTGAAGAATGGCCACTTCGCCCTGCTTCTCCATCACCATCAGTCCCAGCGAGGTAATAATGTTAAATGCCGCAACGGCGACAATCAGGCTCAGCAGCAAGCCCATCATATTTTTTTCCATGCGTACGGCCTGGAACAGCTCGCCTTTACGGTCACGCCAGTCCTGCCATTTGCTGCCTTCAGGCAGTTTTTGCTGACTTAATGAGTCGACTTTCAGCGGCTCATCCAGCCACAAACGCCAGCCGGTAATATTGCCTGCCGGATAACGCATCAGACGCGAGGCATCCTCAATATTCACCAGCATTTCATAGCCATCGACTTCACTGTTGGCGGCGAAAGTGCCAATCACATTGAACAGGCGCTGACTTGGAATACGCCCCATCGGCGTGAACTGGCTAGCAGATGGCACCATCACGCGGATTTGATCACCGCGATTGACGCCCAACTGTGAGGCAAGCTGTTCACCGAGGATGACATTATATTTCCCCGGCTCGAGGTCAGTTTGTTTCACATTGACCAGATACGGCGTTAGTGGATCTTTTTGCGCCGGGTCGATACCCAGCATCACCCCGACCGCCACGCTGCGCGCGCTTTGCAGTACCACATCACCGGTAGTAATAGGTGCGACGCGATTAACGCCGTCCAGTTTGACTGCCGTTTCCGGGAGTTGCTGCGGGTTAAGAGAGCCATGCTCAGAAGAGAGAATTGCCTGTGGCATCAGGCCAAGGATGTTGTTTTGCAGCTCGCGCTCAAAGCCGTTCATCACTGACAATACTGTGACCAGCGCCATCACCCCGAGGGTAATGCCGATGGTAGAAAGCCAGGAGACGAAACGACCGAAGCGATCCGCTGCACGCCCACGCATGTAACGCAGGCCAATAAATAGAGCGACAGGTTGGTACATGAAATCCGTCTGGTTGCTGTAGCAAAGACACGAGTATATAAGCGAAAGCGGGATGGGTAAACGTCTGAACTGTAAGTGATCGTCAGGGCTAATCTGAAAAGCCCCCGTAAATCAATCGGCTAAAGGGCCTCATTTTCTCATCGGCCTTGTGGGCTGATCTTTATCTGAAAAATAACCAAATACAGACAGATACGCATTACACCACGCAACTCGCCCCGCAGGATTAACAGCATGTTAAATAAAAAGAGCGTGTTGTCCTGATGAAACAAAAAGAGCTATGGATTAACCAGATCAAAGGGTTATGTATTTGTCTGGTAGTGATTTATCACTCGGTCATTACCTTTTATCCGCATCTGACCACTTTTCAGCATCCGTTATCGGAAGTCCTGAGCAAATGCTGGATCTATTTCAATCTTTACCTTGCACCCTTTCGTATGCCGGTTTTTTTCTTTATCTCTGGCTATTTGATTCGCCGCTATATCGACAGCGTACCGTGGGGAAATTGTCTCGATAAACGCATCTGGAACATCTTCTGGGTGCTGGCACTTTGGGGCGTAGTGCAGTGGCTGGCGATAAGTGCACTAAATCAGTGGCTGGCACCTGAGCGCAATTTAAGTAATGCCTCCAATGCCGCTTATGCCGATTCTACCGGTGAGTTCCTGCACGGGATGATCACCGCCAGCACCAGCTTGTGGTATCTGTATGCTTTAATTGTCTATTTCGTGATATGTAAAATTTTTAACCGCCTGGCCCTGCCGTTATTTGTTCTGTTTGTACTGATGAGTGTGGCGGTTAATTTCGTTCCCACGCCGTGGTGGGGAATGAACAGTGTGATCCGCAATTTGCCTTATTACAGCCTTGGCGCATGGTTTGGCGCAACAATAATGACCTGTGTTAAAGAGGTGCCGTTGCGCCGCCATCTGCTGATGGCTTCTTTGCTGACCGTTCTGGCGGTCGGTGCCTGGTTGTTTACTATCTCGCTGCTGTTGTCGCTGGTATCGATTGTGGTAATCATGAAGCTGTTTTATCAGTACGAGCAGCGTTTCGGTATGCGTTCCTCCAGCCTGCTGAATGTGATTGGTTCCAACACCATTGCTATCTACACCACCCATCGCATTCTGGTTGAAATATTCAGCTTAACTCTGCTTGCGCAAATGAACGCAGCACGCTGGTCGCCGCAAGTCGAACTGACACTCCTGCTGGTTTACCCCTTTGTTAGTTTGTTCATCTGTACTGTTGCGGGCTTGCTGGTAAGAAAACTTTCACAGCGCGCATTCAGCGATCTGTTGTTCTCCCCGCCTTCTCTGCCCGCGGCCGTCAGTTACTCCCGCTAAGCCATCGCCCCAGCCGGGGCGATTCAATTTGCTAAACCATGTCGATTACGGATAATGAACAGCATTGCTTATCAGAGATATGCCCCCATATGTTGAGGCATATCCTAACGAGAATCTGACAACCGTTATGCCTGAACAATATCGTTATACGCTGCCCGTCAAAGCGGGTGAGCAGCGTCTGCTGGGCGAGTTAACCGGCGCTGCCTGCGCGACGCTGGTAGCGGAAATTGCCGAACGTCACGCCGGTCCGGTGGTACTCATTGCACCAGATATGCAAAATGCTCTGCGTTTGCATGATGAAATCAGCCAGTTCACCGATCAGATGGTGATGAATCTGGCGGACTGGGAAACCCTCCCTTACGACAGTTTTTCGCCTCATCAGGACATTATCTCCTCGCGCCTTTCCACCCTTTACCAGCTACCGACCATGCAGCGTGGCGTACTGATTGTTCCGGTGAATACGCTTATGCAGCGCGTTTGCCCGCACAACTTTCTCCACGGTCATGCGCTGGTGATGAAAAAAGGTCAGCGCCTGTCACGAGATGCATTACGAACCCAACTGGACAGCGCCGGTTATCGCCATGTTGACCAGGTGATGGAGCACGGCGAATACGCCACGCGCGGCGCGTTGCTGGATCTCTTCCCGATGGGGAGTGAGCTGCCTTATCGTCTTGATTTCTTTGATGATGAAATCGACAGCCTGCGGGTGTTTGACGTCGATAGCCAGCGCACGCTGGAGGAAGTAGAAGAGATCAATCTGCTGCCCGCGCACGAATTTCCGACCGATAAAGCGGCAATTGAACTGTTCCGCAGCCAGTGGCGCGATACCTTCGAAGTGAAGCGCGATCCGGAACATATTTACCAGCAAGTGAGTAAAGGCACATTACCTGCCGGGATCGAGTACTGGCAGCCGCTATTCTTCAGCGAACCGCTGCCGCCACTGTTCAGTTATTTCCCTGCCAATACGCTGCTGATAAATACTGGCGATCTGGAAAACAGTGCCGAACGTTTCCAGGCTGACACGCTGGCGCGTTTTGAAAATCGCGGCGTCGATCCGATGCGTCCACTGTTGCCACCACAATCGCTCTGGCTGCGGGTAGACGAGCTCTTTTCAGAGCTGAAAAACTGGCCGCGTGTGCAGCTAAAAACTGAACATTTACCGACAAAAGCAGCGAATGCCAATTTAGGTTTCCAGAAACTGCCAGACCTGGCCATTCAGGCACAACAAAAAGCGCCGCTGGATGCGCTGCGTAAGTTCCTCGAGACTTTCGACGGTCCGGTGGTGTTCTCGGTAGAAAGTGAAGGTCGCCGTGAAGCGCTGGGTGAACTGCTCGCGCGAATTAAAATTGCTCCGCAACGCATTATGCGTCTTGATGAAGCCAGCGACCGTGGGCGTTATCTGATGATTGGCGCTGCCGAACATGGTTTTGTCGATACGATGCGTAACCTGGCGCTGATTTGCGAAAGCGATCTGCTCGGTGAACGCGTTGCCCGTCGTCGTCAGGATTCTCGCCGCGCCATCAACCCCGATACACTGATCCGTAACCTTGCGGAGCTGCATATTGGTCAGCCGGTGGTCCATCTGGAGCACGGCGTCGGTCGTTATGCCGGAATGACCACGCTCGAAGCTGGAGGCATTACTGGCGAGTATTTGATGCTCACCTATGCCAACGACGCCAAACTGTATGTTCCGGTGTCGTCACTGCATCTGATTAGCCGTTACGCGGGTGGCGCAGAAGAAAACGCACCACTGCATAAACTTGGTGGCGATGCCTGGTCACGCGCACGGCAGAAAGCGGCGGAAAAAGTGCGTGATGTGGCGGCGGAATTGCTGGATATCTACGCGCAACGCGCCGCCAAAGAGGGCTTCGCGTTTAAACACGATCGTGAGCAGTATCAGTTATTCTGCGACAGCTTCCCGTTTGAAACCACGCCGGATCAGGCTCAAGCCATTAATGCGGTGCTTAGCGACATGTGTCAGCCGCTGGCAATGGATCGTCTGGTGTGCGGCGATGTTGGCTTTGGTAAAACAGAAGTGGCGATGCGCGCCGCTTTCCTGGCGGTAGATAACCACAAACAGGTGGCGGTGCTGGTGCCTACCACCCTTCTCGCGCAGCAGCATTACGACAACTTCCGCGACCGTTTCGCCAACTGGCCGGTACGTATCGAAATGATCTCCCGTTTCCGCAGCGCCAAAGAGCAGACGCAAATCCTTGCGGAAGTGGCGGAAGGGAAAATCGATATTCTGATCGGTACGCACAAACTGCTGCAAAGTGACGTCAAGTTTAAAGATTTAGGCCTGCTGATTGTCGATGAAGAACACCGCTTCGGGGTGCGTCATAAAGAGCGCATTAAAGCGATGCGCGCGAACGTGGATATTCTGACGCTTACCGCAACGCCGATCCCACGTACGCTGAATATGGCAATGAGCGGAATGCGCGATCTGTCGATTATCGCCACGCCGCCCGCCCGTCGTCTGGCAGTTAAAACCTTTGTCCGTGAGTATGACAGTCTGGTGGTCCGGGAGGCGATCCTGCGTGAAATTTTGCGCGGAGGACAGGTTTATTATCTCTACAATGATGTGGAAAACATCCAGAAAGCCGCCGAACGGCTGGCAGAACTGGTACCTGAAGCGCGGATTGCCATCGGTCACGGGCAAATGCGTGAGCGCGAACTGGAACGGGTGATGAATGATTTCCATCATCAACGTTTCAACGTGCTGGTTTGTACCACCATTATCGAAACCGGGATCGACATTCCTACCGCCAACACCATTATCATTGAACGCGCGGATCACTTCGGTCTGGCACAGTTGCACCAGTTGCGCGGTCGCGTCGGGCGTTCTCACCACCAGGCATATGCATGGCTACTGACGCCGCATCCAAAAGCGATGACTACCGATGCGCAAAAACGTCTTGAAGCGATTGCCTCGCTGGAAGATCTCGGTGCAGGTTTTGCGCTGGCAACGCACGATCTGGAGATCCGCGGCGCAGGTGAACTGCTTGGCGAAGAACAAAGCGGCTCAATGGAAACCATCGGTTTCTCACTGTATATGGAGTTGCTGGAAAACGCCGTCGATGCGCTGAAAGCCGGACGCGAGCCGTCGCTGGAAGATCTCACCAGCCAGCAAACAGAAGTCGAGCTGCGGATGCCGTCGCTATTGCCAGATGATTTCATCCCTGACGTGAACACGCGTCTGTCGTTCTACAAACGTATTGCCAGCGCCAAAACGGAAAACGAACTGGAAGAGATCAAAGTCGAGCTTATCGATCGCTTCGGCCTGCTGCCGGATCCGGCGCGTACCCTGCTGGATATTGCCCGTCTGCGCCAGCAAGCGCAGAAACTGGGGATCAGGAAGCTGGAAGGTAATGAGAAAGGCGGCGTGATCGAATTTGCCGAGAAGAATCACGTTAATCCGGCCTGGTTGATTGGTTTGCTGCAAAAACAGCCGCAGCATTACCGCCTTGATGGTCCGACGCGTCTGAAGTTTATTCAGGATTTGAGCGAGCGGAAAACGCGTATCGAATGGGTACGCCAGTTTATGCGTGAACTGGAAGAGAACGCGATCGCTTAATGGTAAATCGGGGGCGTTTCTGCGCCCCCATCTGCAATATTTACAAATTCTTTGCACTTCCCTGCATTATCCGACACTGTCACCCTCCATAATTCAGACTTACCTTTTTATTACAATAACCTTATATTTATTATGGACTTTGGTGATGATCAAAACGCGTTTTTCTCGCTGGCTAACGTTTTTTACGTTCGCCGCTGCCGTGGCGCTGGCGCTACCGGCAAAAGCCAACACCTGGCCGCTGCCGTCAGCGGGCAGTCGTCTGGTTGGTGAAAACAAATTTCATGTGGTGGAAAATGACGGTGGTTCTCTGGAAGCGATCGCCAAAAAATATAACGTCGGCTTTCTCGCTCTGTTACAGGCTAACCCCGGCGTTGATCCTTACGTACCGCGCGCGGGTAGCGTGTTAACGATCCCGTTGCAAACCCTACTTCCAGACGCGCCGCGCGAAGGCATTGTGATCAACATTGCGGAGCTGCGTCTCTATTATTATCCGCCGGGAAAAAATTCGGTAACCGTATATCCCATCGGCATTGGTCAGTTAGGTGGTGACACGCTGACACCGACAATGGTGACCACCGTTTCTGACAAGCGTGCAAACCCAACCTGGACGCCAACGGCAAACATTCGCGCGCGGTATAAGGCACAGGGAATTGAGTTGCCTGCGGTAGTTCCGGCTGGACCGGATAACCCAATGGGCCATCATGCGATTCGTCTGGCGGCCTATGGCGGCGTTTATTTGCTTCACGGTACGAACGCTGATTTCGGCATTGGCATGCGGGTAAGTTCTGGCTGTATTCGTCTGCGGGATGACGATATCAAAACACTCTTTAGCCAGGTCACCCCAGGCACCAAAGTGAATATCATCAACACCCCGATTAAAGTCTCTGCCGAACCAAACGGTGCGCGTCTGGTTGAAGTACATCAGCCGCTGTCAGAGAAGATTGATGACGATCCGCAGCTGCTGCCAATTACGCTGAATAGCGCAATGCAATCATTTAAAGATGCAGCACAAACTGACGCTGAAGTGATGCAACATGTGATGGATGTCCGTTCCGGGATGCCGGTGGATGTCCGCCGTCATCAAGTGAGCCCACAAACTCTGTAAAGCTCGGATAAAAAAATCCCCGCGACACAGCATGTCGCGGGGAAAAAATCAGCAGTAGCAGGCATTAATGAGGGTTAATGCTTATTTATAAATTACTGCTGTTCCATGGAGGGTATTCGGACCGGTTACAGAAGTAATACGGAAAGATTTTGCGCCCATCTCATCCGCTTTTTGCGCCAGCTGCTCTTCCAGCGATCCCAGATTTGTCCCCGCGTTAGCACTGATAGTACCGACTTTTTGTTGGCCTTCTGGCGTGGACTGAACTTCGACAGCCGCAAAGCTGGCAAATGACATGGAGCTTAAAATCGCCGCAGCGATGAGGGTTTTTACGTTTTTCATAATAGTGGCCTTATGCAGATGAATGACGTCGCAAGCAATTACTTAACGATCGATAACTAAATGATAGATGTGATCTGGATCACATACAAGATATTTTTTATAACAATCATTAATTAATTTAAAAACCTTTAAATTTCAGTTAAATAGAAAGCAATTATTTTTATGGAATCTGGACTGGTGAACGGAGGTGATTATTTTTATAATAACCTTTCATTCACAGTCACCAGGTACAACGGCATCATGGCAACTGACTCAACACAATGTGTAAAAAAAAGCCGTGGCCGCCCAAAAGTGTTCGACAGGGATGCCGCGCTTGATAAGGCCATGAAATTGTTCTGGCAGCACGGTTATGAAGCGACTTCTCTTGCGGACCTCGTTGAAGCGACCGGAGCTAAAGCGCCCACGCTATACGCGGAATTTACCAACAAAGAGGGGTTATTCCGCGCCGTACTCGACCGCTATATCGATCGTTTTGCCGCTAAGCATGAAGCACAGCTGTTTTGTGAAGAGAAAAGCGTGGCGTCTGCGCTGGCTGACTATTTTGCTGCCATCGCCAACTGCTTTACCAGCAAAGACACCCCGGCGGGCTGCTTCATGATCAACAACTGCACCACCCTCTCCCCGGATTCTGGAGATATCGCCAATACGCTGAAATCACGCCATGCGATGCAAGAGCGCACTTTGCAGCAGTTTTTATGTCAACGACAAGCGCGCGGGGAAATCCCGACCCACTGTGACGTGACGCATCTGGCAGAATTCCTTAATTGTATTATTCAGGGGATGTCGATCAGCGCACGCGAAGGTGCATCGCTGGAAAAACTGATGCAGATTGCCCGAACGACTTTGCGTTTATGGCCGGAACTGCTGAAATAAGTCGCAAAAAAAGCCCCTCAGCTTGAGCGAATGAGGGGCTAAATTGCAGAGTACAACCTTGTTATGCTTTGTTATTCAAAATCAGCTGCCCGTTGCTATCTAGCGGGATCTGCGTACCCGGATCGCGGTCCATGCGGATTTTGCCCTGCTGATCGCCAATCTTATAGGTCACATCATAACCGAGCATTTTTTCTGACTTGTCATACACCGTTTTACAACGCTGTTGCGTAGTCGTGTAAGTATCGCTTTCCTGGAGAGAGCCCTGGATCTGGTTACCTGCATATCCACCCCCCAGCGCCCCCACAACAGTGGCGACATCTTTACCGCGACCACCACCAAACTGATGCCCAATCACGCCGCCAGCAACAGCGCCGAGCACCGACCCGGTAATGCGATTTTCATCCTGCACCGGTCGACGATGGGTCACTGTAACGTTGCGACACTCCTGACGCGGTGTTTTAACCGTTTCCTTGATTGGGGTTGCAGAAACAACCTGAGCGTATTGCGGGCCACGTTCAAACACGTTCAGACTGGCCACTGCCGCTACGCCCAGCGCAGCTGCGACACCAATCCCGATACCCGCCAACATTGACTTATTCACGGGAATACCTCCTTCTTTGCTGTTATGCCAATCATGCAAGCGAAGGAGAAAAGCAGCTATCAGACAGAAGATGAAAAGCGCGGGAATGGCTGGAAATACTTAGGGATTCGGAGGAGTCTGAAGGAATGCCTGATGCGACGCTTAACGCGTCTTATCAGGCCTACCGCTCGTACCATTTGTCCAGGGCGGATAAGGCGTTTACGCCGCATCCGCCAGTACAAGCCGATTAATGCAACTTCAAACGTGGACGGATAACACGGTTAATACTCCCCACCAGCATCATTAATCCGGTTTTAAAGTAACCATGCAGCGCAATCTGGTGCATTCGGTACAGCGAGATGTATACAAAGCGCGCAATTCGTCCTTCAATCATCATTGAGCCGCGCGTCAGGTTACCCATCAGGCTACCGACGGTGGAAAAGTTCGACAGCGATACCAGCGAACCGTGATCTTTATACTGATAATTTTTCAGCGGCTTACCGTTCATCTGCGCCAGAATGTTGTTCATTGCACAGGTTGCCATCTGATGTGCGGCCTGAGCGCGCGGCGGAACAAAGCCCCCTTCCGGACGCGGGCATGACGCGCAGTCGCCAATAGCGTATATGTCTGGATCGCGAGTGGTTTGCAGCGTCGGTTCCACCACCAGCTGGTTGATACGGTTGGTTTCAAGACCACCGATATCTTTCAGGAAGTCTGGCGCTTTGATCCCGGCTGCCCACACCATCAGATCAGCCTCAATATATTCGCCATCTTTAGTGTGCAGGCCGCCTTCATCAGCACTGGTGACCATGGTTTGCGTCAGCACGCGAACGCCTAGTTTCGTTAACTCACTATGGGCCGCAGCAGAGATACGTGGCGGCAATGCAGGCAAAATACGTTCGCCCGCTTCTACCAGCGTTACGTTCAGGGCTTCGTTGGTCAGACCTTTATAACCGTAACTGTGCAGTTGCTTGACCGCGTTGTGCAATTCAGCGGAGAGTTCTACACCCGTCGCGCCGCCGCCGACAATCGCAATGTTTACTTTGCCATTCGCGCCCAGGTTGGCGGAGTATTTCAGGAACAGATTCAGCATCTCCTGGTGGAAGCGACGCGCCTGGTGCGGGTTATCGAGGAAAATGCAGTTCTCTTTGACACCTGGTGTATTGAAATCGTTAGAGGTGCTACCCAGCGCCATTACCAGGGTGTCATAGGCGATTTTACGTTCCGGAACCAGCAGTTCACCTTTCTCGTCGCGCAGTTCTGCAATAGTGATTGTTTTCGCTTCACGATCAATATCAATTACGGAACCCAGCTGGAACTGGAAACCATGATTGCGCGCATGGGCCAGATAGCTCAACGCATCGACGCCTTCATCAAGCGAGCCAGTCGCCACTTCGTGCAGCAGCGGTTTCCACAGGTGGCTGTGGTTACGATCGACCAGCGTAATTTTGGCTTTTTTCTTGCGTCCCAGCTTATGCCCCAGCTGTGTTGCCATTTCCAGCCCACCAGCACCGCCGCCGACAATCACAATTTTTTTCAATGGCGTAGTCAACGTGACCCCCTTAAATTTATTAACCAATTGTTAATTAATGGTTATTAACATAGCTCTTAATTAACAACAGGTTACAGCAATGAAAATGTTCTTCGCTATTGAGAATAACATGAATGGTGCATTGGTCATACCAAAATTGATGTTAATCAAGTTTTGTTGCTGAAAAGATAGGCGACTTTACCGGGTGAGATCAAAAAACAGAGTTTGTTGTTTATTATTTGAGCGAACTTGTGAGAGTGATATAGAGTGAGGGGTGTATGGAGGGCATTCGGTAGGCCTGATAAAAGGCGCATCAGGCATTGATGCTCGACTGTCGGATGCGGCGTGAACGCCTTATCCAAACCACAGAATCCGGAGCGCATCAGGTACCGGCAAGGTTACCTGATGCGACGAGGGCATTTACCCGAGGGTTTTGAACGCTTTAATGCGCTGTAAATGCGGGGAGATATTCTTGAATTTGTGCGTCTGCTCTTCGTCCCAGACAATCTCGTAATAATGATGCAACTCTTCAGATGTCCGCTGGCTGTTAAGCGCTTCATCATTACGCGACAAAATCACCAGGCAACGATCGCGATTCTTCTCACGGAAGTTGGTCACACACTTAGTGGCAATATCGGCATACTCTTCCGGGCGATCAATCTTCCCTTCCATGTTCTCATAAGGGAACAAATTGGGGTTGAAGATCACCTGGCGGATATCACAGAGAAAACCAATCCGCTCAGCCCAATAACCGCCCAGACCAACACCACAAATGAGCGGGCGCTCGTCGACGTTCAGTTGCAACATTTTGTCCACTTCTTTGAGCAAATGCTGCATATCATGTTTCGGATGCCGCGTACTGTAGCTTATTAGCCGTACATCCGGGTCAATAAACTGCAATTGTAAGACTTTCTCGTGGTTACCCGGACAGTTAGAGTCAAAACCGTGCAAATAGATAATCATCGCTTCCTCACATAAGCCAGGGTTAATGACCTGCCTTCTCTTCCTGCCAGCGTTCATGTAACTGATTCAGACGGGTGCTGATCGCTTTCCAGCGAGCCGAGTCCATCAGTTCCTGTCGCGAAAATGAACCTTTATGATACAAACGTGTAACACGTTCTGCCTTGATCGGTGACAGATTATCTAACACGCTGACGGCCCCTTTACGATTATTGCAGACCAGGATCATATCGCAACCTGCATCCAGTGATGCCTGTCCACGCTCGGCATAACTGCCCATAATCGCTGCGCCTTCCATCGATAAATCGTCAGAGAAAATCACGCCGTCAAAACCCAATTCCTGACGCAAAACGGTTTTCAGCCAGTAGGGAGAACCGCTCGCCGGACGCGGATCAACATCACTGTAGATCACATGCGCAGGCATAATGGCGTCGAGTTTATTTTCGCGGATTAAGGAACTGAAGACCGACATATCTTTAGCGCGAATCTCCGCTTGCGGACGTGGGTCGCACGGTGTTTCTTTGTGTGAGTCTGCCGTTACTGCACCGTGACCTGGGAAGTGTTTCCCGGTAGTTTTCATTCCCGCTTCATGCATACCATCAATAAAACGGCTGGCAATTGCCAGGGCTTTTTGTGGATCGGCATGATAAGAACGCTCGCCAATCGCCGCGCTGATATGCCCGACGTCCAGCACTGGCGCAAAGCTGATATCAATATCCATAGCAATCATTTCACTGGCCATCAACCAACCTGCCTCTTGCGCCAGTTTTCCGCCTTCTTCCATTCCCAACAGCGCAGCGAATGATTGTGCCGCTGGCAAGCGGGTAAAACCTTCACGAAAACGCTGCACGCGTCCACCTTCCTGATCTACCGCCACCACCAGATGATTGCGCGATGCTGCGCGGATCTGGCGCACCAGTTCACGTAACTGGGCAGGATCATGATAGTTTCGCGTAAAGAGAATCAGCCCTCCCACCAGCGGATGCGCCAGTATTTCACGCTCTTCCGCGTCCAGTTCGTAACCTTCGACATCCAACATTACTGGACCCACACTGCTCTCCTTATTGTTTTATTAATAGCTGCCGCCACGTGTCATCGGCCAGCCTGATAAATTGTTGATCGCCGGTTTGTCGCCAGCGGTACTCAAACCACCCTGCTTTGAGCATCAGCAGCCAGGGAAACCATCGCCTGACCTGACGCCATAATTGCGCCGGATAAATCTTCGCGCGAGTGGCATAGTCATTGACCAATTGCCGATGCTGGTCAATATTTTCCACCCACACCGCCGCCAGTTCCAGCGCGATATCACCATCTCCGGCATACTCCCAGTCGATGAGTTTTAACCCTGACGCGCTATGCACTAAATTTCCGGCGTGGACATCCATATGCAATGGACTTAAGCGTAAAGGCCGTGGTTCCCGCGCTTTGCGCAGACGTTTTAACATTCGCAGCCAACCCACTGTCCGCCGCGCCGGATCGCTTTGCTGCCAGTACAGTTCCAGTAACGGCAACAGCGTTATTCGCCAGCCAAAACGCGGTTGTTGATGTAGATAATACAGCAAGCCTGCCAGTTCGTTGGTATCCGGCAAATACGTTTTTACCTCGCCGGGCAGATAGTCGACCACCATCCAGTCACGGAGATATAAATGCGGCTTCGGTGCAATGCATGCGGGTAGTTGTGATAAAGCCCGATACTGGCGCAAGAACGCGGACTGCGGCGCATCAGGATCGTGCGGCTGACGCACAACAAAACGCTGGCCCTGATGTTCAATGAGAAAACTCCCGCCACTAAGCCCACTATTAAACGTCGTGACGGGATGAAACTGCGGGAAAAAGCGCGACAGCAATTCGTCGCGCGTGAGGGGATTATTGCTGCGAAACGGCACCTTTACCTGACCAGATAATTTCGCCCGTCTGCACCAGCATCAGCTGCATTTGTAGGGTCGGAGCGTTAACGTTGCCAGAGGCGCTGGAGTACAGCACGTAATGAGCGCCAACATTGCGGGCAATGCCTATGGCTTTACTACGGGTGCCTAAACTGTCCTGCGGCGATAAACCTAATTGTTGCTTAGCCATTGACAGCTGCTGGGCGGAAACCAGGGTAAATTTACCGTTATTAGCCAGCGCATTTCGCAGCGTTTCGGTCGCTTCTGCGGCATTCAACGAACCGTTAGTACGGTTGTTAACGCTATCAACCAGCAGGACGCTACCCGCAGTCACGCCGTCAGCCCCAAGCATCTTACTGACCATCGGCTGCATTGCGCCATTCCAGTCATAATGACGAATATGCGGCGCAGGCGGTGCAGTTTGATCTTCGTGCTCAATTGGGCCTGGCTGCTGCGGTATCGTCGGCACCGATGGCACTGTGGGGACAGGCTGTTGTGGCTCAGCAGGTTGTTCCGGCGCTGGTTTCACTTCTTCTACCGGTGCAGGTTCACGTTGCCCCACACACCCGGCAAGAAACATCGCCAGCGCGGTAATCAAGGCGTAGCGACTCATTTTTGTCATCAAGATTCACCCCTTACAAATATAGATAAAGTCTGACTTTGTGCGCCCCCAGAAAATTGGCGCTGCCGTACAGCGTGACCGCCGAATGTGCGGGAATGGTAACGCTGCGTGGCCTTTCCAGAGGATGCATCTCCAGCCCTCTGGCGTCATACCAGTAAAAACGATAATGAACGGTAACGGGTTCTTGCCTTTCGTTATAAAGCGTTGAGGATGCTGAAGGTTGAATATCAGATGTCGAAAGGACGGGCTTTTCTGCACTGATGCCCGCAGCCAATAAAGATGACTCCATCACCAGCGATTGCTCATCATTCACCGGAATTTCCGGATGTGAACGACAGCCCACCAGCACTAACAACGCCAGAGACATCAGCCCAAAGCATCCTTTTCTCATCGTTACAGACCTTTATGCGTCAGCATTGGTCCCAGCGGACGGCCACCCAACAAATGCATATGGATGTGGTAAACCTCTTGTCCGCCATGGCGGTTGGTGTTCATGATCAGACGATAGCCATCTTCGGCAATACCTTCTTGCTCAGCAATTTTTGCCGCTACGGTGATCATGCGTCCCAGCGCCTGCTCATGCTCAGCTGACACGTCGTTCACAGTCGGAATGAGGATATTCGGAATGATCAGAATATGCGTTGGCGCTTGCGGCGAAATATCGCGAAACGCCGTTACCAGATCATCCTGGTAGACGATATCGGAGGGGATCTCACGACGAATAATTTTGCTGAATATAGTTTCTTCTGCCACGACATTTTCCTTTTTCAAATAGCCATGCGTTGCGCCATGCTACGCCGCGCCACACTGCGAGTATAGAGTATGGTCGAGTTAAACCTGCTCTTTCAACCTTAACTCACGATTTCTTAAGCAAAAAATCGTTTTGCTGCCGTATATATCGCCATTATTCCCATTTCTGCCTGCGAATGCGCTGAAAAGACATTCTCTGTTTGGTTTACACTCCAAATATGAATGCGTGTATTTCTCATTTGCATTTACACACAAAAATTATTCGCACACTAAATATAACCGCTCATCACCCTGCTTCGGCATGAGCCTGACGCCAACATAAACCAAGAGATTTCAAATGCTTTCGACACAATTTAACAGGGATAATCAACATCAAGCCATCATCAAACCGTCACTCCTTGCCGGTTGCATAGCACTGGCACTATTACCTTCCGCCGCTTTTGCTGCACCAGCCACTGAAGAAACGGTGATTGTTGAGGGTTCAGCCACAGCCCCAGATGATGGCGAAAATGATTACAACGTAACGTCTACCTCTGCGGGTACAAAAATGCAGATGACTCAACGTGATATTCCTCAGTCGGTCACTATTGTTAGCCAGCAGCGGATGGAAGATCAGCAGTTACAAACGCTGGGCGAAGTGATGGAAAACACGCTGGGGATCAGCAAAAGTCAGGCGGATTCCGATCGTGCTCTTTATTATTCCCGCGGATTCCAGATCGATAACTATATGGTTGATGGTATCCCCACCTATTTTGAATCGCGCTGGAATCTGGGCGACGCACTTTCTGATATGGCACTGTTTGAACGCGTAGAAGTAGTGCGTGGCGCGACAGGCCTCATGACCGGGACGGGTAATCCATCTGCGGCAATTAATATGGTTCGAAAACACGCGACCAGTCGTGAATTTAAAGGCGATGTCTCGGCGGAATACGGTAGCTGGAACAAAGAACGGTATGTGGCGGATTTACAAAGCCCACTCACCGAAGACGGTAAAATCCGCGCACGAATTGTCGGCGGCTACCAGAATAACGACTCATGGCTGGACCGCTACAACAGTGAAAAGACCTTCTTCTCCGGCATTGTCGATGCTGATTTAGGCGATCTTACGATGCTTTCAGCCGGTTACGAATATCAGCGTATTGATGTTAATAGCCCAACCTGGGGTGGTTTACCGCGCTGGAATACTGATGGCAGCAGCAACAGTTACGATCGCGCACGCAGTACCGCACCTGACTGGGCGTACAACGATAAAGAGATCAACAAGGTCTTTATGACCCTGAAGCAGCGGTTTGCTGATACCTGGCAAGCGACGCTGAATGCCACCCACTCTGAAGTCGAATTTGACAGCAAAATGATGTATGTCGATGCCTACGTAAACAAAGCGGATGGTATGCTGGTTGGGCCATACAGCAATTATGGACCTGGCTTTGATTATGTCGGCGGCACCGGTTGGAACAGCGGCAAACGTAAAGTTGATGCGCTGGATCTGTTCGCTGACGGTAGTTATGAATTGTTTGGTCGTCAGCACAATTTAATGTTTGGTGGCAGTTACAGCAAACAAAACAATCGTTACTTCAGTTCATGGGCCAACATTTTCCCGGATGAAATTGGCAGTTTCTACAACTTTAATGGCAATTTCCCACAAACCGACTGGTCACCACAGAGCCTGGCGCAGAACGATACCACACATATGAAATCGTTATATGCTGCCACTCGTGTCACCCTTGCCGATCCGCTGCATCTGATCCTCGGCGCACGTTATACCAACTGGCGAGTTGATACGCTGACTTACAGCATGGAGAAAAACCACACCACGCCTTATGCTGGACTGGTGTTTGACATCAATGACAACTGGTCGACCTACGCCAGCTATACCTCTATTTTCCAGCCGCAAAATGATCGTGACAGTTCAGGCAAATATCTGACTCCAATCACCGGTAACAACTACGAGCTAGGTCTGAAATCGGACTGGATGAATAGCCGTCTGACCACCACGTTAGCCATCTTCCGTATTGAGCAGGATAATGTCGCTCAGTCCACCGGTACACCTATCCCCGGCAGCAACGGCGAAACCGCCTATAAAGCGGTGGATGGGACAGTCAGTAAAGGTGTGGAATTTGAACTCAACGGCGCAATTACCGACAACTGGCAGTTGACGTTTGGCGCAACGCGCTATATTGCCGAGGATAACGAAGGAAACGCCGTTAATCCTAATCTGCCACGCACCACGTTTAAAATGTTCACCAGCTATCGGTTGCCTGTCATGCCAGAGTTGACGGTCGGCGGTGGTGTTAACTGGCAAAATCGCGTGTATACCGACACCGTGACGCCGTATGGCACCTTCCGCGCCGAGCAAGGTAGCTACGCGCTGGTGGATCTCTTCACCCGCTACCAGGTGACGAAAAACTTCTCGTTACAGGGGAATGTCAATAACCTGTTCGACAAAACCTACGATACCAACGTGGAAGGTTCTATCGTCTACGGCGCACCGCGTAATTTCAGCATTACCGGCACGTATCAATTCTGAATAACACCTGTAAAAAAGGCAGCCATCTGGCTGCCTTAGTCTCCCCAACGTCTTACGGATTAGTGGTTACGGATGTACTCATCCATCTCGGTTTTCAGGTTATCGGATTTAGTACCGAAAATCGCCTGAACACCAGAACCAGCAACCACTACGCCCGCTGCGCCCAGTTTCTTCAGGCCAGCCTGATCCACTTTAGACACATCAGCAACGCTGACGCGCAGACGGGTAATACATGCGTCGAGGTTAGTAATGTTTTCTTTACCACCAAATGCAGCAACCAGAGCCGGTGCCATTTCGCTGGTACCTGTCGCTTTTGCATCTTCAGTCGCGTCTTCACGACCCGGCGTTTTCAGATCCAGTGCTTTAATCAGCACGCGGAAGATGGTGTAGTAAACAATGGCATAACCGATACCGACGATCGGGAACAGCCACAGTTTGCTGCTGTTACCAGACAGAACGATGAAGTCGATCAGACCGTGCGAGAACGACGTACCGTCACGCATCCCCAGAAGAATACAGATTGGGAATGCCAGGCCTGCCAGAATCGCGTGGATGATGTACAGGATCGGCGCAACGAACATGAAGGAGAACTCGATCGGCTCGGTGATACCGGTCAGGAACGAGGTCAGCGCCGCGGAGATCATAATACCGCCCACTTTCGCGCGGTTTTCTGGTTTAGCAGAGTGCCAGATAGCAATTGCGGCAGCTGGCAGACCGTACATTTTGAACAGGAAGCCACCAGACAGTTTACCCGCAGTCGGGTCACCCGCCATATAACGCGGAATGTCGCCGTGGAAAACCTGACCTGCTGCGTTGGTGTATTCACCAATCTGCATCTGGAAAGGTACGTTCCAGATGTGGTGCAGACCAAACGGTACCAGGCAACGTTCGATGAAACCGTAAATGCCAAACGCAACTACCGGGTTCTGGTAAGCAGCCCACTGAGAGAAGGTCTGGATTGCAGAACCAATCGGCGGCCAAATGAAGGACAGCACAACGCCAGTAAAGATGGCAGCCAGGCCTGAAATGATCGGCACAAAGCGTTTACCGGCAAAGAAGCCAAGATACTCAGGCAGCTTAATACGGTAGAAACGGTTAAACATGTACGCTGCGATCGCACCGGAGATAATCCCCCCGAGTACGCCAGTATCCGCCAGGTGTTTAGAGGCGATTTCTTCAGCAGGTAAATGCAGTACCAGTGGCGCAACCACGGCCATGGTTTTAACCATGATGCCATAGGCAACAACTGCGGCCAGCGCGGATACGCCATCGTTATTGGTAAAGCCGAGGGCGACACCGATCGCAAAAATCAGTGGCATGTTTGCAAAGACGGAACCGCCTGCTTCTGCCATAACATGCGATACAACGGCGGGCAGCCAGCTGAAATTCGCGGAACCGACGCCCAGCAGAATACCTGCGATAGGCAGTACGGATACCGGCAGCATCAGCGATTTACCGACCTTTTGCAGGTTAGCAAATGCATTCTTAAACATAATTGAGAGTGCTCCTGAGTATGGGTGCTTTTTTTACGTTCTCACGCGTGGCAAGGGGGGAGTGCCTCGCCGTGTACAGGGCATCTAAGCGCCCTTTATTTATTACACAGAGTAAAATAATTCAGTGCCGATTTGTTTGACGGCTATCACGTTTCAACTTCAGATCATTGGAGAAGTTGCACATTTTGACAAAACATATGTCACAATATTTCAAACGTGGTTATTCACCGCCCGATTTTCGGCGGTGAACTTTACTCGTTTTAGCCATTAATTACGAGCTTTAAAAAAACTCATTCAACGGATGGATTGAAGGCGGGAAGCGTCGATGTGAAACAGACGGGCGAAGTTATCGGTGGTTACCTGCGCCAGTTCTTCAACGGCAACACCTTTCAACACAGCCATGTATTCTGCAACGTCACGAACCATCGCAGGTTGATTCTCTTTTCCTCGATGCGGTACTGGCGCAAGGTAAGGTGAGTCAGTTTCCACCAGTAACCGATCCAGGGGGACATAACGCGCAGCATCGCGCAGTTGCTCCGCATTACGGAAGGTCACAATGCCGGAAAAGGAGATGTAAAATCCGAGATCCAGTAATTTGCCCGCCGTTTCTCTGTCCTCTGTAAAACAGTGTAGTACGCCACCGCAATCCGTCACTTTTTCTTCGCGCAGAATTGCCAGCGTATCGGCGCGGGCGTCACGGGTGTGGACGATAACCGGCTTGTTCAGTTCACGACCAATCTGGATATGATGGATGAAGGACTCTTGCTGACGTACTTTAGTTTCCGGCGTGTAATAATAATCCAGCCCGGTTTCACCCAGCGCTACAACGCCCTCTTCTGCCGCCAGACGACGTAAATCTTCTACATCGTAGGGATCATTCTGGTTGAGTGGATGCACGCCACAAGAAAATACGACGTTGTCGCGTTCGCCTACCAGATCCCGCATGTGTAAATAACCCGGTAATGTTGTGGCGACTGCCAGACAAAATTTCACATCGCGTGCGGCGGCTTTCGCCAGAACGTCATCCACGTCCTTATGCAAAGATTCATAATCCAGACCATCGAGATGGCAGTGTGAGTCGACTAAAAACATGATGTCTCTCTTAAAGATGAGGAACCGGTAGCACAACGCCCGGTTGCAGGTAATGCTCAATACGCAGTAAAAGATCGGTGATGAGAAGCTCGCGGTTGATGCCTGTGACAGACATTAACTGTTCACGAATGTGGCAAACATCCCCCAGTATAGCCTGCAGGCGCGAGGGAGAAAGATGGTTTGCCAGTTCGACGACCAGGCCCGGCACATCAACATTGGTCACCTGCGCAGCGCCATGATGGCGTTTTAGCGCATCCATCAGCAACGTTGCCAGCCAGTGTAAACGTGCCGGAGCTTGTTCATGATTAAGGGCCGCTAGCAGCGAATACCAGTCGCCCGATTGCACGCTATATGCCAGCGCCTGACACAATGTTTCACGAGCCTGCCAGTTATCTCCCTGAAACAACGCCAGTGCCGCCCCAGGCGAACCGGCGCTTAAGCGCAATGCGGCAAGTAGTGCATCCTGTGACATTGTCACTTCGCGTGAAAGCCAGATCACGGCGTACTGTTCCGGCGGCGGCGCAAGGTAATGTAACCGACAACGACTACGTAATGTTGCCAGTAAACGTTCTGGCTCGCGGGTAGCAAGGAAAAACCACGTTTCTGCTGGTGGCTCTTCAAGCGTTTTCAGCAATGCGTTAGCCGCGGCGTCGGTTAGTAAGGCAGCATCGGTTACCCAGACAACTTTCGCACCACCTAAGCGTGCGTGCTCATTCAGCTTTTCGGTGACCTCACGTACCGCATCAATGCCCAGCGCATTTTTCCCTTTTTCGGGAGCCAGGGTGTAGTAATCGGGATGTGTGCCAGCCTGCATCAACTGACATCCACGACAGTGACCGCAACTTTTGTGGCCCTGCGGTTGTTGGCAGAGTAAATAACGGCTCAGGGCGTAGATTAAAGCATCATCGCCCATGCCCGGTAACGCCTGAATGAGTAGCGCATGGTGACCTCTTCCGGCCTGATAGCTGGCTACCAGTTTTTCGAAATCAGGTCGTAACCATGGATACCATCTCATGCGTCCAACTCCTTCACCCAGTTGGTCACGGTAGTGCGGATTGCATCCATCACGGCCTCCAGCGGCTGGGTGGCATCAATGGTATGAATGCTTTTATCTTGTGCTGCCAGTTCCAGATAGCGGGCGCGGGTGCGATTAAAGAAATCGAATGACTCTTGCTCAATACGATCCAGCTCACCACGGGCGCGAGCACGTTTTAAGCCGACCTCTGGGGTGACATCAAGATAAAGCGTTAAGTCAGGGCGAAAATCCCCGAGAACAGCATCACGCAGTGTTGCCAGCATATGTTGGTCAATACCTCGTCCTCCACCCTGATAGGCTTGAGTGGAGAGATCGTGGCGATCGCCAATCACCCAGGTGCCGTTAGCCAGCGCAGGTTTGATGACCGTTTCTACCAGTTGAACGCGCGCGGCATAAAACATCAGAACTTCGGCTTTATCGGTAATGACTTCATCGCCTACCGATTTGATATCCAGCACCAGGCTTCTTAACTTTTCGGCAAGTTGCGTACCGCCAGGTTCCCGAGTGAAAACCATGTCGCGGATACCCAGTTGCTCAAGCGTCTCAACCACCACGTTACGCGCGGTAGTTTTGCCTGCGCCTTCCAGCCCCTCAATGACGATATACTTACTGCGCATTTTTTTCCTTAAGCACTTTCAGATAATCCTGCACAGACTTGTTATGACTGGCAAGATTGGTATTAAACGTGTGACCACCTTTACCATCGGCCACAAAATAGAGATACGGCGTTTTTGCCGGATGCGCAGCAGCCTTCAGCGAATCCGCCCCCGGCGTCGCTATCGCACCTGGCGGCAGACCGGTAA
Source organism: Escherichia sp. R1 (assembly GCF_003000935.1). Taxonomy (NCBI): domain Bacteria; kingdom Pseudomonadati; phylum Pseudomonadota; class Gammaproteobacteria; order Enterobacterales; family Enterobacteriaceae; genus Escherichia; species Escherichia sp. R1. Next base: position 30,428 of record NZ_PSRU01000001.1, read on the forward strand.
TGGTATAGGTGTTATACGCTGTCGGCGTTTCCAGGTCTGCACGAGAAAGTTTGCCATTATAACGCTCTCCCATCCCGTAAATCACGGTCGGGTCGGTCTGCAGGCGCATACCAATGCGTAAACGGTTGATAAATACTGAGGCAACCTGATCGCGTTCACTGGCAACGGCGGTTTCTTTTTCGATAATTGATGCCATCGTCACCAACTGGTTTTTATCTTTATAAGGCAGACCGTCCGCACGCCCTTCCCAGGCGCTATCGACCGCTTTCACCATTTTCTTGTGCGCTCGCTTGAGTAACGCGACATCGGTGGTATTGGCGGTATACATCCAGGTGTCTGGCCAGAACCAACCTTCAATCCACTCCGGGTTTTCCAGTTCAAGTGCCTGCGCTACGGTGGCGTACTTATCGTCGCTCAGCGTGTGCTTGATATACGGAGCCTCACGCAATTGCTTGAGGTAGTCGCTCAGACGCATCCCTTCTACCAGTCGCAGCGGGAACTGTGCTTCTTTACCGCTTTCCAACAATTTCAGCATCTCGCGCACGGTCATCTGCGGTGTAAAGCGGTAAGTCCCGGCTTTAAAGTGAGAAAGATCCGGTTCGATACGCAGCAACCATTGAAAAACCCGTGGGCGATTGATGATCTTATCGGCATAAAGCTGTTCACCTAGCGCCAGACGTCCGGTCCCTGGCTTCAGGGTAAATATCGTCTCTTCTTTGATAAGCAATTTGCTGTCGGCAAGATGGCGAACCTTCCAGACGCCCACACCAGCGGCGATACCCAGTACCACCAGCAATAACAAGATTATCAATAACACTTTTTTCATGACTAATTCGGGCGCTCACAAAGTGGGGCTAAATATTCATATAACGTTGCTGACGAAAAGGAGACATCGCCACAGGCACGTACGGGCATCACTGGCATTAACGCATTACAAATAACCATCTCATCTGCCTGCAACGCCTCTTCCAAAGAGGCTTGCACTTCGACAAGCTGATAAGAGGATTGTGCCAGCAAACGGATACAGAATTGTCGCATAATGCCGTTAACACCTGCCTGATCCAGTCGCGGCGTATAAACTACGTTACCCTTCCGCCAGAACAAATTAGCCGCACAGCATTCCGTAACCCACCCTTCGCTGTCAAGGACCAGCGCCTCATCAGCGTTTGTCTGCTCAAGATGAGAGCGGATCAATACTTGCTCAAGCCGATTAAGATGTTTAATACCTGCAAGATGAGGATTGCGCCCCAGCCGCACCGGGCTTAGCGCCAACATCATCCCTTCGTTACGCAAACGGTCGTAATGTGCAGGATAAGCCGTAATGGAGAGAATCCGCGTTGCCGGTCCACTGTTCAATGTGCTGTACCCTCGCCCGCCACTACCGCGACTGATCACGACTTTCAGCACACCATTCTGCTGTTCTGCTGCCAGCGTTTTCATCTCTTGTTCAAGCTGAGGCCAGAAGTCACAGGAAATCATCAACCGCTGACAAGCATCCTGTAGTCGCTGGATATGCGCCGATAACAAACTGACTTTACCGTCGATAACTCTGGCGGTGGTAAAACAACCATCACCAAACTGCGTTGCCCGATCGCTTACTGCCAGCGATTCCTGCTTATGACCGTTAATTAAGAACATACCGGCTCCTTATCAGAGAATTGTTAGTGTGGCAGCATGTTCACTACGGAACAAGTCGGAATAAAAGCTAAGAAAAAAGGCCCGCAAGCGGACCTTTTATAAGGGTGGAAAATGACAACTTAGATCTTTTTAAAGATCAAAGAACCATTAGTGCCACCGAAGCCGAAGGAGTTACACAGAGTGTATTCCATTCCGCTAACCTGACGCGCTTCGTGCGGTACGAAATCCAGATCGCAACCTTCGTCCGGGTTATCCAGGTTGATGGTTGGCGGAACAGCCTGATCGCGCAGCGCCAGGATGGAGTAGATAGATTCTACTGCACCCGCCGCACCTAACAGGTGACCGGTCATAGATTTCGTGGAGCTTACCAACACGCGGCTTGCAGCTTCACCGAAGATGGTTTTCACCGCCTGCGCTTCAGCTTTATCGCCAGCCGGCGTAGAAGTACCGTGCGCGTTAACGTAGCCAATCTGACTTGCTTCAATGCCTGCATCACGCAGAGCATTTGCCATCGCCAGAGCTGCGCCTGCGCCATTTTCTGGCGGTGACGTCATATGATAAGCATCGCTGCTCATACCAAAGCCGACGAGTTCAGCGTAAATTTTCGCACCGCGTTTTTTCGCGTGTTCGTACTCTTCAAGTACCAGCATACCGGCACCATCGCCCAGTACGAAACCATCACGCTCTTTATCCCACGGGCGGCTCGCCGCTTGCGGGTTATCATTGCGGGTAGACAATGCACGTGCCGCGCCAAAACCACCAACGCCCAGCGGCGTACTGGCTTTCTCTGCGCCACCTGCAACCATCACGTCAGCATCGCCATACGCGATAATACGCGCAGCATGGCCAATGTTGTGCACGCCGGAAGTACAGGCGGTCGCGATAGAGATGCTTGGGCCACGCAGGCCATACATGATAGTCAGATGACCTGCCACCATGTTCACAATCGTTGACGGAACGAAGAATGGGCTGATCTTACGTGGACCACCGTTCATCAGAGATGTGTGGTTTTCTTCGATCAGTCCGAGGCCGCCAATCCCGGAGCCAATTGCGGCACCAATGCGGGTTGCGTTCTCTTCCGTTATTTCAAGGCCAGAATCCTGCATGGCCTGAACGCCAGCGACAATTCCATATTGAATGAAGGCATCCATCTTGCGCTGTTCTTTGCGCGAGATAATGTCCTCACAGTTAAAATCCTTTACTAAGCCAGCAAATTTCGTTGCATAGGCGCTAGTATCGAAATGGTCGATTAGGCTGATGCCACTCTGACCGGCAAGCAGAGCTTTCCAGGTAGACTCTACGGTATTGCCGACAGGAGACAACATGCCCAGTCCGGTCACAACTACACGACGCTTAGACACGTTTGTCCTCCAGGGAGGGAAAAAATGATTCTAGTGGGACAAAAAGATAAAACTCAGGCGGTCGAACGACCGCCTGGAGATGTTCACTTACGCCTGGTGGCCGTTGATGTAATCAATGGCAGCCTGAACGGTGGTGATTTTCTCAGCTTCTTCGTCCGGAATCTCAGTATCAAACTCTTCTTCCAGAGCCATTACCAGCTCAACGGTGTCAAGAGAATCCGCGCCCAGGTCTTCAACGAAAGAAGCATTGTTGGTAACTTCTTCCTGCTTAACGCCCAGCTGTTCGCCGATAATTTTCTTAACGCGTTCTTCGATAGTGCTCATACTCTTAAATTTCCTATCAAAACTCGCTTTCGCGATGGTTTTCGTAGTGTATAAAATGTTGAAAAATTTGCAACTAAATCCCGGCAGGTCTTACCACGATTTTACGTTATTTTGAGGCCTTACCCCCCAATAACGCAAATCATTTTGCACTAATTATTACTCATAACCACGCAGACTGCGCGCAACATGAGCATTTTGTGCAAATCGCGGTCAGACCATGTACATCCCGCCGTTCACATGCAAAGTTTCACCCGTGATGTAAGCTGCTTCGTCGGATGCCAGGAATGCAACCGCGTTGGCGATTTCCTGTGCGCCGCCGAGGCGACCCGCAGGAACCTGCGCCAGGATACCCGCACGCTGGTCATCGCTCAGCGCACGTGTCATGTCCGTTTCAATAAAGCCCGGAGCAACAACGTTTACAGTAATACCGCGTGACGCAACTTCGCGCGCCAGTGATTTACTGAAGCCGATCAAGCCCGCTTTCGCCGCAGCGTAGTTGGCCTGACCGCCATTTCCCATGGTACCAACCACAGAACCGATAGTGATAATACGACCATGACGCTTTTTCATCATAGCGCGCATTACCGCTTTTGACAGACGGAAAACAGATGAAAGGTTGGTTTCGATAATATCGTTCCACTCTTCATCTTTCATTCGCATTAACAGGTTATCACGAGTGATACCGGCATTATTGACCAGGATATCCACTTCACCAAATTCTGCGCGAATTTTTTCCAGAACAGATTCGATAGATGCCGGGTCGGTCACATTCAACATCAGACCTTTGCCGTTGGCACCTAAATAATCACTGATCGCCTGAGCGCCATTTTCACTGGTCGCAGTGCCAATAACTTTCGCGCCACGGGCTGCGAGCGTTTCAGCAATTGCGCGGCCAATTCCGCGGCTTGCACCGGTTACCAGTGCGATTTTTCCTTCAAAATTCATGATTTTCCTCTTTTAAAGCTCGAGCGCCGCTGCCATCGCTGAAGGTTCGTTCAGCGCCGAGGCGGTCAGGGTGTCGACAATGCGTTTCGTCAGGCCAGTAAGCACTTTGCCCGGGCCGACTTCATAGAGATGTTCTACGCCTTGCGCTGCCATGTACTCAACAGACTTCGTCCACTGAACCGGGTTATACAACTGACGTACCAGTGCGTCACGGATGGCATCACCATTGGTTTCGCATTTCACATCAACGTTATTCACAACAGGAACTGTTGGTGCGTTAAAGGTGATTTTCGCTAATTCTACTGCCAGTTTGTCGGCTGCTGGTTTCATCAGCGCACAGTGAGACGGTACGCTCACTGGTAACGGCAGAGCGCGTTTTGCGCCCGCAGCTTTACAGGCAGCGCCAGCACGCTCAACCGCTTCTTTATGACCGGCAATAACCACCTGTCCCGGAGAGTTAAAGTTTACCGGAGAAACGACCTGACCTTCTGCAGCTTCTTCACACGCTTTTCCAATAGACGCATCATCCAGACCGATGATTGCCGCCATAGCGCCCGTTCCTTCCGGTACGGCTTCTTGCATGAACTTGCCGCGCATCTCAACCAGACGCACCGCATCAGCGAAATCAATCACACCAGCGCAAACCAGCGCGGAGTATTCCCCCAGGCTGTGACCGGCCATCATTGCCGGTGCTTTACCGCCCTGCTGCTGCCATACGCGATACAGCGCAACAGATGCAGTCAACAGCGCTGGCTGAGTTTGCCAGGTTTTATTCAGTTCTTCAGCTGGCCCCTGCTGGGTCAGCGCCCACAGATCGTAGCCCAGCGCCGCAGAAGCTTCTGCAAACGTTTCTTCGACAATTGGATAGCTCGCCGCCATATCAGCCAGCATTCCAACGGTTTGAGAACCCTGTCCAGGGAACACAAATGCAAATTGCGTCATGTTTTAATCCTTATCCTAGAAACGAACCAGCGCGGAGCCCCAGGTGAATCCACCGCCAAAGGCTTCAAGCAGAACCAACTGTCCCGGCTTAATGCGCCCGTCACGTACAGCTTCATCCAGCGCGCACGGGACAGAGGCCGCAGAGGTATTACCGTGGCGATCCAGCGTCACCACGACATTGTCCATCGACATGCCGAGTTTTTTCGCCGTTGCACTGATAATACGCAGGTTAGCCTGATGCGGAACCAGCCAGTCCAGTTGAGAACGGTCAAGATTATTCGCCGCCAGCGTCTCATCAACGATGTGCGCCAGTTCCGTTACCGCAACCTTGAAGACTTCGTTGCCCGCCATCGTCAGATGAATTGAATTCTCTGGATTCACACGGTCAGCATTAGGCAGCGTCAGCAATTCACCATAGCTACCATCGGCATGCAGATGGGTGGAGATGATTCCCGGCTCTTCAGAGGTAGCCAGCACCGCAGCGCCCGCGCCATCGCCAAAAATAATAATAGTCCCACGATCTGTTGGATCGCAGGTGCGCGCCAGTACATCGGAACCGACGACCAGAGCATACTTCACCGCCCCAGATTTCACGTATTGATCGGCTACGCTTAATGCATAGGTGAAACCTGCGCAGGCTGCTGCAACGTCAAATGCCGGGCAACCTTTAATGCCCAACATGCTTTGAATCTGACAAGCTGCGCTCGGGAAAGCGTGCGTCGCAGAAGTCGTTGCCACAACGATCAAGCCAATCTGGTCTTTCTCAATACCCGCCATCTCAATTGCGCGTGTCGCCGCTTCAAAGCCCATGGTTGAAACGGTTTCGTTTGGCGCGGCAATGTGGCGTTCGCGGATACCGGTACGAGTGACAATCCACTCGTCAGAGGTATCCACCATTTTTTCCAAATCGGCGTTTGTCCGCACTTGTTCGGGCAGATAGCTGCCAGTACCAATAATCTTCGTATACATGTACGCTCAGTCACTTTTCGGTTATATACCGTCACTTGCAAACTGCGAGTTCGCTGGCAGCGTCCTGCTACCGCAGAGTTCCGCTTTTGCCACCGTCCAGCAGCTCAAAACCAGCTGGGTATACAGATTCCAGGCGAGCGGCAATTCGCTGAGGAACTTGTCGCTGCACCGCCTGCACTGCCTGTTCAATCGCGACCGCAAAAGCTCGCTGATTGGCTGCACCATGACTTTTTATCACCGTGCCGCGCAATCCTAACAGACAGGCGCCGTTATACTGGTCGGGGTTGAGGTGACTGAATCGCCTCGTCAGGCTCTTTTGTAGCCAACGCTTTAATAACAGTAGCCACCACGACCGTTTTTTCCCTTCACCCTGAGATTTCAGCAGAGAAAGGAACATCCTGACAACACCTTCCATCGTCTTTAATGTGACATTTCCTGTAAAGCCGTCACAAACCAGCACATCTGTCTTGCCAGTTAACAACTCATTGGCTTCAAGATAGCCGATATAATTGATAGAAGGGATTGTTTTAAGCACCGCTGAGGCATCCCGAATACTGTCGAGACCCTTTACTTCTTCTTCACCAATATTGAGCAACGCCACGCGAGGATTAGGAATTTCCACCACCTCTTCAGCCAGAACTGAGCCCATAATGGCAAATTGCACCAACATTGTACTGTCACAATCGACGTTGGCCCCTAAATCGAGGACCACCGTTTTGCCCTTTTGCTGATGCGGTAATACCGTCACCAGCGCCGGACGCTCAATCCCCTCCAGGGGCTTGAGTAATAATTTTGCCAGCCCCATCAGCGCCCCGGTATTACCGGCACTGACACAGGCTTGCGCTCGACCTTCTTTCACCAGCTCCAGGGCCACGCGCATTGAACTCCCACGACTGGCGCGGATAGCTTGCGAAGGCCGGGCATCACTGGAGATAACTGACTGCGCAGGAATAATCTGCAGACGCGAACGTTGTTCAAAGTCAGCTTTAGCAAGTAATGGCGTGATGGCGTCGGGATTGCCGACTAAAAGAAGAGTGAGTTGCGAATTAGAATTCAGTGCCTGCAATGCTGCAGGCACTGTCACGGAAGGGCCAAAATCCCCTCCCATGACATCTAACGCCAGGGTTAGACGTGTCAAGGTATCGTCGCCGCCCGGTTTGGTCTTTCCCCAGTTGCCTGGGGAAAATCCTCACTAAGCTTCATCACGCAGACGCGTGATTACTTAGCGATGACCTTGCGGCCGCGGTAGTAACCGTCGGCAGTGATGTGGTGACGCAGGTGTTTTTCACCAGAAGTTTTGTCTACAGACAGGCTGGTGACTGCGGTCAGCGCGTCATGGGAACGACGCATGCCACGTTTGGAACGGGTTGGTTTATTCTGTTGTACGGCCATGGACCTTACTCCTCAATTACGGTTTATCCCCGATCCAACGGGGAGCACCAATTACTTACGCTTTAAGCTGGCTAATACGGCAAATGGGTTTGGCTTTTGCGCTTCTTCAGGCAGTTCACCAAAGACCATGTCCGCTTCGGACACTTCACAGTGTTCAGAATCATGCACCGGAACTACCGGCAAGGCGAGGATGATTTCATCTTCAACCATTGCAAGCAGATCGATTTCACCGAATTCGTTAACCTCAATCGGTTCATACGCTTCCGGCAGTGCTTCAGCCTGTTCGTCTGAACGCACAGGACTAAAACAATACGTTGTGTAGACCTGATGAGTAAACGGCTTCCCGCAACGCTGACACTCGAGCGTTACCGTCACCTTCGCATCGCCATTTAACACTGCGAGACGTTGGTTATCGATAGCGAACGACATGGAGCATTCCACATCACTGTCCACACTGACTACGGATTCGGCGACGCGCTCAACCTGATCAGGAGTATAGATACCCTGGTAATCAAGGCGTTTCTGAGCCGTACGAACCGGATCGAGAGTCAGGGGTAATTTTACCTTTTGCATAGGGCGCGCATATTAACTTTGTAACGTCATAGAGTCAAAGAAAAAGGCAGCCTGTGGTTGCCTTTTGCCAATAATTCGCACACATTGCGGGTTACTGCTTTATTTTCGTTCAGTGCTGATAACGAACATCAACCTGCAAAACGAAGCGCATAGTTTAAAATGGCTATCATCAATACGCTATATCTGATGGAAAAAAATATGCCTAAACTTATTTTAGCCTCCACCTCGCCCTGGCGTCGCGCTCTTCTGGAAAAACTGCAAATCTCTTTTGAATGTGCAGCACCCGAGGTCGACGAAACTCCACGCAGCGACGAATCACCGCGACAGTTGGTGCTTCGACTGGCACAAGAAAAAGCGCAATCTCTGGCGTCACGTTATCCGGATCATTTAATTATTGGTTCAGACCAGGTATGTGTTCTTGATGGCGAAATCACCGGTAAACCGTTAACGGAAGAAAATGCCCGTCTGCAATTACGCAAAGCCAGCGGCAATATCGTCACCTTCTATACTGGACTGGCGTTGTTTAATTCGGCGAATGGGCATCTACAAACAGAAGTGGAGCCTTTTGACGTCCATTTCCGTCACCTGAGCGAGGCGGAGATTGATAATTACGTGCGTAAAGAGCATCCCCTGCACTGCGCGGGTAGCTTTAAGAGTGAAGGATTTGGCATTACGCTGTTTGAGCGTTTAGAGGGGCGTGATCCTAACACGCTGGTTGGTTTACCGCTAATCGCGCTGTGTCAGATGTTACGTCGGGAAGGGAAAAACCCGCTGATGGGATAGTTTTTTGCGCCGGATGCGGTTACTTCGCATCCGGCAATCGGTGCTGGCGGCCTGATGCGGCGTAAACGCCTTATCAGGCCAACCGCCCATTATCAGGTTTATATGCTTGTATTAGCGCGCGTTACGCAGCTTTTGCAAACAACGCTTCAAACCTTCATCCATCGGCGCTTCAATACGCATCACCTCACCGGTCCCCGGATGAGTAAACTTCAACGCTGCGGCGTGCAGGAACAGGCGATTTAATCCCGTGCCTGCTTCAGTGAGCTGTCTGTCAAATTCACGGTCACCGTAGCGATCGTCAAAGGCAATCGGATGACCCGCATATTGTGTATGCACACGGATCTGATGAGTACGCCCTGTTACCGGGCTACAACGCACCAGGGTGGCAAATGCATAGCGCTCTTCCACTTTAAAGCGTGTTTCCGACGGTTTGCCTTCCTGACTCACACGCACGATACGTTCGCCGCTTTGCAGAATATTTTTCAGTAACGGCGCTTGGACGCTCTTCACATGCGACTGCCACTGACCGCGCACCAGCGCCAGGTAATCTTTTTGCATCCCTTTTTCACGTAATTGCTCATGCAGAGAACGCAACGCCGAGCGTTTTTTCGCTACCAGCAACACACCTGAGGTGTCCCGGTCAAGACGATGAACCAGTTCAAGGAACCGCGCTTCCGGGCGCAACGCCCGCAAACCTTCAATAACGCCGAAGCTTAAACCACTGCCGCCATGTACCGCCGTACCGGAAGGTTTATTCAGCACCAGGATATGATCATCTTCATATAAGATGACGTCCGCCAGCGCCGCCACCTTTTGCAGATGTGGCGAAACCGCCTCTTCTTCCCGCTCAGCAACGCGAACCGGTGGGATACGCACCTCATCACCCGCTTCGAGTTTATATTCAGGCTTAATACGTTTTTTGTTCACCCGCACTTCGCCTTTACGCAAAATACGGTAAATCATACTTTTTGGTACGCCTTTCAATTGGGTACGCAAAAAGTTGTCGATACGTTGCCCCGCGTCGTCAGCGGTGATAGCAACAATTTTTACGGATGGAGTCTCTGTTTTCATGGTGGGCGATTCTAATTAGCCAACAGGATTCGCGCCACTCATTTTTCTATGCTTATATTTAGTTTTACACCTTATTACTTCACTAGGTGATCACTTTATTGATGGTTATTAAACCAATCACCAGCAAGAAGTGAAAAAACTGTGAGTAAGCGGGTGATAAATGGTAAAAGTCATCTTGCTATAACAAGGCTTGCAGTGGAATAATGAGGCCGTTTCCGTGTCCATCCTTGTTAAAACAAGAAATTTTACGGAATAACCCATTTTGCCCGACCGATCATCCACGCAGCAATGGCGTAAGACGTATTGATCTTTCAGGCAGTTAGCGGGCTGCGGGTTGCAGTCCTTACCGGTAGATGGAAATATTTCTGGAGAGTAATACCCAGTCTGTTTCTTTGATAATTGCGCTGTTTTTCCGCATGAAAAACGGGCAACCGACACTCTGCGCCTCTTTGAGCTGACGATAACCGTGAGGTTGGCGACGCGACTAGACACGAGGCCATCGGTTCACACCCGGAAAGGCGTTACTTTGCCCGCAGCTTAGTCGTCAATGTAAGAATAATGAGTAAGTTACGATGAAAAGAATGTTAATCAACGCAACTCAGCAGGAAGAGTTGCGCGTTGCCCTTGTAGATGGGCAGCGTCTGTATGACCTGGATATCGAAAGTCCAGGGCACGAGCAGAAAAAGGCAAACATCTACAAAGGTAAAATCACCCGCATTGAACCGAGTCTGGAAGCTGCTTTTGTTGATTACGGCGCTGAACGTCACGGTTTCCTCCCACTAAAAGAAATTGCCCGCGAATATTTCCCTGCTAACTACAGTGCTCATGGTCGTCCCAACATTAAAGATGTGTTGCGTGAAGGTCAGGAAGTCATTGTTCAGATCGATAAAGAAGAGCGCGGCAACAAAGGCGCGGCATTAACCACCTTTATCAGTCTGGCGGGTAGCTATCTGGTTCTGATGCCGAACAACCCGCGCGCGGGCGGTATTTCTCGTCGTATCGAAGGCGACGACCGTACCGAATTAAAAGAAGCACTGGCAAGCCTTGAACTGCCGGAAGGCATGGGGCTTATCGTGCGCACCGCTGGCGTCGGCAAATCTGCTGAGGCGCTGCAATGGGATTTAAGCTTCCGTCTGAAACACTGGGAAGCCATCAAAAAAGCCGCTGAAAGCCGCCCGGCTCCGTTCCTGATTCATCAGGAGAGCAACGTAATCGTTCGCGCATTCCGCGATTACTTACGCCAGGACATCGGCGAAATCCTTATCGATAACCCGAAAGTGCTCGAACTGGCACGTCAGCATATCGCTGCATTAGGCCGCCCGGATTTCAGCAGCAAAATCAAACTGTACACCGGCGAGATCCCGCTGTTCAGCCACTACCAGATCGAGTCGCAGATCGAGTCCGCCTTCCAGCGTGAAGTTCGTCTGCCATCCGGTGGTTCGATTGTTATCGACAGCACCGAAGCGTTAACGGCCATCGACATCAACTCCGCACGCGCGACCCGCGGCGGCGATATCGAAGAAACCGCGTTTAACACTAACCTCGAAGCTGCCGATGAGATTGCTCGTCAGCTGCGCCTGCGTGACCTCGGCGGCCTGATTGTTATCGACTTCATCGACATGACGCCTGTACGCCACCAGCGTGCGGTAGAAAACCGTCTGCGTGAAGCGGTGCGTCAGGACCGTGCGCGTATTCAAATCAGCCATATTTCTCGCTTTGGCCTGTTGGAAATGTCCCGTCAGCGCCTGAGCCCATCACTGGGTGAATCCAGCCATCACGTCTGCCCGCGCTGCTCCGGTACCGGTACCGTTCGTGACAACGAATCGCTGTCGCTCTCTATTCTGCGTCTGATCGAAGAAGAAGCGCTGAAAGAGAACACCCAGGAAGTTCACGCCATTGTTCCTGTGCCAATTGCTTCTTACCTGCTGAATGAAAAACGTTCTGCGGTAAATGCGATTGAAACTCGTCAGGACGGCGTACGCTGTGTGATTGTGCCAAACGATCAGATGGAAACCCCGCACTACCATGTGCTGCGCGTGCGCAAAGGGGAAGAAACCCCAACCTTAAGCTACATGCTGCCGAAGCTGCATGAAGAAGCGATGGCGCTGCCGTCTGAAGAAGAGTTCGCTGAACGTAAGCGTCCGGAACAACCTGCGCTGGCAACCTTTGCCATGCCGGATGTGCCGCCAGCACCAACGCCAGCTGAACCTGCCGCGCCTGTCGTAGCCCCAGCACCTAAATCTGCACCGGCAACACCAGCCGCTCCTGCCCAACCTGGGCTGTTGAGCCGCTTCTTCGGCGCACTGAAAGCGCTGTTCAGCGGTGGTGAAGAAACCAAACCGTCCGAGCAACCAACACCGAAAGCAGAAGCGAAACCGGAACGTCAACAGGATCGTCGCAAGCCTCGTCAGAACAACCGCCGTGACCGTAATGAGCGCCGCGACCCTCGTAGTGAACGTACTGAAGGCAGCGATAATCGCGAAGAAAACCGTCGTAATCGTCGCCAGGCACAGCAGCAGACTGCCGAGACGCGTGAGAGCCGTCAGCAGGCAGAGGTAACGGAAAAAGCGCGTACCACCGACGAGCAGCAAACGCCGCGTCGTGAACGTAGCCGCCGCCGTAACGATGATAAACGTCAGGCGCAACAAGAAGTGAAGGCGCTGAATGTTGAAGAGCAATCTGTTCAGGAAACCGAACAGGAAGAACGTGTACGTCCGGTTCAGCCGCGTCGTAAACAGCGTCAGCTCAATCAGAAAGTGCGTTACGAGCAAAGCGTAGCCGAAGAAGCGGTAGTCGCACCGGTGGTTGAAGAAACTGTCGCAGCCGAACCAATTGTTCAGGAAGCGGCAGCCCCACGCACAGAATTGGTGAAAGTTCCGCTGCCAGTCGTAGCGCAAACTGCACCAGAACAGCAAGAAGAGAACAATGCTGATAACCGTGACAACGGTGGCATGCCGCGTCGTTCTCGCCGCTCGCCTCGTCACCTGCGCGTAAGTGGTCAGCGTCGTCGTCGCTATCGTGACGAGCGTTATCCAACCCAGTCGCCAATGCCGTTGACCGTAGCGTGCGCGTCTCCGGAACTGGCCTCTGGCAAAGTCTGGATCCGCTATCCAATTGTACGTCCGCAAGATGTACAGGTTGAAGAGCAGCGCGAACAGGAAGAAGTACAAGTGCAGCCGATGGTGACTGAGGTCCCTGTCGCCGCCGCTGCCGAACCTGTTGTTAGCACGCCAGTTGTTGAAGAAGTGGCTGAAGTCGTAGAAGCCCCCGTTCAGGTTACCGAACCGCAACCGGAAGTGGTTGAAACGACGCATCCTGAAGTGATTGCTGCCGCGGTAACTGAACAGCCGCAGGTGATTACCGAGTCTGATGTTGCCGTAGCCCAGGAAGTTGCAGAACACGCAGAACCGGTGGTTGAACCGCAGGAAGAGACGGCAGATATTGAAGAAGTTGCCGAAACTGCTGAGGTTGTGGTTGCTGAACCTGAAGTTGTTGCTCAACCTGCCGCGCCAGTCGTCGCTGAAGTCACAGCAGAAGTTGAAACGGTAGCTGCGGTTGAACCTGAGGTCACCGTTGAGCATAACCACGCTACCGCGCCGATGACGCGCGCTCCGGCACCGGAATATGTTCCGGAAGCACCGCGTCACAGTGACTGGCAGCGCCCTACTTTCGCCTTCGAAGGTAAAGGTGCCGCAGGTGGTCATACGGCAACGCATCATGCATCTGCCGCTCCTGCGCGTCCGCAACCTGTTGAGTAATAATTAGCTCAAGTAATCAAGCCCTGGTAACTGCCAGGGCTTTTTTATTTCATCTTTGAGTCAACATATTAAAATTCATCAAATGGCATCCTTGCTAACCAACAATACAAAATAGGCAAAAAAATGCCCGCCCCGGCGATCCCGGAGCGGGCAGACAAAACATACCCAGTTTCATGATATGTTTTAAAGCGAGCTTATTTGTTGAGCTGGAAGAGCGACAATCCCTGCATATCGGTAAATGCTTTATACGATGCCTGCAATGCCGTTTGCTGCATGATGTAAGATGAAATAGTTGCATTCCAGTCCACATCAACCAGATCGCTCATCTGCTGCGTTTGCCCTAAAGCGCGATCGCTACCTAATGAATCCAGCGACTCCAGTTCGTTCAGCTGCGTGCCTAATTCCGCGCGAACAGTCAGCACATTGTTCAGCGAGTTTTTCAGTCCGCGGTTGGTTTTATCCAGTGCCGCAGCGGCGGTTTCTTTATCCGCTTCGCTATCCGCGACCGGCGTTTTCAGGGCTGCGATGGCGCTATCCAGCATGGCAAAAAGATTGGTTTCAGAAGCGCTACCGTCTGGTTCCGCTACCGCGTTGCTGGTAATACTGTCGAAAATTTTGTCGCCCGTATGTCCTATCACCATCGAACGCGAAGCATCGACCTGTTGCTTAATACTTTCTGTTCCGCCGACATAATCACCGTCAACCTCACTAAACGGCGCAGTCTCTGTTTTATAACCGGCAAAAATGTAGCGCCCGTTACCGTCAGTGGTGTTCGCCAGATTCAGCAACTGGTCACGAAGCCCCTGAATATCCGTAGCCAGCGAGGCCCGGTCATCGTCACTCAAGGTGCCATTGCTGGCGTAAACAATTTTTTCCTGGGCATTCTGGATAGCAGTGGTGACCTGGCTAAGTACACTCTCTTCCAGTGACACTTTTTGAGTGGCGAAAGTACGCGCCAGCGTGTACTGGCTGTTTTGCGCCTGTGCCTGGGAGAGAACAACAGCTTGTGATGCAGCAATGGGATCATCTGAAGGGTTAACGACTCGCTTACCCGTCGACATCTGTTCGCCGTACTTCATCCATTCTGCCTGAGAATTGGTGATGCCACGCATGTTTTGCTGGTACATCATCTGGGTACTGAAACGCATTTTATCTCCCCTTAGCGAATGTTAATCAGCGCATCAAAAATCGCGTTTGCCGTCTGCAGAACCTGCGCATTCACGAGGTAATACTGCTGAAAACGTTGCAGATTTCCGTACTCCTCATCGAGATTGACACCGGAAATCGACTGCTGCTGATTGGAAAGCTGCGTCACCACATTACCTTGCGTGGCGCTACTGGTTTTCAACGTCGCGGTTTTATTCCCGATATCACTCACTAATGAGGCATAAGCGTCGTTAAAGGATTTCGCACCGCCCACCGTTTTATTGTTGCTTTGCAGATCCAGCAGGGCCTGACCGTTGCGGTTGTCGCTATCACCCGCATCTTCTGCGCTCGCCATGGCGATTTTCGCTTCGTCGGTGATTAATACATCCATGTTGACGATGGCGTCACTTACCGGTTTCAGTGTGAAGCTGTCGTTAACGGCAGGCGTTCCTGTAAACGTCAACTCCAGACCATCAAATGCCACTTTACCGTTGGCATCCGGCGTCACCGTAAAAGTGGTATTACTGGCAAGGCGGGTGACCTGCCACTGATTATTATCGAACGAGATTTTGTAATCTGTCGCCAGTACCGCGGAGGCATCAGTTACCGTGGCACCGATCGCAACGTCACCGTTGTTTTTCGTGTTTTGCAGTACCGCGGGCTTACCGATAGCAAAGAAATCTTCACCGGCATCGCCGTTAGCATCAAATCCGGCTTTGTGTTGGGTGTTGAAAGCCTCGGCAAATGCCAGCGCCAGTTGTCCAAGCGTATTACGCGTCTGGTCCAGATCCTGAGAACGGAATGTCAGAATGCCGCCCAGCGACCCGGTATTCAGTAATTTCTCCGGGATCTCAATATTGCCAGCCGTCCCATCAATATAAGCGACAGTCGTACGCGAAGGGTCGGCGGTGGAAGGAACTGCCGCCAGCTGCCGCGCCGTACTTCCCTGAACCAGTGAGTAGCCATTGGCCATCGTGATGTTATAAGTGCCACCATCCTGAACGCTAACTTCTACGCCAACAATCTGGTTTAATTCACTCACCAGTTGATCGCGTTGATCCAGCAGATTGTTAGGTGACGCCCCTGCCCCCACGCCTGTCAGACGCGAGATTTGATCGTTCAGGCTGGCGATTTGTTTAGCGTAATTGTTGATCTGATCAACGCTGGCACCTATCGCGATATTGACCTGTTTGTCCTGGTCGCGCAGATATTGATCGGTGGTTTTAAACTGATTCACCAACCCTTCTGATTTCCCAATCAGCGCCTGGCGCGCTGCCGGGTCTTCCGCGTTACTTACCAGCGTTTGCAGGCTGGTGAAGAAATCCTGCATCTGTGTTGCCAGCGAAGAGGTACTGGTGGAGAGCATATTGTCGATTTTCGACATCTGCTCATAGCGGGCAGTCAGGCCGCTACTTTGCGTCTGCGCCGCACGTAACTGGTTGGTAATAAATGCATCATACTCACGCTGCACACCAGAAACGTAGACGCCATTGCCAACCCAGCCGCCAGCGCCCAGCGTGCTATTGGCCTGCGCCATAATAGTGGTTTGGCGGGTATATCCGGCAACGTTATAGCTGGAGATATTATTACTTGCCGTATTTAACGCCGCCTGGGCCGCGTTCAGTCCGCTCATGGCGTTATTGATCAAGCTGGACATGGAGGTTCCTTATAAGCCTTCAATTACAGAGTATTATCGGCAGCGACCCGCCGGACTTGAGTTATTCAGAACAGATTATCAATGTTCATACTGTAGGTTTTGCTCACTTTGTCGCTTATCGATTTCATCTGCTGAATCATGTTGGTGAGTTTGCGGGCATAGTGAGGATCGGTGGCATAGCCCGCGTCCTGTAGGGCCTGCGCCCCCTGCTCCGCACTCGCGGCGGTCGTCACGGCAGCGTAGCGCGGATTACGTGTTAACAGCCCAACGTAATCCGACAATGCTTCCAGATACGAGCTGTAGACCCGAAATTTCGCTTTTACTTTCTTCGCTTCGCCGTTTTCATATTCAGTCGTGGTGATTTCAGTGACTGGCCCTTTCCAGTTGCCAGAGGCTTTGACGCCAAACAGGTTATAACTCGGCTCGCCGTTTTCACGGCGGATTTGCCGTTGTCCCCAGCCAGATTCCAGCGCCGCCTGAGCGAGGATCAAATGATGTGGCACACCGCTTTGCTGGCTTGCCAGTTGGGCGGGCAACGAGAGTTGCGCGAGGAATGCTTTACTGTCACCCGGCAGCGAATCATCGTAGTTACGTGGTACGGCCTTTTGCACCAGCTGCGAAAGCGTCTGATTTTGATAACGCACCACGGTTTCGAGCGGGAATTTCATCGGTGCTGCTGGCGTGGACTCCTCTGGCAATGGTTGTTCTGGCGTCATCTGTTTAACCATCATCTCTGCAAGCCCCAGACCTTTGCCCGCCGTCATCTGTTGGGCAATCTGCTGGTCATACATACTGGTATACAGGCGAGTGTGCTCGCTGCTGAACAGGCCATCTTTTGGTAAAGCGTCGCGCATGCTTTTCAACATCATCTGCACGAACATCCCTTCCACCTGGCGGGCCACCGGACGGATATTTGCCGCTGGATCTTCGCCCGCTTTCGCCTTTAGTTCGTTGAGTGATTGCGCATCCCAGGCCGCACTTGCCAGTAGTTTGCTGTCGCTGATCATCAGATGATTTCCAGTTTTGCCCGCAGACATCCCGCACTTTGCATTGATTGCAAAATAGACATCAGATCCATCGGCGTAGCGCCCAGCGCATTGAGCGCGCGCACCACGTTATTGAGGCTGGCGCTGGAACGTACGCTTTGCAGCGAACCGCCGCTCTGGCGTAAATCGATCTGCGTTTGTGGAGTAACCACAGTCTGTCCACCACCAAACGGTGTATCTGGCTGGCTGACATTGGCCTGACGATTGACCGTAACCGAGAGATTCCCCTGCGCTACTGCGCAGCTGTCCAGGGTCACTTCGCGATTCATCACCACCGAGCCAGTGCGCGAGTTAATCACTACTTTAGCGTCCTGCGGGGTGACATTAACCTGCATATTCTGGATATCGGCAAGGAAACGGACCTGGGAACTGTTGCCACTTGGTACGCGCACCTGAATAGTCCGCGCATCTAACGCGGTGGCGCTGCCATATCCACGCACGCGGTTGATGGTGTCAGCGATTTGCTGCGCCATGCTGAAATCTTCGTCGTTAAGTTGCAAATTAAGGGTATTCCCGACGCCAAACTGGCTGGGCAATTCACGTTCAATAACCGCACCATTGGTGATCCGTCCACCGTTCAGTTGGTTCACCTGAACACTGCTACCGCCAGCGGAGGCTCCAGCGCCACCAACCAGAATATTGCCCTGCGCCAGCGCATACACCTGACTGTCAACGCCCTTAAGCGGTGTCATCAACAACGTACCGCCACGCAAGCTTTTGGCATTACCCATGGAAGAAACCACCACATCGATGGTTTGCCCCTGGCGTCCAAACGGCGGAAGTGACGCTGTCACCATTACCGCAGCGACGTTTTTTAGCTGCATATTGGTGCCCGTCGGAACGGTAATTCCCAGCTGTGAGAGCATGTTATTAAGCGTTTGTGTGGTAAACGGCGTCTGGGTTGTCTGGTCACCGGTTCCATCCAGCCCCACCACCAGGCCATAGCCAATCAGTGAGTTTTGCCTTACCCCCTGAACACTGGTGAGATCGCGAATACGCTCAGCCTGAGCCGCCGTGATAACCAGTAGAAGAATTAATGCAGAGAGAAATTTAATCACCACAGCCTCACTTACATTGGCGACAGGTTAAGGAAGAAACGCTGCAACCAGCCCATATTTTGCGCTTCGTTAATGTAGCCATTGCCTACGTATTCAATGCGCGCATCCGCCACCTTAGTAGATGGTACGGTATTGCTGCCGCTGATAGTGCGTGGATTAACCACGCCAGAGAAGCGAATAAATTCGGTACCCTGATTAATGGCGATCTGTTTTTCACCCACCACATGCAGGTTGCCGTTGACCAGTACCTGGTCAACCGTCACCGTCAACGTACCGCTAAAGGTATTGCTGGCATTGGCCCCGCCTTTTCCGTTGAACGTGTTACCACCGGAGGCTTCGACATCGGCACGAGCGTTACCAAACAACCCCTGCAAATAGCGCGGCACAGTATCAAAGCCAAAATTAGTTTTACCGTCACGGCTGGCATTCGCAGAGGAGCTTTTGCTGGCGCTGACGTTCTCCTGCAACACGATAGTCAGCGTATCGCCAATATTGCGTGGTCGACGATCTTCAAACAGCGGTTGATAGCCATAGTTAATCGGCTGAGCAGACTGGAAAATAGACCCGTTGGCGACGGGCGTCGGACCGGGAGCCGGTTGTGCACTGGTCGCCCCTTGTACCAGCGGCGTGGAGGGTATCCAGGCGCAGCCGGTTAGTGAAAGCACCAACAAGCTGGAAATGGCATAAGTATGCGCAGCGTTTTTTTGCATGGCTATCATCTTCAAAAATCAGTAAACCGGTGAACCTGCCACCGGTTAAGCCTTAGAGTTGCGTCAGTTTTTGCAGCATCTGATCGGTGGTGGACACCGCTTTACTGTTGATTTCGTAAGCGCGTTGCACCTGAATCATATTGACCAGTTCTTCCGCCACGTTGACGTTAGACGTTTCAACATACCCTTGATACAGCAGTCCCGCGCCGTTCAGGCCCGGCGTGCTTTCGTTCGGTGCACCGGAGGATTGCGTTTCGGTGTAGAGGTTTTCGCCAATGCTCTCCAGTCCGGTGTCATTCATAAAGGTGGTGAGATTGAGCTGCCCAACCTGAACCGGAGCTGCCTGGCCTTGTTGGGTTACGCTGACCACGCCATCACGACCGATGGTGATACTTAACGCATTCGCCGGAATGGTGATCGCTGGCTGCACCTGAAAACCACCGGCCGTCACCAGCTGCCCGTTCTGATCCACCTGGAAAGAGCCGTCACGGGTATAGGCTGATGAGCCATCTGGCAACATCACCTGGAAAAAGCCCTGCCCTTTAATCGCGACGTCTTTACTGTTATTGGTTTGCGACAGGTTGCCCTGGCTGTGTAAACGTTCCGTGGCGACCGGGCGTACCCCCGTGCCGATTTGTAATCCGGAGGGTAAGGTGGTTTGTTCGGAAGACTGTGCCCCCGGCTGGCGAATGGTTTGATAAAGCAGATCTTCAAACACCGCGCGCTGACGCTTAAAACCGTTAGTACTGACGTTTGCCAGGTTGTTGGCAATGACGTCCATATTGGTTTGCTGGGCGTCAAGGCCCGTTTTGGCGATCCATAATGAACTGATCATAAAATGTCCTGTAGTGGATTAGTGACAAAGTGCATATGTCTTCTTGCCGGATGCGGCGTAAACGCCTTATCCGGCCTACAAGTGCTCGCAAAATCGATAAATTGCGATTGCCCCCATAGACCCGATAAACTTGCGCATAGGGCAACTTATACTTGTCATGTATCCTTTCAATTAACTCATCGACAGCAGTTGGTTGGCACGGCCTGCGTTATCATCGACGCTGCTGATCACCTTCATCTGCATTTCAAAACGCCGCGCGCTGGCAATCATGTCGCTCATTGCCGCAACGGCATTGACGTTACTGCCTTCCAGAACACCCGACATCACACGCAAGGTTGGATCTGCCTGCAGTACCGGCCCACGCGTAGCCTGGCTTTCTGCGCTTAAACGAAAAATGTCATCGTCACCGCGCTGGACTTCGCTGCCCGTGGCTTTCACCAGCTTCAGACGCCCCACTGGCGCAACCGTATTTGCCGGATCGCCCGGATTCAGCGCCGAGATTGTGCCATCGGCAGCAATAGTGATTTCCGCCCCTTCCGGCACAGCAATTGGCCCCGCCTCGCCTACCACCGGATGTCCCTGAATTGTCAGTTGCCCGGTGGGATCAACCTGAATGCTGCCATTACGCGTATACCCTTCACTACCGTCAGCGGTCTGCACGACCAGCCAACCATCCTGCTGCAACGCAACGTCCAGCGGGCGCGAGGTGTAATCCATCTTGCCGGGCGTCATGTCTGCACCCGGTGTTGACGCCGTTACCAGCGTGCGCGTGGGCAGTGAAAGCCCTTCCACCGGCACTGCGCGCAAGGCGTTTAACTGCGCGCGAAAACCGGGCGTTGAGGCATTGGCCAGATTACTGGCGGTTACCGCCTGTTGATTCAGCGTCTGGCTGGCTGCTCCCATCGCGGTATAAATTGCGTGATCCATTGAGCTATCCCGTCAGCGATTAGCGTAAGTTAACCAGCGTATTGAGGATCTGGTCCTGGGTTTTGATGGTCTGGGCGTTAGACTGATAGTTACGCTGGGCAACGATCATATTGACCAGTTCTTTACTGAGATCGACGTTGGACGCTTCCAGCGCACCGTTGGTCAGTGTGCCAAAGTTGCCCGTCCCGGCTGTCCCCAACAGCGCCACGCCAGAAGATTGCGTAGCGGACCAGACGTTGTCGCCTTCGGATGCCAGACCTTCGTTGTTGGCAAAGTTCGCCAGTACAATCTGCCCCAGCAGTTGGGTTTGTTCGTTGGAATAGTTGCCGACAACCGTACCGTCATCATTGATTTGATAACTCACCAGATCGCCCGGTTTGTAGCCGTTCTGGGTGGTTGCCACAATGTTGTTAGCGCCGGTATTTTGCTGCATGGAGTTGAGGAAGCTCAGGCTAAACGTGGCGGGATCTGCGCCGTTAATTGCGCCAGTGGAAATATTCGCTGTTGGATTTGAGGTCAGAACGCCATTGGCATTAAACACCAGTGTTGTCGCTGTCTTCGCAATGCTGTTTGGATCACTACTATCCTGGGTGTAGACCTGCCAGTTATTATCCCCGGTCTTCACAAAGTACACGCTCATATCATGAGCATTACCCTGACTATCGAAAACAGTCACCGAACCTTTTTTGTTATAGCTATCCGCATTGCTGGCATCAAATGCGTTAACAGAGGGAAGCGGATCACTGGAATTCAGGTTGATCTGCATCGACGCCGTGGTGGTAGTTTTCGCTGCCATCAGGGTATTCGGAATCGAAATATTGGTCGGATTCGCCCCTTGCTGAATAGTCGGCGGCGTACCGGTTGCCGGGTAACCCGTCAGCTGTAAACCTTGCATATTCACCAGGTTACGGTTTTCATCCAGCTTAAATTGTCCGTTACGGCTGTAGAACACCGAACCATTGCTGTCTACCAGACGGAAAAAACCGTTCTGGCTAATAGCAACGTCCAGACCACGCCCGGTGTTGGTGGTCGTGCCATCGGTAAAGTCCTGAGTGATACCAGCAACTTTTACCCCCAGTCCCACTTTCGAACCGGCAAACATATCGGCAAAAGAGGCCGTGCCTGATTTAAAGCCGTAGGTGGCGGAGTTGGCGATATTGTTGCCAATAACATCGAGGTTGGTGGCGGCAGCGTTTAATCCGCTAACCGCTTGAGAAAAGGCCATGACTGACTCCTGAAATGTGAAGGCTTAAATTATCTGCCGTACTTCGTCGAGGGTAGTGGTGCCGTAAGTGCCGAGATCCAGCGTATTACCGTTGTTGCCGCGGATCACCCCCTGCACCAGAGCAAACTGCAGCGGTTGGGCAACCAGTTGTGTACCACCGTTACTGGCGCTAATCGCTACATTGTAAGAACCATTCGTCGCAGTGCTGCCGTCAGTCAACGTACCGTCCCAGGTGAAACTGTGGACTCCGGCAGTCAGTTCACCGATATCAATGGTACGGACGACCGCGCCGTTTTTATCGGTGATGGTGGCCGTCACTTTGTCTGCTGCCTGTTGCAACTCAACACCAAACGGCGTGGTCGTGGTCACAGCCCCTTCTTCACTGCCGATTCCCGCAAGAACAGTGGTACCGGGGATCATCACGCCGTGACCAATCAGGTTACTGGCCTGTAACGACTGGCTGTTATCAATCTGTCCGGAAATAGATCCGAGCGTGGTATTGAGTTTTTCAATCCCACTGACCGTGCTGATTTGTGCCAATTGCGACGTCAGCTCGTTGTTTTCCATTGGATTGGTCGGGTCCTGGTTTTTCAGCTGCGCCACCAACAAAGTCAGAAAACTGCTTTGTAAATCTGCGGCGTTGCTGCCCGTGAGCGAACTACTGCTGGTGGTACTGACGCCGGTATTCGTCGGATCGGTGGTGGTTACCGCAATAGACATAGCTTTCTCCTTTATTGACCGAGCGTAAGGGTTTTCAGCATCATGCTTTTCACCGTGTTGAGCACTTCAACATTGGCCTGATAACTGCGTGACGCCGACATGGTGTTAACCATCTCTCCGACGACATCAACGTTTGGCATTTTCACGTAGCCCTTTGCATCCGCCAGCGGATTACCCGGTTCATAAACCAGTTTGTCCGGAGCCTGACTTTCTATAACATCGGCAACCTTTACGCCGCCTGTCGCAGCACCTGGCGCAGCGTTAACCTGGAATACCACCTGTTTTGCCCGATATGGCTGTCCATCGGGACCGGTCACGCTATCAGCATTCGCCAGATTACTGGCCGCCACGTTCAGGCGCTGGGACTGGGCAGTTAACGCCGACCCGGCGATATCAAAAATATTCAGCAGTGCCATCCGTTAATTTCCGCTCTGTAAAACGTTCATCATGCCTTTGATCTGCCCGCTCAACGCGCTAAGGCTCATCTGGTATTGCAGGCTGTTATCGGCAAACTGGGTGCGTTCGCGATCCATATCGACAGTATTCCCGTCAAGCGAAGGCTGGTCCGGAATACGGTATTGCAGTTCTGCGGAAGGAGGCGTCAGCGCCTGCGCCGGAATGTGTTTCGTTGAGGTCATCGTCAGAGCAACCACACTGGTTGCATCCCGTCCACGTTGCATGACTTTTTTAAGTTCACTGGCAAAATCGATATCGCGCGCCTGATAACCAGGGGTATCGGCATTGGCGATGTTTGCTGCCAGCACTTCCTGACGCTGGGCGCGCAGATTGAGCGCCTCTTGTTGAAAACGTAAGGCGGCGTCGAGCTTATCGAGCATATCTCCTCCGCAGGTATCAAAATTCTGCCATCAGCTTAAATGCCTTTACGCGCGCGTTATCGGCGGAATAAACGCAAAATGGGTCGCTATTTATGCCGTTGATGGTCATTGCGGACAGGTACAATTCACGTTGTAGAAATGGCTGGGGGCGAAAATGCTGACAATAAAACGTAGCGTGGCGATCATCGCGATACTGTTCAGTCCGTTAAGTACGGCGAGCAATCTCACATCGCAATTGCACACCTTTTTTAGCGCCCAACTCGCGGGGGTAAGTGATGAGGTTCGTGTTTCTATTCGTACAGCACCCAATCTGCTACCGCCGTGCGATCAGCCATTGCTTTCGATGAGCAATAATTCCCGTCTGTGGGGCAATGTGAATGTGTTGGCACGCTGCGGTAACGACAAACGATATTTACAGGTTAATGTGCAGGCCACAGGAAATTATGTGGTTGCCGCGATGCCCATTGTGCGTGGAGGAAAGCTGGAAGCTGGCAATGTCAAACTGAAACGCGGACGGCTGGATACCTTGCCACCGCGTACGGTGCTGGATATCAATCAACTTGTTGATGCCGTTAGCCTGCGCGATCTATCACCCGATCAACCTATCCAGTTAACCCAGTTTCGCCAGGCATGGCGGATAAAAGCGGGGCAACGCGTCAACGTTATCGCCAGCGGTGATGGGTTTAGCGCCAACGCAGAAGGTCAGGCGCTGAACAATGCAGCCGTCGCACAAAATGCGCGGGTGCGCATGGTATCGGGACAAGTGGTCAGCGGCGTTGTTGATGCAGATGGGAATATTCTTATAAACCTGTAAGCTGTTAAAGATTACCCGTCCCTTGCCGATAAATAAGCAACACATGATAAAAGCGCCCTCAATGAGGAATAAACCATGAGTATTGATCGCACTTCGCCTCTGAAGCCTGTAAGCACCGTTCAACCGCGCGAAACCACTGACGCGCCGGTAACAAACACCCGGGCGGCAAAAACAACAGCCTCCACCAGCACCAGTGTGACGTTAAGCGACGCGCAAGCAAAACTGATGCAACCCGGCAGCAGTGATATCAATCTTGAACGTGTCGAAGCGTTAAAGCTGGCGATTCGTAACGGTGAACTAAAAATGGACACCGGCAAAATTGCCGATGCGCTGATCAACGAAGCGCAGCAAGACTTGCAGAGTAATTGATCGTATGACGCGTCTTGCAGAGATCCTCGACCAGATGTCCGCTGTGCTTAACGATCTCAAAACGGTAATGGATCAAGAGCAGCAACATCTCTCTATGGGGCAGATCAACGGCAGCCAGTTGCAATGGATTACAGAACAAAAAAGCTCTCTGCTGGCGACGCTGGATTACCTCGAACAGTTACGCAGGAAAGAACCCAATACAGCAAATAGCGTTGATATTAGTCAACGCTGGCAGGAAATTACTGGCAAAACGCAGCAACTACGCCAACTGAATCAACATAACGGCTGGTTACTGGAAGGACAGATTGAACGCAATCAACAGGCGCTGGAAATGTTGAAACCGCATCAGGAACCGACGCTGTATGGGGCGAACGGTCAGACCTCAACAACCCATCGCGGCAGTAAAAAGATTTCGATCTGAAGATTAACTCCGGCCTGCACTGCAGGCCGGAATGTATCGTTACACCGTCCGGCGGGCAAATTCTTTAACTTTGAAGCCCAGTACTGCCAGTGCAGCGAAGTACGCGGCAATCCCCGCCAGCACGACCGCCATTAAACGCAGTAAACGCCAGGGCATAGTACCCAATGACCACTCCGGCATGATATGTAACATACCTAAAAGCACGCCAGACATCACCAGTACCGCCACCACCAGACGCAACAGAAACGCCATCCAGCCGGGTTGCGGGGTAAAGATTTTCTGCTTACGCAACTGCCAGTAAAGCAGCGAAGCATTCAGACACGCCGCCAGACCAATAGAAAGTGACAGCCCGGCATGTTTCAACGGACCAATAAACGCCAGGTTCATCAATTGCGTTAAAATCAGCGTAACGATGGCAATTTTCACTGGCGTTTTAATGTCCTGGCGGGAATAAAAGCCAGGAGCCAACACTTTCACTACAATCAGGCCAATCAAACCCACCGAGTAGGCAATTAACGCCCGCTGGGTCATCAGCGCATCAAAGGCGGTAAATTTACCGTACTGGAACAGCGAAACGGTTAACGGACCGGAAAGAATGCCCAACGCAACCGCACTTGGCAGCGCCAACAGGAAACAAAGACGCAGCCCCCAGTCCATCAAACGGTTGTATTCATCATGATTGCCACTGGCAAAACTTTTCGACAGCGACGGTAGCAAAATGGTGCCAAGCGCCACGCCCAGCACACCGGACGGAAACTCCATTAAGCGGTCGGCGTAATACATCCACGACACCGAACCGGAAGCAAGAAACGAGGCAAAAATGGTGTTGATGATTAAGGAGATCTGGCTCACAGAGACGCCAAGGATTGCCGGTCCCATCTGTTTCACCACACGCATTGCTCCGGCATCGTGGAAGTTAATGCGTGGCAAAACCAGCATGCCGATCTTCTTCAGATGAGGTAGCTGATACACCAGCTGCAGGATGCCGCCGACCGTAACAGCCCAGGCCAGCGCCAGCACCGGTGGATTAAAGTACGGCGCGGCAAACAACGCAAAACCAATCATGCTGATATTGAGCAATGTCGGGGCAAACGCCGGAATTGAGAAGCGGTTCCAGGTATTCAGAATCGCTCCCACCAGCGACGCCAGGGAGATCAGCAAGATATAGGGAAAGGTTATCTTTAGTAGCTGGCTGGTCAGGGCAAATTTGTCGGCAGTGTCAGCGAAGCCAGGCGCGGTCACCATGATCACCCACGGTGCAGCGAGCATGCCAGCGACCGTCACAACCGCCAGCGCAAGTGTCAGCAGGCCAGAAACATAAGAGACAAAGACCCGCGTGGCGTCTTCACCCTGCTTGCTTTTATATTCTGCCAGAATCGGTACAAATGCCTGGGAAAATGCCCCTTCGGCAAAGATACGGCGTAACAAGTTAGGAAGTTTAAAAGCGACGAAAAAGGCGTCGGTTGCCATCCCTGCGCCAAAGATTCTGGCGACAATTGCGTCTCGTGCGAAGCCAAGCACACGCGAAAACATGGTCATCGAGCTGACGGCGGCCAGCGATTTTAATAAATTCATCGGTGTTCTAATCCAGACCCACGGGCAAAACGCCTGCAAGGCAGGCGCTGAAAGAGGCGAATAGTCTACCTGGATTATGGTGAATTGCTACCGCCAGATGTTACAGGGTTTATTCACTCATCGCATCGCGCCAGATCTTGTCAACGATACGTTGCGCCAGCACGGCCTGTTCGCCGGCGGTTTGCGGAACTGTCTGATTTTGCACGCATTCAATGAAGTGCCGCGCACAGCCGACAAATCCACGTTGCTCGAGCGTACTCTGCCAACCAGGAATCGGTTTATGCACTACGCCCTGCCCGCGCTCCTCACGCCATTCGCGCATATCCGTAATGTCGATGAGCGCACCATCAGTCACGGCCTGCACGGTTTCACGCTGACTTCCGGCCCGGCGATGCATACAGGTGGTGATCTGCAAAGGACCAGCCAAAAAATGGTGCTCGGCAAACAGCATTTCGCCGGACTCATTGGTCAGCAACGTACCGCTTTCGAGAGTTGCATTGCCGCCAGACAACCACAGCGCGGTATCCACCACATGCAGATAATCATCCAGCAATGTGAAATAAAGATCGTGTGGCCCGACGCTATTGGTACGATGTTTATCCATTCTTAGCGAGGACGCGGTGGCGAGTTGCGTTTTTAACTCACCGTAGAGTGGTGCGAAACGACGGTTAAAACCGACCATCAACGTCAGTTTTTTCCGCGCCGCCAGTTCCACCAGCCGTTCAGCATCGCGCAGATTTTCTGCCAGCGGTTTATCGACACAGACATGTACCCCCGCATTGAGTAACGTACTGACCACGTCAAAGTGGCTGGCGGTGCTGGAATGCACAAAAACCGCATCGCAACTGGCGGCAAGGCTGGATAACGAATCAGCATAAGGAATGCGCCAGCTGTCACAAATTGGCAAGGCTTTGGCGCGCGTAGGCGACCACGCACCTTGTAACGTCCAGTCAGACGCTGCCGCCAGCACCGGTAACCACGCTTTTTGCGCGATGCCGCCTAACCCCACTACGCCGATACGTAATTTTTTCACTTTAATCTCCCAGATGGGCCAGCAACGAATCAAGACGCTGTTTCAGTTCTGCCACTTCGATTTCCAGGGCTTCGACACGGGCCTGTAAATCACCGTCAACCGCGTTCAACATATCCGTTACCGCCGGCGGATTCTCAACCTCACCACTGAAAAGATGCATGTAGCGGCTTTCGCGTTTACCCGGTTCGCGGGCCAGACGCACCACAAAAGGACCATCTTCGCGACTCGCCAGTTGTTCCAGCGTCGACTCCACTTCCGCCATATCGCTGAATTCATACATTCGCGCGGCGCGGCTGCGCAGTTCCCCCGGCGTCTGGGCACCACGCAATAACAACGTGGTGATTAACGCCACTTCTGCGGCGCTCAGTTTCAGATCGCCAAATTCTGAATTACAAAAACGTTGCTCATATTTGGTGACCCGATTACCAAAACCGCTCACCGTGCGTAGATAATGACGTTTGACCAGATTATCCAGCTGTTCCTGCACTTCAGATTCACTCAGATTCATAACCGGTTCACGGTTCGTTTTCTGATTACAGGCCGTGACTACACCATTTACGGAGAGCGGGTATTGCTCCGGCGTGGTCACCTGTTTTTCCAGCAAGCAACCAATCACGCGAGCTTCCATGGCAGTAAGTTGATATTTCATGAGATTCTCCTTAGCGGCCGGGCGTCCAGTCTGGGGTAGTTAATGCCGTCAGTACGTGATCGCGCCATTGTCCATCAATCAACAGATAGTCTTTCGCATAGCCTTCTTTTTCAAAACCCAGTCGCGCCAGTAAATCACCGCTGCGTTTATTGTGCGGCATATAATTAGCCATAATGCGATGAATATGTTGGGTGCGCTGCATATAACGAATGGCTGCGGTCAGGGCTTCAAACATGAGTCCTTTGCCCTGCCATTTTTGCCCAATCGAATAACCGAGATAGCAGGCATGAAAAGAGCCGCGAACAACATTGGAAAAATTGGCAACGCCAATAATCTCTTTTTCGTCCGGGTCGAATAAGCCAAAGTAAAAAGCTGAACCTTGTTTATGAAATTCGCTAATCATCCCTAGCCTGGCCTGCCAGCCTGATGGATAACAGTGGCTTTCGTCGCGCACTGGCTCCCAGGGCTTGAGGAAATGGCGATTCTCTGCGTAATAATCCGCCAGACGCCAGGCATCACGATCATGCACCAGACGCACGACCAGTCGGTCTGTGGTTAAGCGCACTTTTGGCACGTTACTGCGATAGCCAAACATTCTATACCTACTCCTTCCCGTAACGTCTTTAATACGCTGTAAGTATTACTATACCTGCGCAACCAGACCCTGTGAAAAGTCCAGAATGCCATTTTCTGCATTATTCACATATTTGATAAAAACTCTCTATCAAAGCGACGTTTTGATAAAAAAATATTGTCCCCGAAGTGATGGGAAAAGTCTTAGCGGCAATGCAGAATAGAAAGTGCTCATCTTTTATTTCCCGGGAGGGGAAATGTCCCGCGTGTCGCAGGCGAGGAACCTGGGTAAATATTTCCTGCTCATCGATAATATGCTGGTCGTGCTGGGGTTCTTTGTTGTCTTCCCGCTGATCTCTATCCGCTTCGTTGATCAAATGGGCTGGGCCGCCGTCATGGTCGGTATTGCCCTCGGTCTACGCCAGTTTATTCAGCAAGGTCTGGGTATTTTCGGCGGCGCAATTGCCGACCGCTTTGGTGCCAAACCGATGATTGTCACCGGTATGCTGATGCGTGCCGCCGGATTCGCCACAATGGGTATCGCCCACGAACCGTGGCTACTGTGGTTTTCATGCCTGCTTTCGGGACTCGGCGGCACGTTGTTTGATCCTCCGCGTTCGGCGCTGGTGGTGAAACTAATCCGTCCACAACAGCGTGGTCGTTTTTTCTCGCTGTTGATGATGCAGGACAGTGCCGGTGCGGTCATTGGCGCATTGTTGGGGAGCTGGCTGTTGCAATACGACTTTCGCCTGGTCTGCGCCACAGGGGCAGTTTTGTTTGTGCTGTGTGCAGCGTTCAATGCGTGGTTGTTACCGGCATGGAAACTCTCCACCGTACGTACGCCCGTTCGCGAAGGCATGACCCGCGTGATGCGTGACAAGTGTTTTGTCACCTATGTCCTGACGCTGGCGGGTTACTACATGCTGGCTGTACAAGTGATGCTGATGCTGCCAATTATGGTCAACGACGTGGCGGGCGCGCCCTCTGCCGTTAAATGGATGTATGCCATTGAAGCGTGTCTGTCGTTAACGTTGCTCTACCCTATCGCCCGCTGGAGTGAAAAGCATTTTCGTCTGGAACACCGGTTAATGGCTGGGCTGTTGATAATGTCATTAAGCATGATGCCAGTAGGCATGGTCAGCGGCCTGCAACAACTTTTCACCCTGATTTGTCTGTTTTATATCGGGTCGATCATTGCCGAGCCTGCGCGTGAAACCTTAAGTGCTTCGCTGGCAGACGCAAGAGCTCGCGGCAGCTATATGGGGTTTAGCCGTCTGGGTCTGGCGATTGGCGGCGCTATTGGTTATATCGGTGGCGGCTGGCTGTTTGACCTGGGCAAATCGGCGCACCAGCCAGAGCTTCCGTGGATGATGCTGGGCATTATTGGCATCTTCACTTTCCTTGCGCTGGGTTGGCAGTTTAGCCAGAAACGCGCCGCGCGTCGTTTGCTTGAACGCGACGCCTGATTTGATACTCCCCCCTGACTCCTCCATACTGAAAGAGAACTGACAGCCAAATGGAGGAGTCACGTGAAGCTATACATTTACGATCACTGCCCTTACTGCCTCAAAGCCCGCATGATTTTCGGCCTGAAAAATATCCCCGTCGAATTACATGTTCTGCTCAACGACGACGCAGAAACACCCACCCGGATGGTCGGTCAAAAACAGGTTCCCATTCTGCAAAAAGATGACAGCCGCTATATGCCAGAAAGCATGGACATCGTTCACTATGTCGATAAACTCGACGGCAAACCGTTACTGACCGGCAAACGTTCCCCTGCCATTGAAGAGTGGCTGCGCAAGGTCAATGGCTACGCCAACAAACTGCTGTTGCCGCGTTTTGCCAAATCGGCATTTGATGAGTTTTCTACTCCTGCCGCGCGCAAATATTTCGTCGACAAGAAAGAGGCCAGCGCGGGTAATTTTGCCGACCTGCTGGCCCACTCTGACGGTCTGATTAAGAATATCAGCGATGATTTACGTGCGCTGGACAAACTGATCGTCAAACCGAACGCCGTGAATGGCGAACTTTCGGAAGATGATATTCAGCTATTTCCGCTCCTGCGTAATCTGACGCTAGTAGCCGGAATCAACTGGCCAAGCCGCGTTGCTGATTACCGCGATAATATGGCGAAACAGACACAAATCAATTTGTTATCATCAATGGCGATTTAATCCTGACCCGCCGCGGCAGCCTGTATTCGCGGGTTGCCGCCGTTTTCAGTTTTTTCTGCTGGCGCGTTTATCGCTGGTGACACATGCTGCGTTGTGTCAGGATATTGACGCAGATTTCATGTCGAGGACTACCATGAACAAGTTTTTATTTGCCGCTGCATTGATCGTCAGTGGCCTGCTCGTTGGCTGTAATCAACTCACCCAATACACCATCACCGAACAAGAAATTAACCAGTCGCTTGCGAAACATAATAATTTCTCAAAAGATATCGGTTTACCCGGCGTGGCTGACGCCCATATTGTTCTGACAAACCTGACCAGCCAAATTGGTCGCGAAGAGCCGAATAAGGTTACCCTAACCGGAGACGCCAATCTGGACATGAACTCCCTGTTCGGTAGCCAGAAAGCGACCATGAAACTGAAGCTGAAAGCGCTGCCCGTGTTTGATAAAGAAAAAGGTGCGATCTTCCTGAAAGAGATGGAAGTGGTCGATGCGACGGTACAACCGGAAAAAATGCAAACGGTGATGCAAACGTTGCTCCCCTATTTGAACCAGGCATTACGCAATTACTTTAACCAGCAACCTGCTTACGTCCTGCGCGAAGATGGCAGCCAGGGCGAAGCAATGGCGAAGAAACTGGCGAAAGGCATTGAAGTGAAGCCAGGCGAAATTGTCATTCCGTTTACGGATTAATCACGAGGGCGCATTCGCGCCCTTTATTTTTCGTGCAAAGGAAAACGTTTCCGCTTATCCTTTGTGTCCGGCAAAAACATCCCTTCAGCCGGAGCATAGAGATTAATGACTGCACCATCCCAGGTATTAAAGATCCGCCGCCCAGACGACTGGCACCTTCACCTCCGCGATGGCGACATGTTAAAAACTGTCGTGCCGTATACCAGCGAAATTTATGGACGGGCTATCGTAATGCCCAATCTGGCTCCGCCCGTGACCACCGTTGAGGCTGCCGTGGCGTATCGCCAGCGCATTCTTGACGCCGTACCTGCCGGGCACGATTTCACCCCGCTGATGACCTGTTATTTAACAGATTCGCTGGACCCTAATGAGCTGGAGCGCGGATTTAACGAAGGCGTGTTCACCGCTGCAAAACTTTATCCGGCAAACGCAACCACTAACTCCAGCCACGGCGTTACGTCAGTTGACGCAATCATGCCGGTACTTGAGCGCATGGAAAAAATCGGTATGCCGCTACTGGTGCATGGTGAAGTAACACATGCAGATATCGACATTTTTGATCGTGAAGCGCGCTTTATAGAAAGCGTGATGGAACCGCTGCGCCAGCGCCTGACCGCGCTGAAAGTCGTTTTTGAGCATATCACCACCAAAGACGCTGCCGACTATGTCCGTGACGGAAATGAACGGCTGGCTGCCACCATCACTCCGCAGCATCTGATGTTTAACCGCAACCATATGCTGGTTGGTGGCGTGCGTCCGCACCTGTATTGTCTACCCATCCTCAAACGCAATATCCACCAACAGGCATTGCGTGAACTGGTCGCCAGCGGTTTTAATCGTGTATTCCTCGGAACGGATTCTGCGCCACATGCACGTCATCGCAAAGAGAGCAGCTGCGGCTGCGCGGGCTGTTTCAACGCCCCAACCGCGCTGGGCAGTTACGCTACCGTCTTTGAAGAGATGAATGCTTTGCAGCACTTTGAAGCATTCTGTTCTGTAAACGGCCCGCAGTTCTATGGCTTGCCGGTCAACGACACATTCATCGAACTGGTACGTGAAGAGCAACAGGTTGCTGAAAGCATCGCACTGACTGATGACACGCTGGTGCCATTCCTCGCCGGAGAAACGGTACGCTGGTCCGTTAAACAATAAAAATCGTAGCTTCCTGTTGTCATTAGGTTATTTTACCTGTATAAATAACCAGTATATTCAACAGGGGGCTATTATGCGAATTGAAGTCACCATAGCGAAAACTTCTCCATTGCCAGCTGGGGCTATTGACGCCCTGGCTGGCGAACTTTCCCGCCGTATTCAGTATGCGTTTCCTGATAATGAAGGCCACGTATCGGTACGTTATGCCGCAGCAAATAATTTATCGGTTATTGGCGCGACAAAAGAAGATAAACAGCGCATTAGCGAAATTCTCCAGGAAACGTGGGAAAGCGCCGATGACTGGTTTGTCAGCGAATAATATGCAGTGATTTTTGTTTTTGCCGGGTCGCCCCGGCTTTTTTATTTTACTTGCGAATTGTGAGTACAAAATTTCTACACTTCCTCAAAATAATTGCACAATATGCTAAAAAAATATGAATGACATGCTGTTTTATTGTTCATATAAATCTTAAAAGCAGAAATTTATCTGTTCCCCCCTTTAAAAATTCGGTGAATACCCTTACTTATTGGTATACTGAAGTTGCTTCAGATAAAAACGCATTGAACCTCGAATAACGTTGTCTAGTAACACGAATTAGGGGGCCATGATGGAAAAAAATAATGAAGTCATTCAGACTCATCCGCTCGTAGGGTGGGACATCAGCACCGTTGATAGCTATGATGCGCTGATGTTGCGTTTGCACTACCAGACCCCAAATAAGTCCGAGCAGGAAGGGACTGAAGTTGGTCAGACGCTCTGGTTAACCACTGATGTTGCCAGACAATTTATTTCGATATTAGAAGCAGGAATCGCCAAAATTGAATCCGGTGATTTCCAGGTAAACGAGTATCGGCGTCATTAACATGACATGACCATCCACCCAAAAGGCACCTCACCGGTGCCTTTACCATTTCTGGGTTGTATATCTGCATTCAGTTAATTACTCTGCTTAAACCATGAGAGCAGAGAGAAAAAAATGAAATACGATCTCATCATTATTGGCAGCGGTTCCGTAGGCGCTGCCGCCGGGTATTATGCAACCCGCGCCGGTTTAAACGTGCTAATGACCGACGCCCATATGCCACCACATCAACACGGCAGCCACCACGGCGATACGCGATTAATTCGCCATGCTTATGGTGAAGGTGAAAAGTATGTCCCGCTGGTCCTCCGCGCGCAAATGCTGTGGGATGAACTTTCCCGCCACAACGAAGATGATCCCATTTTTGTACGCTCTGGTGTCATTAACCTCGGTCCGGCTGACTCCGCATTTCTCGCCAACGTCGCCCACAGCGCCGAACAGTGGCAACTCAACGTTGAAAAGCTCGACGCGCAAGGGATTATGGCCCGCTGGCCAGAAATACGCGTCCCGGACAACTACATCGGTTTATTTGAAACTGATTCCGGTTTTTTGCGCAGCGAACTGGCGATTAAAACCTGGATCCAACTGGCGAAGGAAGCGGGCTGTGCGCAGCTGTTCAACTGCCCGGTCACCGCAATTCGTCATGACGATGATGGCGTAACTATTGAAACGGCTGACGGTGAGTATCAGGCGAAAAAAGCGATTGTCTGCGCGGGAACATGGGTAAAAGACCTACTCCCGGAGCTGCCTGTCCAGCCCGTACGCAAAGTATTTGCCTGGTATCAGGCCGATGGCCGCTATAGCGTGAAGAATAAATTCCCGGCTTTTACCGGTGAACTGCCCAATGGCGATCAATATTATGGTTTTCCGGCAGAAAACGACGCGTTGAAGATTGGCAAACATAACGGAGGCCAGGTTATCCATTCAGCGGATGAACGTGTTCCGTTTGCGGAAGTGGCCAGTGATGGGTCAGAAGCCTTCCCGTTCTTGCGCAATGTATTGCCGGGTATCGGTTGCTGCCTGTACGGCGCTGCCTGCACCTATGATAATTCGCCTGACGAAGATTTTATTATCGATACTCTACCCGCCCACGATAATACACTGCTCATTACCGGCCTGAGTGGGCACGGTTTTAAATTTGCGTCAGTTTTAGGGGAAATGGCTGCCGATTTTGCGCAAGACAAAAAAAGCGATTTTGATTTGACGCCATTCAGGCTTTCCCGCTTCCAATAATCATCATTACGGCCTCCAGAATGAGGCCGTTTTTACAGGAGTATTTAATGCGTCGGTTGGTGAACTATCTCATTAATAATATTCGCGAGCATCTGATGCTTTATCTTTTTCTCTGGGGATTGTTGGCAATTATGGATCTGAACTATGTGTTTTATTTTTAGTTTTCCGCACTGACATAAACTGACAAATATTTAATCTCCCTTTCATTTAGCGTGAAAAATTGAATGAGATTATTCCTGCTTCTACAGCACTCACCAGACATCTCTGATGCTGAACCCACTAAACTTATGAAGATTCTTTCATTATTAATTCAAAATTATTGAAATAAAAATAAATATCATTCAATTTGTTATTTTTGTGTTGCAATTCATTCTCCGACACGCCATTTTCTTTCTCTCGCAAATTCGTTTTGGATGCACTTATGTCATTCACAAATACCCCTGAACGCTATGGTGTTATATCTGCGGCCTTCCATTGGCTAAGCGCAATTATTGTCTACGGCATGTTTGCTTTAGGTCTGTGGATGGTCACGCTCAGTTATTACGATGGCTGGTATCACAAAGCACCCGAACTGCATAAAAGCATCGGTATTTTGTTAATGATGGGGCTGGTTATTCGCGTTCTGTGGCGTGTCATATCTCCACCGCCGGGTCCGCTGCCGAGTTATTCGCCCATGACTCGTCTTGCCGCAAAAGCTGGACATCTCGCATTGTACCTATTGCTGTTCGCCATCGGCATCAGCGGCTATCTGATCTCAACTGCCGATGGTAAACCGATCAGCGTTTTTGGCTGGTTTGACGTCCCCGCGACCCTCGCCGACGCTGGCACACAGGCTGACTTTGCCGGTGCCCTGCATTTTTGGCTCGCGTGGAGCGTCGTCGTACTGTCCGTTATGCACGGATTTATGGCTCTGAAGCATCATTTCATCGATAAATACGACACTCTGAAGCGCATGCTGGGAAAGTCGTCATCTGACTATGGAGTATAAAAAATGAAAAAAAGCCTGCTTGGTTTAACCTTCGCTTCCTTGATGTTCTCTGCCGGTTCAGCGGTTGCCGCCGATTACAAAATTGACAAAGAAGGTCAGCACGCCTTTGTTAACTTCCGCATCCAGCATCTTGGCTATAGCTGGTTATATGGCACCTTTAAAGATTTCGACGGTACTTTTACCTTTGATGAAAAAAATCCAGCTGCCGATAAAGTGAATGTGACAATTAACACCACCAGCGTCGATACTAATCACGCCGAACGCGATAAACATCTTCGCAGTGCGGATTTCCTCAATACCGCAAAATATCCACAGGCAACATTCACCTCCACCAGCGTGAAGAAAGACGGTGACGAACTGGATATTACCGGCGATCTGACGCTGAATGGTGTAACCAAGCCCGTCACACTGGAAGCGAAATTAATTGGTCAGGGTGACGACCCGTGGGGCGGTAAACGTGCAGGCTTTGAGGCCGAAGGCAAAATTAAGCTCAAAGACTTCAATATCAAGACAGATTTAGGTCCAGCGTCTCAGGAAGTGGATCTGATTATTTCAGTGGAAGGCGTACAGCAGAAGTAAGAGTGAAATGTTGCCGGATGGCACGCATCCGGCAATGATATTTATTCTGTTGGATCAGGAATGCCCAGTGTTGTATTCAGACGTCCACGAGACTTATTAAAGATCTTATTGCCATTTTCACGTCCTGCCCGACGGCGTCGCTGTTCATCTGGCGGTAACGCGCTTTCTTCGCAGCAAATCTCACTACAACAACCTTTGTATTTTTCCGCACATACTGGACACTGAATAAACAGCAGATGGCAGCCATCATTTTTACAGTTGGTATGGCTGTCGCACGGCGCACCGCACTGGTGGCAGTGCGCGATAATCTCATCAGATATACGTTCGCCCATCCGCTCGTCAAAAACAAAATTTTTGCCAATAAAACGCACCGGCAAGCCCTGCTCGCGCGCCTTACGGGCGTATTCAATAATTCCGCCCTCGATATGCCAGACTTTGTTGAATCCGTTATGTTTCATCCAGGCACTGGCCTTTTCACAACGAATGCCGCCGGTGCAGTACATGACAATTTTTTTATCTTTATGTGCCTGCATCATCTCAACTGCTTTTGGCAGCTGCTCACGGAAGGTATCTGCCGGTATTTCCAGCGCGTTTTCAAAGTGCCCCACTTCATACTCATAGTGGTTACGCATGTCGATAAACAATGCATCGGGATCGTCAAGCATGGCGTTCACTTCCGCCGCTTGCAGATACTCACCAACATTGCTGGCATCAAAGTGAGGATCGTCAATACCGTCGGCAACAATGCGATCGCGTACCTTCATACGCAGTACCCAGAAGGATTTCCCGTCATCATCCAACGCGATGTTCAGGCGTAAACCCTCTAAAGCCGGGTCGAAGGCATAGAGCTGCGCGCGAAATGTTTCAACATTGCTCGCAGGTACGCTGATTTGCGCGTTAATGCCCTCATGCGCCAGATACACTCGCCCAAAAACATTCAGCGCGGTAAACAGTTGATATAAAGCGTCACGGGTCACCTTAGGATCGGCAATGTGGAAATACTTATAAAACGAAATGGTGGTTCGCGGTTCGCTCTCAGCCAACATTTTGGCTTTTAACGCGTCGTTGGAAATGCGGTTGTGTAACACTGGCATGGTGTACGGTTCCTGCGAGATGGGAAAGTAAAAATCCGCGGCATGATATAGCAATTATCGATAATTAACATCCACACATTTTACGCTACATTTTAGCATTAAAAATTATTTGTTATTTACAAGCGCGGCAATTTCGCCCAGTCTTCAGTCACAAATTTTGGTTGCGGACGAAAAAATGCGACAATACATACAATTGCCCGTATAGGTTGAAAAACAGGATTGATATGACGAATCTACCCAAGTTCTCCACCGCACTGCTTCATCCGCGTTATTGGTTAACCTGGTTGGGTATTGGCGTACTTTGGTTGGTCGTGCAATTGCCCTACCCGGTTATCTACCGCCTCGGTTGTGGATTAGGAAAACTGGCGTTACGTTTTATGAAACGACGCGCAAAAATTGTGCATCGCAACCTGGAACTGTGCTTCCCGGAAATGAGCGAACAAGAACGCCGTAAAATGGTGGTGAAGAATTTCGAATCCGTTGGCATGGGCCTGATGGAAACCGGCATGGCGTGGTTCTGGCCGGACCGCCGAATCGCCCGCTGGACGGAAGTGATCGGCATGGAACACATTCGTGACGTGCAGGCGCAAAAACGCGGCATCCTGTTAGTTGGCATCCATTTTCTGACACTGGAGCTGGGTGCGCGGCAGTTTGGTATGCAGGAACCGGGGATTGGCGTTTACCGCCCGAACGATAATCCACTGATTGACTGGCTACAAACCTGGGGCCGTTTGCGCTCAAATAAATCGATGCTCGACCGCAAAGATTTAAAAGGCATGATTAAAGCCCTGAAAAAAGGCGAAGTGGTCTGGTACGCACCGGATCATGATTACGGCCCGCGCTCAAGCGTTTTCGTCCCGTTGTTTGCCGTTGAGCAGGCTGCGACCACGACCGGAACCTGGATGCTGGCACGGATGTCCGGCGCATGTCTGGTGCCCTTCGTTCCACGCCGTAAGCCAGATGGCAAAGGGTATCAGTTGATTATACTGCCGCCAGAGTGTTCTCCGCCGCTGGATGATGCCGAAACTACCGCCGCGTGGATGAACAAAGTGGTCGAAAAATGCATCATGATGGCACCAGAGCAGTATATGTGGTTACACCGTCGCTTTAAAACACGCCCGGAAGGCGTTCCTTCACGCTATTAAATCTTCCATGCTGGATGCTTCAGAATGGCATCCGGCATTACCACAGAAAATCCCCCTGATTTAGCGATAAAAGCTCTCTGGATTGCGCCCCCTGGAAGTCGGGCGCATAATTAGTGTGCTTATCTTTTCTTCTTATGTTCACCGCGCCTGGCGCACCAACAGCGGATTGCTATGTCACCCTGTGAAAATGACACCCCTATAAACTGGAAACGAAACCTGATCGTCGCCTGGCTAGGCTGTTTTCTTACCGGTGCCGCCTTCAGCCTGGTAATGCCCTTCTTACCCCTCTACGTTGAGCAGCTTGGCGTTACCGGCCACTCCGCCCTGAATATGTGGTCCGGTATTGTCTTCAGCATTACATTTTTATTTTCGGCCATCGCCTCACCGTTTTGGGGTGGACTCGCCGACCGTAAAGGCCGAAAACTCATGCTATTACGCTCTGCTCTCGGCATGGGCATCGTGATGGTGTTGATGGGACTGGCACAAAATATCTGGCAGTTTTTGATCCTGCGGGCGCTTCTTGGTTTACTTGGCGGATTTGTCCCCAACGCTAATGCTCTTATCGCCACACAAGTACCGCGTAATAAAAGCGGCTGGGCGCTGGGTACGCTCTCCACAGGCGGCGTTAGCGGCGCGTTGCTCGGCCCAATGGCTGGCGGTTTGCTCGCCGATAGCTACGGCTTACGTCCGGTATTCTTTATTACCGCCAGTGTGCTCATACTCTGCTTTTTCGTCACCCTGTTTTGCATCAGAGAAAAATTCCAGCCGGTCAGCAAAAAAGAGATGCTGCATATGCGGGAAGTGGTGACATCACTTAAAAACCCGAAACTGGTACTCAGCCTGTTTGTCACCACGTTAATCATCCAGGTGGCGACGGGCTCAATTGCCCCCATTCTGACGCTGTATGTCCGCGAACTGGCGGGTAACGTCAGTAACGTCGCTTTTATCAGTGGCATGATCGCCTCGGTGCCAGGCGTGGCGGCTCTGCTAAGTGCACCACGACTCGGCAAACTTGGCGATCGAATCGGCCCCGAAAAGATCCTGATTACGGCGCTGATCTTTTCTGTACTGCTGTTGATCCCAATGTCTTACGTTCAGACGCCATTACAACTTGGGATTTTACGTTTTTTGCTCGGTGCCGCCGATGGTGCATTACTCCCCGCCGTACAGACACTGTTGGTTTACAACTCGAGCAACCAGATCGCCGGGCGTATCTTCAGCTATAACCAATCGTTTCGTGATATTGGCAACGTTACCGGACCATTGATGGGAGCAGCGATTTCAGCGAACTACGGTTTCAGGGCGGTATTTCTCGTCACCGCTGGCGTAGTGTTATTCAACGCAGTCTATTCATGGAACAGTCTACGTCGTCGTCGAATCCCCCAGATATCGAACTGATTTTTCGCCTTTCATACTTGCAAAAGCGGAGAATCAGCTATCCTTTTCCCTGAAACCTCATCAACTCAAAGGGAGAATCGTGATGACCATGTACGCAACGCTTGAAGAAGCCATTGACGCTGCCCGCGAAGAATTTCTTGCAGACAACCCCGGCATCGACGCCGAAAACGCGAATGTGCAACAGTTCAATGCCCAAAAATACGTTTTGCAGGACGGCGACATCATGTGGCAAGTTGAGTTTTTTGCCGACGAAGGGGAAGAAGGTGAATGTTTACCCATGCTTAGCGGTGAAGCTGCGCAAAGTGTCTTTGACGGCGACTATGATGAGATAGAGATCCGCCAGGAGTGGCAAGATGAGAATACATTACATGAATGGGACGAGGGGGAATTTCAGCTTGAGCCACCGCTGGATACCGAGGAAGGACGCACTGCAGCTGATGAGTGGGATGAACGTTAATCACTCATACGGGCCATGATGTACGTCGATCGGCAGCAGTAAAGTATCGAAAACCAGGGAGAATGGCAGATCAAGGATCGTGACGTAACGCCAGGCGGAGTCACGCACGTCCCATTGCACACCGGGATAATATTGGTTGCCATGCCCCTGCCCCGGTATAGTGCGACTAATGATGCTGCCACAGCCACTCAGCAAGGTCACCATTATGCTCATCACAATTAAACGCATTTGATACCTCTTCCGTAAAAAATACCGGCATAACGCCGGTATTTTTATTGGCTCGTTGTTTTTGCCGGATGCGGCGTGAACGCTTTACCCGACCTACAAAATCTTGCAAAATCAATAAATTGCAGGAACGATGTAGGCCTGATAAGCGTAGCGCATCAGGCAACTACGTTTTTATTGCGAAGCCGCATCCGGTTTACGCAATGCCAGTGGATTGAGCTTTATCCCTTCGTAATAACTCACCCATGAAGAATATCTCTCCGGGGAATTCCAGACGCGGAAATGCAGACGGGCCATCGTCACCGGATCGCTTAGCAGCACCAGGCGACGATCGCGATTCAGCTTCTCTGGCGTCTCGTTCAGCGCCTGTTCAACGTGGCGGTCACGGGCGATTTCCAGCACCTTGCTGGCGCGGTGACGCGCGGTCGCCATTGCGGTTGCCAGAGCGTTAAATGACGGGTTAAACACCGCGTGCATAAAACCATCATCAAGGGAGCGTTGACGATTCATCTCAAGGAACCGATCGGTATCAACCAGCACCTGCGGCGGTGAATACTCTTCCGGGATCAGGAACAGTTTCCAGCGTTTGGTTCGCAGACCAACGGTGGCACGGCTGGAAATAACCGAAACAAACGGTGACAGGATCAACGAGAAGACAATCGGTGCCAGCCAGAACAGAAAACGCAGATCCAGCCACGCCATCCCAACAGCCCACACTAACCCTAACAGCAGCTGTGAGCCGTGGCGTTTGAACGCTTCCCCCCAGGAAGTGGAGTCATCATCACGCTGCGGCGAATTCCACACTACTTCCCAGCCAAGGAACGCGCTGACGACGAAGACCGTATGGAACAACATGCGAACCGGAGCCAGCAGCACGGAAAACAGCACTTCCAGCAGCAACGATAATGTAACGCGCCAGAAGCCGCCGTATTCTTTCGTTCCTTTGCACCAGATAAGCAAAATGCTCAATAGCTTCGGCAGGAACAACAGCACCATGGTCGAAGCAAAAAGTGCAATCGCCAGCTCAGGACGCCACTGCGGCCATACCGGGAACAACTGCCGTGGTTGCAGGAAGTATTGCGGTTCGGTCAACGCATGTACTACCTGCAATGCAGTAGAGAGCGCGAGGAACATAAACCACAGCGGAGCGGAGAGATAAGACATCACGCCCGTCAGGAACACCGCACGGTGAACCGGGTGCATACCCTTCACCAGGAACAGACGGAAGTTCATCAGGTTACCGTGGCACCAGCGGCGGTCACGTTTTAGCTCATCAAGCAAGTTAGGCGGTAATTCTTCATAAGAACCCGGGAGATCGTAAGCAATCCAGACCCCCCAACCTGCACGGCGCATCAACGCCGCTTCCACGAAGTCATGTGACAGGATTGAACCGGCAAAAGAACCTTCGCCCGGCAGCGGAGCCAGTGCACAGTGCTCGATAAACGGTTTCACGCGGACAATCGCGTTATGCCCCCAGTAGTGCGACTCGCCAAGTTGCCAGAAGTGCAAACCGGCTGTAAACAGTGGCCCATACACGCGGGTCGCGAACTGCTGACAGCGCGC
This sequence comes from Escherichia sp. R1, assembly GCF_003000935.1. Classification (NCBI taxonomy): domain Bacteria; kingdom Pseudomonadati; phylum Pseudomonadota; class Gammaproteobacteria; order Enterobacterales; family Enterobacteriaceae; genus Escherichia; species Escherichia sp. R1. The sequence continues at coordinate 73,346 of NZ_PSRU01000001.1, forward strand.
ATACAGCGTATCCATGCCGGACGCTTTCGGCGACGACTGAATGATCCCGGCGTTCGGGTTGGCTTCCATCAGGCGCACCAGGCCGCACAAACAATCACCGGTCATTACCGAGTCAGCATCCAGCACCACCATGTAGCTGTACTGGCTGCCCCAGCGACGGCAGAAGTCATCGATATTACCGCTTTTACGCTTCACGCGACGGCGGCGGCGGCGATAGAAAATCTGACCTTCGCCACCGACTTCAGCGATAAGCTCCATCCAGGCTTTTTGCTCTGCGACGCAGATATCCGGGTTATAACTGTCACTAAGAATGTAGACATCAAAATGTTTGGCATTCCCGGTGGCTTTTACTGATTCCCACGTTGCACGCAAGCCAGCAAAAACACGGTTCACGTCTTCGTTACAGATAGGCATGATCAACGCCGTGCGATGCTCCGGGTTTAATGGTTCATCGCCAACTGTTGACGCAGATATACTGTATTTATCGCGACCAATAAGCAGTTGCAGGAAGCCCATCAACGCCGTCCAGAATCCGGCGGACACCCAACAGAACAGTACCGCAAAGAGGATCAGGATACCGGTTTGCAGCATATAAGGCAGAAGCTGCATAAAGGAAACCCACACATCCTGACCAACCATATCCATAGGATTAATCAGCGCCCACCCCTGATAAGGAAGAATGGTCTTCATATACCAGGTCGCGACAACAGTTTGCGCGAGCGTCAGGATCAACAGAATGTAACGGCGGATGGTACCGACGGTACGCCACTTTTGCTCACTCTCCTGCTCTTCTTTGGTCAAACGAGCCAGATAGCGCGGCGTCACATCGCGTCCACGCAGGCGATCCCAGAAACGGCCTACCGGGTTGGTACGCCACGGGTCGGGAAACATCGAGGAGCGTTTTACTTCTGGCATCGCCTTTAGCTGATCGCGCCCTTCGTCGTCTTTAATTAACTGTCCATCAGCAAGTGAATCTGGCCAGGCTTGTTCCAGACGCGCCTTTACCGAGCCTTGCGGGGAGTCATCCTCCCGCGCCCAGGTGCGGTGTTCGGCATCCAGCGCCTGATGAACGGCGCGGATATCAGTCTTCGGCAATGCCGCTTTCTCGCTTGCGGCGATGGGCATTGCGTCAATGTACTCAGTTGTCTTATTCATTGGCAGGTAACTGGTAGCTCCAGGTTTCACTCAACGTCTGATCGGCATTCACCAGCGCAGCACGCATTTCAGTGGTTTTCTTGGCATCTTTCACTTTCACACGCATCACCAGACGCCAGCCTTTGGTAACCGGGTTATAACGCACCGTGCTTTCAACTATCTCACCATTATCACCAATGCTGGTTTGCGCTGTGACCGGGGTATCCTCTGGCAGTTTTTTCATCTCAGCGCCGGTAAAATCGACCACAAAGGCGATAGTACCGTCAGGCTGGCGAATCAGGTTCGACTGCTTCACATCCCCCGTTGAACGACGCGTTTGTTGCACCCATGCGTTATCTGGCGCATGCAGTTTGTCTTCATCACGGCTGAAGGTGATGGTGTATTTAAAGTTCATCTCTTTACCCGGCTCCGGCAGCTGATCCGGCGTCCAGTAAGCGACGATGTTATCGTTGGTTTCATCGTTGGTTGGAATTTCCACCAGCTCAACGCTGCCTTTGCCCCACTCCCCTTTCGGAGTCACCCATGCGCTTGGACGAAGATCGTAACGATCATCGAGATCTTCAAAGCGGGAGAAATCACGACCACGCTGCAATAGACCGAAGCCTTGCGGGTTTTCCATCGAGAAGCTGCTGACCGCTAAATGTTTCGGGTTATTCAACGGACGCCAGATCCATTCGCCATTACCAGCATGGATAGACAGACCGTTAGAGTCGTGCAACTCCGGACGATAGTTATTTGCAGGCGACGGTTGGTTCGGCCCAAACAGGAACATACTGGTTAACGGTGCAACCCCCAGTTTGCCGACTTTATCGCGCAGATAGATTTTCGACTGCACATCCACAACCGTGTCACGTCCTGGCATAACTACGAATTTGTAAGCACCTGTCGCGCGCGGCGAGTCAAGCAATGCATAAATGGTTAAACGTTTATCAGTCGGTTTTGGACGCTCGATCCAGAACTCTTTGAAGCGTGGAAATTCTTCACCCGATGGCAAGGCGGTATCAATTGCCAGGCCGCGTGCAGAAAGGCCATAAACCTGACCTGCACCAATCACGCGGAAATAGCTGGCCCCGAGCATGCTGACGATTTCATCGTTTTTATCTTTGCTGTTGATCGGGTAAAGCACTTTGAAACCGGCAAAACCAAGGTCTTTTACCGTGTCTTTGTCATGCTGAACATCGCCGAAAGTGAAATAATCCGGGCTGTATTTGATTCGTTTGACTGCGGTGGCAGTCACTTCATTTATTTTGACCGGGGTATCGAAGTACATACCCTGATGGTAGAACTCGAGTTTGAATGGGGTCTTCAGATTGTTCCAGTACGCTTTGTCATGATTAAACTGGATCTGCTGATAGTCCGCGTATTTCATATCGCGGAAAACGGAGGGCAAGTTGCTTTTGGGCGCCTCATAGCCTTTCCCGGCTAAGGATTGAGCTTGCTTTGCGACATCATCAATACTGAAAGCCCAGCTTGAAGATGTATACAGGGTTAACATTACTGCAGCACTCAACCAACGCATTTTCATCATTTGTAGTTTATGTTTCATAATTAGTAAGCACTTCCCCCTTTGTGTGCTTATATCGATCCGATCTATTTTAATGGATAACCTGCCATTCCGACAACAGAATCCCGGTATCGTTCAGCACACTGGCTCATGGATTAAGCACCTGATTGCAACCGTTTTCACTTTCCGTGCTTCTCCTAAAGACAGAAGCATCGACTTCGTGTAGGGTTTGCCAGCAAATTTATTTATCAACCGTCTTACAGACGCTTCCATTCTGGTTAGTGGTAGCGATGATGCTATGCATAAAAACCTTGAAGCCTGCGCCTGGCGCGGTCAGGTCGGTGTCGCTATGGCAACAAGCCTAAAGGCATAACCCGACAGGGATAAGACGAAAAATCCGAGATTAGTTAACCATATATGAATCCAGTACCCGCGCAACGTGAATATTTCCTCGACTCCATCCGCGCCTGGCTGATGTTGTTAGGGATCCCTTTTCATATTTCTTTAATCTATTCGAGCCATACATGGCATGTGAATAGCGCCGAACCGTCATTGTGGCTGACCCTTTTTAATGACTTCATCCACTCGTTCCGCATGCAGGTGTTTTTCGTTATATCCGGGTACTTTTCCTACATGCTTTTTTTACGCTATCCCTTGAAAAAATGGTGGAAAGTACGTGTCGAACGTGTAGGGATCCCGATGTTAACAGCCATCCCCTTACTGACATTGCCGCAATTTATTATGCTGCAATACGTCAAAGGGAAAGCGGAAAGTTGGCCTAGGCTGTCATTGTATGACAAATATAATACGTTGGCCTGGGAATTAATATCACACCTGTGGTTTTTACTGGTGTTAGTGGTCATGACGACGCTGTGCGTATGGATATTTAAACGCATCAGAAATAATTTAGAAAATTCTGATAAAACGAATAAAAAATTCTCGATGGTAAAATTATCGGTGATTTTTTTGTGCCTCGGCATCGGTTATGCGGTAATAAGAAGAACGATTTTTATTGTGTATCCACCCATTCTGAGTAACGGCATGTTCAATTTTATTGTCATGCAAACGTTATTTTATTTGCCGTTCTTTATCCTCGGCGCACTGGCTTTCATTTTCCCTCATCTTAAAGCCTTGTTTACCACGCCGTCTCGTGGCTGTACCCTTGCAGCAGCATTGGCGTTTGTCGCTTATTTACTCAACCAGCGCTATGGCAGTGGCGATGCCTGGATGTATGAAACCGAGTCGGTGATCACTATGGTCCTCGGTCTGTGGATGGTGAATGTGGTCTTCTCCTTTGGCCACCGTTTGCTTAACTTCCAGTCAGCGCGGGTGACTTATTTTGTTAACGCATCGCTGTTTATCTATCTGGTTCACCACCCGTTAACGCTGTTTTTCGGCGCATACATTACACCACACATCACCTCCAACTGGCTTGGTTTTCTCTGTGGCCTGATATTCGTAGTAGGGATTGCGATAATTCTGTATGAAATTCATTTACGCATCCCATTATTGAAGTTTTTGTTCTCTGGTAAACCGGTTGTTAAGCGTGAGAACGATAAAGCACCAGCCCGTTAAGTCGCGTTTACAATAACCATTCCACGGGCAATATCGACGCCAGTTTGACCATAACCCGCTTCCAGAAACTGGTGGCGGGTTCTTTTTTGAGAATAATCTCTTTCTTTGCATGACGATCAACCCAGTTGATCCGTCCCCACCTGTCCAGACGGAGCTGCCAGGCCGCATCATACTGGCTCTGAATAAAGCGTTTATCAATTAACTGTGCCAGCGTTTCGCTCTCTATCACGAAGCCCATTTCAGTATTGAGCAACGTTGAACGCGGATCGAAATTGAAAGAGCCGATAAACACCGTTTTACCATCGATACTAAAGGTTTTAGCATGCAGGCTGGCCCCTGAATTACCGGTTATGCCGCGATCGTGTAACGTACTACTTTGTTCACGCGTCGGCTTGAGTTCATATAATTCCACCCCATAGCGGAGCAATTTTTTGCGCCAGCGCGCGTATCCTGCATGGACGACAGCAACATCGTTAGCGGCAAGAGAATTGGTTAGGATCGCAATCTTTACCCCTTTTCTCACCATCCGTAAGAGTTGCGCCACACCTGCACGTGTCGGTACAAAATAGGAAGAGATAATATCGATGCGTTCACTGGGTGAGCCCATGATATCGAACAGGCGCTGCGGTAACAGTGAATGCCGTTTTGCCTTGCCCTCCCCTTTCGCCGGATCATCACTTAATAAACGTGTTTTCGCCCAGATAAGCGACAACGTTCCATCAACCAGATGATGTATAAACGGACTGGATTCCATTTTGCGTAAATAACGATGCGTCATGGCATCGTCATGCCAGGATGCCGGTAACTCGATGCGATCCGCCATTTCACCTTCCGGGACATCCAGCACCTGCTGTAAGGGTGAAACCGATTTGCAATACCAATAGCGGGCGAAATCATCGGCAACGTCCTCTACCACGGGTCCTATTGCCATGACATCTAAATCCGAAAAAAGTGGCTCTTCCCCTGCACCAAAATAGGCATCACCAATATTTCGTCCTCCCACCAGCGTCACCACGCCATCGACAGTGAAACTTTTATTGTGCATACGGCGATTGAGACGGGAAAAGTCGGTGATATAACCAAGCGGACGTAGCAAGCGAAACGAGAAAGGATTAAAAAGCCGGACTTCAATGCGTGGATGGCTGTCAAGCAAGCGTAAAATGTTATCAAGTCCGGGCGTATTGTTGTCGTCCAGCAACAAACGTACGCGAACGCCACGCTTTGCTGCGGCTAACAGGGCGGAAAACAGTAACCGACCCGACATATCGTCCTGCCAGATGTAATACTGAACATCCAGTGTATGCTCTGCCATTTCAGCCAGACGATACCGGGCGGCAAACGCATCCAGACTTTTCTCCAGAGGAAAAAGTCCACACTGACCGGGATGTTGCGAACACAGTGGCAGCACCGCGCTCGCCAGCTGAGGCAAATCATTCATCTCCTTGTTGGGTAAGGAGTCTTTCGTAGAGGTGGGCGTTTTCTTCATCATAACAGACAAAGTATACCTGTTCGGGTAAAGCGTGACGGGTAATAAATTCTGAAACGGTTTTTACTGCGATTTCAGCCGCTGCCGCACGGGGGTAACCATAAACCCCAGTACTGATTGCAGGAAAAGCCACTGACGTATAGCTGTTTGCTGCCACCAGTCGCAGGCTATTGAGATAGGCATCCTGCAAAAGCTGGTCTTCGTTTTGTTCACCACCACGCCAGACTGGCCCGACGGTGTGCACTACGGCTTTCGCGGGAAGATCGCCTGCAAGCGTAATAACGGCATGCCCCGTAGGGCAATCGCCCTGCTGCTGCCTGACTTTTAAACAGGCATCCAGCAGGGCCGGACCCGCTGCGCGATGAATGGCCCCATCGACGCCGCCGCCTCCCATTAATGACGGATTAGCCGCATTCACAATCACATCAACGGCCAGTTTGGTAATATCACCCTGCACAACATGAATACGCGTTTTCATAACGCCTCCTTACACCTTCTTGTTTCTTAAGTGTACAGCAGGCTTTTTGGTTAAATCGCATTTTTCTGCTCAGCAACGTGAGTTGTTCAGAAACTTAGTTATATTCGATGTTCATTACAGCCAGCTTTTTCTGTTTATCAAGATACTGCACTTTTACTGAGGCTATTTGCGCGTTTTTAACATTGCCGCTCATTAACGCTTTGCTGGAATAGGTTTTACGCGGAACAGAACCATTCTGTGGGCAGTTCATTTCTACGGCTGATGACTGGGTGCTGACGTCACATGCCGGTTCCACAATTTGGCCATAAAAATGGATCACGCCCCCTTGCGCGCTGCTTCCTGCAATGGCAATAAAAGGAAAAAACAAACTGCCGAGCATAAGAGAGTTTAAAAAAGGTCTGAACATTTATTCTATTTCCTCAATGATTAATCATCCTTGAGGGTTGTGTTATCCATACTTTCAGGTTGGCTGATTCGCAGCAGACCATTCTCTCCAGGTTCATCTTATGCTCGATATTTCAACAAATTAAGACTTTTCTGAAGAGGGCGGCCATTGTTGTGATAAATGAAGTGACTGTCCATCAGAAACAGTAACAACTATTTTCACCCGATCGTCCGGGGGAATATTTAAACTCAACTTCGTCAAAGCAATGAGTTGATTAGCAGGCAATGAAAGGGTCTTTTCTTGCTTCGTCTGACTTTGCCCTGAACTGCCTTCGCGCAGGGACAATATTTGTACTCTGCACAGACAAGATTGAGTAAGAGTGACTTCAGGAATAATGGTGTACATATCCCCTTGCTGGGTCGTATTAAAGGTTATCTGACTGGAAAGTGCCGCAAGGAGTAATAACGCATTCATATTCTTCTCCCGAAAAAAAACAGGGCTTGCGCCCTGTTTCTTTCATACTGATGATGTATTAGTACTGATGAGCGGTCGCGTTGTTACCAAAGCCAACCTGAGTGACGTTAACGCTGGAGTTAGATGCAGTCTGGTCAACAGCAGCACCGTTACCGCCACCGAACTGTTTAACAGTCATAGTAGAATCTTTACCATTCCACTGATCAAGAGTAGCGCTGTTGCCGAAACCACGCTGAGTCAGATCGATTGAGCTGTCATCAGAACCTTGGCCCACATCTGCGCCATTACCGCCGCCGTGCTGGGTAATGGTCAGATCAGAGTTACGGGCGTCAGCTTGCAGAGCAAGAGCAGAGTTACCGCCACCGTACTGGTAAATATTCAGCTCTGAATTCGGGCCGCTGTTATTACCGCCACCACCGTGGTTGCCACCGCCGCCGCCGTACTGAGGAACAACACCTGCCAGAGCGCTACCAGAGAATACGATTGCTGCAATTGCTGCTACTTTTAAAAGTTTCATGTAAAACCCCCATCGGATTGATTTAAAAGTCGAATGGAAATTAACGTTGTGTCACGCGAATAGCCATTTGCGACTGTCTCTGCACTACAATTGCCGTTTTTTGAGTACCATACTGTGTAATATTTGCTTTATTACCAGAACCTTTCTGGATAATCATCGCAGTATTACCATAAGCACCTTGCGAAATACTGGCATCGTTGGCACTGCCCGCCTGATCAATATATGCAAGGTTATAATCTCCTGTCTGATCAATCTTTGCCCGGTTGCTACTACCTTCTTGCGCAACAACCGCCAAAAGTTTTGAGCCTCCCTGCCGTAACTGAGCACTATTATTAGTCCCAGCTTGACCAATTATGGCTGCCTGATTAAATGAAGACTTACTCAATTCATTTACCGCAAAGTTATATTCTGAATTAGCTAAATCATAACCTGCTGCGGCTGCAATCCCAGGCGCACCCAGTATTGTTAACATCATAAATAACAATTTGTTTTTCATGTTGTCACCCTGGACCTGGTCGTACATTTAAGAAATTAAATCATTTCAACTTGGTTGTTAACGCAACCTGTATTTTGTTAACGCTGCGTTACGATGGAAAGTATGTCTGCGGAAATATTTTTAATAACTCACCCGCACGTTGTATTTTTCTTTTTTTGTTCATACCAAAGTATTAAAACCCACGTAAATACGCTGTTATCTACGCAAAAATATTTTGTTTTCTTTTAAATCTCCGTTTTCCGCTATCAAAAATCACCAGACAGTCATTCTTCTTGCCCGTCGCTGATTGCTGCGATATGTCTTGCGCACAAGCCGTGACAAACCTCGTCTTTTTGCAGTAAAAAATTGTCCACGGTGGTATGGAGAAAAAACAAGAACGTTTTTCATGACGAAAGGACTACAGCGAAATATTTTTTATATGCATTATTAGTAAGTTAGCACTATTTGTATGATTTTTTAAAATTGTGCAATAAAAACCAAATGTACAACTTTTCTATCATTTATAAACTTAATAAAACCTTGAGATTAACATTTTAATATAACGAGTTACATTTAGTTACATGTTTAACACTTGATTTAAGATTTGTAATGGCTAGATTGAAATCAGATATAATCCATTAGTTTTATATTTTACCCATTTAGGGCTGATTTATTACTACACACAGCAGTGCAACATCTGTCAGTACTTCTGGTGCTTCTATTTTAGAGGCAGCTGTCAGGTGTGCGATCAATAAAAAAAGCGGGGTTTCATCATGTTTAATGAAGTCCATAGTATTCATGGTCATACATTATTGTTGATCACTAAACCTTCTTTGCAGGCGACAGCTCTCTTGCAGCACCTTAAACAATCGCTGGCAATTACAGGAAAATTACATAATATTCAACGTTCTCTGGACGATATATCTTCAGGCTCTATTATTCTTCTGGATATGATGGAAGCGGATAAAAAGCTTATCCATTATTGGCAGGATACTTTGAGCAGGAAAAACAACAATATCAAAATATTGTTGCTAAATACGCCTGAAGATTACCCGTACCGCGACATTGAAAACTGGCCTCATATCAACGGCGTTTTTTATGCCATGGAGGATCAAGAACGTGTTGTCAATGGGTTGCAAGGCGTCCTGCGCGGCGAATGCTGCTTTACGCAAAAGCTTGCCAGTTACCTGATTACGCATTCAGGTAACTATCGTTATAACAGCACGGAATCAGCCCTCCTTACTCATCGGGAAAAAGAGATCCTGAATAAGCTGCGTATCGGCGCGTCTAATAACGAGATCGCTCGTTCGTTGTTCATCAGCGAAAATACGGTTAAAACGCATCTTTATAATCTTTTCAAGAAGATAGCCGTAAAAAACCGGACACAAGCGGTTTCCTGGGCAAACGATAACCTCAGGCGATAAAGCCATGAAACGTTATTTACGCTGGATTGTGGCGGCAGAATTTCTGTTCGCCGCAGGGAATCTTCACGCCGTTGAGGTAGAAGTCCCGGGATTGTTAACTGACCATACTGTTTCATCTATTGGCCATGATTTTTACCGAGCCTTTAGTGATAAATGGGAAAGTGACTATACGGGTAACTTAACGATTAATGAAAGGCCCAGTGCACGATGGGGAAGCTGGATCACAATAACGGTGAATCAGGACGTTATTTTCCAGACTTTTTTATTTCCGTTGAAAAGAGACTTCGAGAAAACTGTCGTCTTTGCACTGATTCAAACTGAAGAAGCACTAAATCGTCGCCAGATAAACCAGGCGTTATTAAGTACGGGCGATTTGGCGCATGATGAATTTTAAATAATAAATTGTTCGGAGGCTGCAATGCGTGTCAAACATGCAGTAGTTCTACTCATGCTTATTTCGCCATTAAGTTGGGCTGGAACCATGACTTTCCAGTTCCGTAATCCAAACTTTGGTGGTAACCCAAATAATGGCGCTTTTTTGTTAAATAGCGCTCAGGCCCAAAACTCTTATAAAGATCCGAGCTATAACGATGACTTTGGTATTGAAACGCCCTCGGCGTTAGATAACTTTACTCAGGCCATCCAGTCACAAATTTTGGGTGGGCTACTGTCGAATATTAATACCGGTAAACCGGGCCGCATGGTGACCAACGATTATATTGTTGAGATTGCTAACCGCGATGGTCAATTGCAGTTGAACGTGACAGATCGTAAAACCGGACAAACCTCGACCATCCAGGTTTCGGGTTTACAAAATAACTCAACCGATTTTTAAGCCCCAGCTTCATAAGGAAAATAATCATGCAGCGCTTATTTCTTTTGGTTGCCGTCATGTTACTGAGCGGATGCTTAACCGCCCCGCCTAAAGAAGCCGCCAGACCGACATTAATGCCTCGTGCTCAGAGCTACAAAGATTTGACCCATCTGCCAGCGCCGACGGGTAAGATCTTTGTTTCGGTATACAACATTCAGGACGAAACCGGGCAATTTAAACCCTACCCGGCAAGCAACTTCTCCACTGCTGTTCCGCAAAGCGCCACGGCAATGCTGGTCACGGCATTGAAAGATTCTCGCTGGTTTATACCGCTGGAGCGCCAGGGCTTACAAAATCTGCTTAACGAGCGCAAGATTATTCGTGCGGCACAAGAAAACGGCACAGTTGCCATTAATAACCGAATCCCGCTGCAATCTTTAACGGCGGCAAATATCATGGTTGAAGGTTCGATTATCGGTTATGAAAGCAACGTCAAATCGGGCGGGGTTGGGGCAAGATATTTTGGAATCGGTGCCGACACGCAATACCAGCTCGATCAGATTGCCGTGAACCTGCGCGTCGTCAATGTGAGTACCGGTGAGATCCTCTCCTCGGTGAACACCAGTAAGACGATACTTTCTTATGAAGTTCAGGCCGGGGTTTTCCGCTTTATTGACTACCAGCGCTTGCTGGAAGGGGAAGTGGGTTACACCTCGAACGAACCTGTTATGCTGTGCCTGATGTCGGCTATCGAAACAGGGGTCATTTTCCTGATTAATGATGGTATCGACCGTGGTCTGTGGGATTTGCAAAATAAAGCAGAACGGCAGAATGACATTCTGGTGAAATACCGCCATATGTCGGTTCCACCGGAATCCTGATAGATAAAAAAGCCGGAATTATCATCCGGCATTTTACGGTTTAAGCGAAAGCGTGAGTGCCCCTCACGCTTTATTTTTGATTTGCTGCTCACGGTGAGCTGTCTTTGCACTACGCGCCGCCAACCACAGGCCGCTGTTTTTCATTGCGTAACCAAATACCAGTCCAAGCGCCAGCGAAGGTAACACCAGTTTCCAGTCACCCTGCCCGGCAAACGTCGCGCATGCGCCTATAAACGTCCCCGGAACAAATGAAAGCAGCAGCTGTTTCGCCTGGATACACATCAGAAACGCGACAATACCGGTTATTACATAACCGAGTATTTCCAGATGTGGTGCCAATGCACTACCGTAAATAATGACCATCGCCCACACCACGCCACTAAGCAGGGTTGCAGCGGAGATCGCCAGCCCTTTCAGCCCACCTTGCGGGCAGGCAAAGTAGGCCGTACAGCCCAGGAAGCCCGCCCAGCTTAGTAAGCCCAGGGAAACAGCCACCCATCCCCAGATACCGGAGAGAATGCCTGTTGTGATTGCAATAGAGAGAAGTATGTTCATGCCGCGCATGATAGCAGAAAACGCGGCCATGAATGAGATCGAGCACACATTTTATGCAACAACAAATTACTCGTTGCAGTTATGAGTGATACATATCACATTTACTCTTCAGAATCTTCTTCCAGCTCGTCCCACATTGCACTAATAGCATCGCGGGTTAGCGGTGCCATGGTGCGCCAGAAAGGCGTAGTTGCATGGGCCTCCACTTTGCCAAGGAACGCACCACACCAGGGTAACAGATACTCACTGAACAGTGTTTCCAGTGCTTCGCTCTCATCTTCCGTTGACTGATCTTCCAGCCAGGAAGCCGCAAGCAGCAATGTGCCGATGTGATCGGCTGGCGTATCCGCTAGTGGCATCCCTCGTTCGGAAAGAAAAGCGCGCACTTCCGCTTCCGTTGCGCCCTCAACCCATGCGCTACGATATGGCGGCACAGCACATTCATCGCCGATAAACAACGCATTGTAATCGGCAGAGACTTGCGTCATATCACAGCTTTTCTGCAAACGTGTCAGCAACTCATCCTGCTCCAGTGGCCAGTTCGCAGCCAGTTTCCCCTCACGAATCAGGGTAAACAGCGGCACCAGTAAAGGATCTTGTGGTTGGCGGTAATAGAGCGAACCCAGCACACGACAGAGGATAGAAAACTCGTTCATTAATATATTTCCATTACTAGTAATTAAAGGTCTGCAAATTCCGCAATCGGTGCCATACCGCGAGATTCAAGGAAGTTAAGTAAGCGGCGCGGAGAAACATTCAAAATGCGCTCTGGCGGAAAATCTACCGCGTCGAGGATTTTAAGACACTCTTCAAATTCACCCATGGTAAACGCGGTGTGAGAATCCGAGCCTAATGCCACCCAACCTCCAGCGTCACGTACCGCTGCGGCTACCGCACGACAATTGTCTTCACTTCCCTTACGTGAGTGTAAAAAAGAGGAATTATTTATTTCCAGCGCCACCTGATGTTTCGCGGCTGCTTCAGCAACGGCTTTAACATCTATTTCATATTTCGGGTTTCCGGGATGGCTTATTATATGCACATTGCCGCTGGCGATAGTGGCGATCATCGCTTGTGTATTGGTCGCTTTGTCATGTGGCGCAAAAACCGGCTCATGAAAACCGGCAATAATCAGATCCAGCGAATCAAACATTTTGCCGCTGCAATCAATTTCACCATCAACATTTTTAATGTTAGCTTCGATGCCGCGCAGGATCCCTACCCCATCAACCACTCGCGGCCAGATACGCATGTTAATGAAGTGCCAGTGATGCGGCGCATCTTCCATATCCGGGCCATGATCGGTGATCGCAAAAAGTTTAATGCCCTTTTGTTTGGCCTGGGCAATGTAATCACTCAATGTGCTATATGCATGCGTGCTGGCAACGGTATGCATATGAAGGTCGACGGGATACATAACTCTCTCCTGTATTCAATTCCCGCCAAGGATAGCAGGAAACCAGATGCTTTATTAGTAGCCGCGTGCGCGGTCGACTTGCCCGCAGACCCTCTCCCCTTTTTCGAGCTGGGCAATGGTGCGCGAAATGTAATCCACAGCTTCAGCGGGACGGGTAATCGCGGCGACATGTGGTGTTATCGTCACGCGTGGATGTTGCCAGAGCGGACTTTCCGGCGGTAAGGGTTCACGATTAAAAACATCCAGCATTGCGCCTTTAACTTTGCCGCTATCCAGCGCCGCGAGCAGGTCATCTTCCACGACATGAACACCACGCGCCAGGTTGAGGAGATACGCGCCATCCGGTAATTTTTCGAGTAATTGTTGATTAATAATGCCGACGGTTTCAGGTGTATTCGGTAACAAATTAATCAATACCCGACATTGGCTCAGAAATGCAGAGAGTTCTTCCCGTCCGGCAAAGCTTTGCACGCCAGGCCACGATTTACGGGTTCGACTCCAGCAACGCAGCGGGAAGCGCCAGGTTTGCAGACTCTGTGCAACTTTACTGCCCAGTACGCCTGCACCCAAAATGCCGATGGTAAAATCTTCCCGATGATATTCAGGCAGCGGTTGCCAATGCGAACTATTTTGCTGGATGCGGTAATCGTCAAAACGTCGAAACCAATGCAGCACCTGACTGACAGCATATTCCTGCATTTGCTCGCCCATACCGGTATCTTCCAGGCGAAAAAGTGGAACAGAAGGCTTCAGCATTTCAGGGTGAGCCTGTAGCTTGCTCAAAATAGAATCAACACCTGCCCCAAGTGCAAACACCGCTTTAAGATCGCGCCCAGCCAGCATTTCAACTGGAGGATGCCAGACTAAAGCATAATCAGCAGAGTCATTATCTCCGCTTTTCCATGCTCTGACTCTTGCCTGAGGAATAGCTTTGCGCAGTGCCTCAATCCACCATTGGGTATCGAACGTTGGGTGATAAAAGATGATATCCATACTGACTCCCGAAAAGCGTTGCGCGAAATTTATTCGCACTTATCGTTATGATCTACAAAAGCCACCAGCATAACAAATCCGTGGTCGGTGGCAAAAAAAGCAAATTTCGCTTATTAAAACTGCATATTGATTGAAGTTTGAATAATCGAGCGATTTTTTAAAAAAGTTTGTTGACCTCAGGTCATGATTTCCCTAAATTAGCGCCCGTTCCAGCAAGACAGGAACGACAATTTGGTGAGGTGTCCGAGTGGCTGAAGGAGCACGCCTGGAAAGTGTGTATACGGCAACGTATCGGGGGTTCGAATCCCCCCCTCACCGCCATATTTAAAGAAGAGCTCGTACGAAAGTACGGGCTTTTTTTTCGTATATTGCACACACCGGGGGGATGAGAAGCCCCGATCGGGGTTCGACAACTGGCGACAGACTCATTCATCATCCTTGCGGTTGATAAGAATTTCTGCCTCTTTTACTACCACCTTATTACGCCCGGTCTCTTTCGCCTCGTAAAGTGCGTTATCAGCCAGTTGATAGATCTCCTTAGGGTTTAACTCATTTTTCTGCGTTACAACAGCGCCAATACTAATCGTCACTTTTTGTGGTATGGCGTATTCAGGATTATCGCCAGTTAAACGTTCAACATTTTCCCGAATCCTTTCCGCTAAAGCTTTCGCACATTCAGTATCGATCTCCGTCAGCAAGACGCCAAACTCTTCGCCGCCAACGCGCGCTAAAAGGTCATCTGGTCGTATGCTTTTCCCAATGATATTCACCACTGTCTTTATCACTTGATCGCCAACCGGATGTCCCCAGGTGTCGTTGACTTTTTTGAAGTGGTCAATATCCATAATCATGACGCAATAAGGTGTTTTTTTGGCCGATGCTGATTGAACCGTCAGTTCATTAAAAAAATAATTTCTGTTAAATATATTGGTTAAGGGATCGCGATGTGCAATGTCCTTTGTTACTCGTAGCGCACTGAATATATGGCACATAAAAATTACCAAAACGGTTAACTTACTGACTACTTCAATAGTGCGACTAATATACCAAATGGACACGCTATACCTGCTCATAAATAACAGAGAGATATTGTACAGCACGGCACAAAAAGCAATCACCGACACACCGTTCCAGATATCACAGCGTAAACCATTAAAGTATAGATTAACCGAAAGCAAGGTTAACCACATGAAAATCATTATGGTAACATATGAGGCTTTCCAAACCACCTGACCATTTTCATTGGTTAACTCGGCAATGTGTAAATCGTAGCTCTCATAATGGCTAGAAAATATGTGAGCAACTATCGGCCCCCCAAGAACAAAAAACAAAGTTATGCACAAAGTCACTTTTTTGGAAAACAAATTTCGCTGTTTTGTGTTTTCACTAACTTTATTTACCAATGCCAGAAATATTAATACGCACAAACTCATCTGACGAAACAAATAATAAATTGCAATGTCATTTTGAACAACACTGCTTGTCAAACGCCCCTCAATAATTTGCTGAATGATAATGACGGTTTTAATAAAGTAAATCAAACAACTTAAAAAAGCCAAACTAAGTATACAGTTTGAAAATTGCCTACGGTCATAAATGAAATACAACTGCATAAAAATAAATGAAACAGTATCGATAAAAAATAAAGCAATCATAACCATCAGATAGGTTGATCGTGGAACAACTTCCTCAACGGTTGGCTGATTGAACCAACTATTCACCAAAACCAACGCAAGCCCAAACAATAAACTCACTAATACAGTACTACTAATTCCCAAATAGTCTTTTTCCATAAAGCTACACCAATCTGTAGGTTGTAGATCCCTTTCTGTCATTAATAGATATAAGAACTGTACTGTTGTCAATATAAAAATCCACCACAAACAATACCAATGATGATAGTTGCAGACCGCAATTATTATTACCTTAGTGCTTTATACATTCTTCGCGACAAGACAGGCTTGCAAATACATATAAATGGTTATAAGGAAATCCTTATAAAACATTAATTCATAGATATATTAGGAATAACAATTGAATCCGTGAGTACAGTAACGCTGCATTTCATCAGGACTTTCGAAAAATCCGATATCATGCATCGGAATTTACTGATTTAATTATTTTAATCCTAATTTATTTTGAAAAAGGCATTGGGATTTATGCCGTATTCCTGAAGATCCTCATCATTGGAATGGATTTTCGGGCGAGAAAAGGATTTTATATGGACAATCTGCTCATCATTTCTTCTTCTCATCATCAACAATTCACGTGTCTCTTCCGCGTTTAATAACGGATTATGAGATGCAAAAATATCTTTCTTTTCAGTTACCTGTAATTAGATATAGAGAGAGATTTTGGCAATACATGGAGTAATACAGGATGTATTCAAGTAGCAGAAAAAGGTGCCCGAAAACCAAATGGGCTTTGAAACTTCTTACTGCCGCATTTTTAGCAGCGAGTCCCGCGGCGAAGAGTGCTGTTAATAACGCCTATGATGCATTGATTATTGAAGCTCGCAAAGGAAATACTCAGCCAGCTTTGTCATGGTTTGCACAAAAATCAACACTCAGTAATAACCAAATTGCTGACTGGTTACAAATTGCCTTATGGGCCGGGCAAGATAAACAGGTTATTACCGTTTACAGCCGCTACCGTCATCAGCAATTACCAGCGCGTGGTTATGCAGCTGTCGCCGTCGCTTATCGTAACCTGCAACAATGGCAAAACTCGCTTACACTGTGGCAAAAGGCGCTCTCTCTGGAGCCGCAAAATAAGGATTATCAACGGGGACAAATTTTAACCCTGGCAGATGCGGGTCACTATGATACTGCGCTGGTTAAACTTAAGCAGCTTAAATCTGGAGCGCCGGACAAAGCCAATTTACTCGCAGAAGCCTATATCTATAAACTGACGGGGCGTCATCAGGATGAATTACGGGCGATGACAGAGTCATTACCTGAAAATGCATCTAAGCAACAATATCCCACAGAATACGTGCAGGCATTACGTAATAATCAACTAGCTGCCGCGATTGACGATGCCAATTTAACGCCAGATATTCGCGCTGATATTCATGCCGAACTGATCAGACTGTCGTTTATGCCTACGCGCAGTGAAAGTGAACGTTATGCCATTGCCGATCGCGCCCTCGCCCAATACGCTGCATTAGAAATTCTGTGGCACGATAACTCAGACCGCACTGCCCAGTACCAGCGTATTCAGGTTGATCATCTTGGCGCGTTATTAACTCGCGATCGTTATAAAGACGTTATTTCTCACTATCAGCGTTTAAAAAATACGAGGCAAATTATTCCGCCCTGGGCGCAATATTGGGTTGCGTCGGCTTATCTCAAAGAACAGCAGCCAAAAAAAGCACAGTCAATAATGACAGAGCTCTTTTATCACAAGGAGACCATTGCCCCGGATTTATCCGATGAAGAACTTGCGGATCTCTTTTACAGCCACCTGGAGAGTGAAAATTATCCCGGCGCGCTAACTGTCACCCAACATACCATTAATACTTCGCCGCCTTTCCTTCGGTTAATGGGCACGCCTACGAGCATCCCGAATGATACCTGGTTACAGGGGCATTCGTTTCTCTCAACCGTAGCAAAATATAGTAATGATCTTCCTCAGGCTGAAATGATAGCCAGAGAGCTTGCTTATAACGCACCAGGAAATCAGGGACTGCGCATTGATTACGCGAGTGTGTTACAAGCCCGCGGTTGGCCTCGTGCAGCAGAAAATGAATTAAAAAAAGCAGAAGTGATCGAGCCACGTAATATTAATCTGGAGGTTGAACAAGCATGGACAGCATTAACGTTACAAGAATGGCAGCAGACAGCTGTCTTAACGCACGATGTTGTCGAACGTGAACCGCAAGATCCCGGCGTTGTACGTTTAAAACGTGCGGTTGATGTACATAATCTTGCAGAGCTTCGTATAGCTGGTTCAACAGGAATTGATGCCGAAGGCCCGGATAGTGGTAAACATGATGTCGACTTAACCACCATCGTTTATTCACCACCGCTGAAGGATAACTGGCGCGGTTTTGCTGGATTCGGTTATGCCGATGGACAATTTAGCGAAGGAAAAGGGATTGTTCGCGACTGGCTGGCGGGTGTTGAGTGGCGGTCACGTAATATCTGGCTCGAGGCGGAGTACGCTGAACGCGTTTTCAATCATGAGCATAAACCCGGCGCGCGCCTGTCTGGCTGGTATGATTTTAATGATAACTGGCGTATTGGTTCGCAACTGGAACGCCTCTCTCACCGCGTTCCATTACGGGCAATGAAAAATGGTGTTACAGGCAACAGTGCTCAGGCTTATGTTCGCTGGTATCAAAATGAGCGGCGTAAGTACGGTGTCTCCTGGGCTTTCACTGATTTTTCCGACAGTAACCAGCGTCAGGAAGTCTCACTTGAGGGTCAGGAACGCATCTGGTCTTCACCATATTTGATTGTCGATTTCCTACCCAATCTGTATTACGAACAAAATACAGAACACGACACTCCATACTACAACCCTATAAAAACGTTCGATATTGTTCCGGCATTTGAGGCAAGTCATTTGTTATGGCGAAGCTATGAAAATAGCTGGGAGCAAATCTTCAGCGCAGGTGTTGGTGCCTCCTGGCAAAAACATTATGGCACGGATGTCGTCACCCAACTCGGCTACGGGCAACGTATTAGCTGGAATGACGTGATTGATGCTGGCGCAACGCTACGCTGGGAAAAACGACCTTATGACGGTGACAGAGAACACAACTTATACGTTGAATTCGATATGACATTCAGATTTTAAGGATAAATATGTTACGTAATGGAAATAAATATATCCTGATGCTGGTGAGTATAATTATGCTCACTGCGTGCATTAGCCAGTCAAGAACATCATTTATACCGCCACAGGATCGCGAATCTTTACTCGCCGAGCAACCGTGGCCGCATAATGGTTTTGTGGCGATTTCATGGCATAACGTTGAAGACGAAGCTGCCGACCAGCGTTTTATGTCAGTGCGGACATCAGCACTGCGTGAACAATTTGCCTGGCTGCGCGAGAACGGTTATCAACCGGTCAGTATTGCTCAAATTCGTGAAGCACATCAAGGAGGAAAACCGCTACCGGAAAAAGCAGTAGTGCTGACTTTTGATGACGGCTACCAGAGTTTTTATACCCGTGTCTTCCCAATTCTTCAGGCCTTCCAGTGGCCGGCTGTATGGGCTCCCGTCGGCAGTTGGGTCGATACTCCAGCGGATAAACAAGTGAAATTTGGTGATGAGATGGTCAGTCGAGAATATTTTGCCACGTGGCAACAAGTGCGAGAAGTTGCGCGTTCCCGGCTCGTTGCGGTCGCTTCTCATACATGGGATTCTCACTACGGTATTCAGGCTAATGCCACCGGCAGCTTATTACCTGCATATGTAAATCGTGCATATTTTACTGACCATGCACGGTATGAAACCGCAGCAGAATACCGGGAAAGAATTCGTCTGGATGCTGTAAAAATGACGGAATACCTGCGTACAAAGGCTGAGGTAAATCCACACGTTTTTGTTTGGCCTTATGGCGAAGCGAATGGCATAGCAATCGCGGAATTAAAAAAACTCGGTTATGACATGTTCTTCACCCTTGAATCAGGTTTGGCAAATGCGTCGCAATTAGATTCCATTCCGCGAGTATTAATCGCCAATAATCCCTCATTAAAAGAGTTTGCCCAGCAAATTATTACCGTACAGGAAAAACCACTACAACGGGTAATGCATATCGATCTTGATTACATTTATGACGAAAACCGCCAGCAAATGGATCGCAATATTGATGTGCTAATTCAGCGGGTAAAAGATATGCAAATATCTACCGTGTATTTACAAGCATTTGCTGATCCCGATGGTGATGGGCTGGTTAAAGAGGTCTGGTTTCCAAATCGTTTGCTACCAATGAAAGCAGATATTTTTAGTCGGGTTGCCTGGCAATTGCGTACCCGCTCAGGTGTAAACATCTATGCGTGGATGCCGGTATTAAGCTGGGATTTAGATCCCACATTAACGCGAGTAAAATACTTACCAACTGGGGAGAAAAAAGCACAAATTCATCCTGAACAATACCGCCGTCTCTCTCCTTTCGATGACAGGGTCAGAGCACAAGTTGGCATGTTATATGATGATCTTGCCGGACATGCTGCTTTTGATGGCATATTGTTCCACGATGATGCTTTGCTTTCAGATTATGAAGATGCCAGTGCAGCGGCTATCGCGGCTTATCAGCAAGCTGGCTTTAGCGGGAGTCTGAGCGAAATTCGACAAAACCCGGAGCAATTTAAACAGTGGACCCGCTTTAAAAGTCGTGCGTTAACTGACTTCACTTTAGAACTTAGTGCGCGCGTAAAAGCCATTCGTGGTCCACATGTTAAAACTGCACGAAATATTTTTGCACTTCCGGTAATACAACCTGAAAGTGAAGCCTGGTTTGCACAGAATTATGCTGATTTCCTAAAAAGCTATGACTGGACCGCTATTATGGCTATGCCTTATATGGAAGGCGTCACAGAAAAATCGGCTGATCAATGGTTAACACAATTGACCAATCAGATGAAAAGCATCCCGCAGGCTAAAGACAAATCAATTTTAGAATTACAGGCACAAAACTGGCAGAAAAATGGTCAGCATCAGGCTATTTCTTCACAACAACTCGCTCACTGGATGAGCCTATTACAACTGAATGGAGTGAAAAATTATGGTTATTATCCCGACAATTTTCTGCATAACCAACCTGAAATAGACGTTATTCGTCCTGAGTTTTCAACAGCCTGGTATCCGAAAAATGATTAATCGCATCGTATCGTTTTTTATATTATGTCTGGTGTTATGCATACCTCTATGCGTAGCGTACTTTCACTCTGGTGAACTGATGATGAGGTTCGTTTTCTTCTGGCCGTTTTTTATGTCCATTATGTGGATTATTGGCGGCGTCTATTTCTGGGTCTATCGTGAACGCCACTGGCCGTGGGGAGAAAACGCACCAGCCCCCCAGTTGAAAGATAATCCATCTATCTCCATTATCATTCCCTGTTTTAATGAGGAGAAAAACGTTGAGGAAACTATACATGCCGCTTTAGCACAGCGTTATGAGAACATTGAAGTTATTGCCGTAAATGATGGTTCAACAGACAAAACCCGTGCCATCCTGGATCACATGGCTGCACAAATTCCCCGTCTGCGGGTCATTCATCTGGCGCAAAACCAGGGGAAAGCCATTGCGCTTAAAACCGGAGCTGCCGCGGCGAAAAGTGAATATCTGGTGTGCATTGATGGCGACGCGTTATTAGACCGCGATGCAGCGGCATATATTGTGGAACCGATGTTGTACAACCCACGTGTGGGTGCCGTAACCGGTAATCCTCGTATTCGCACACGTTCTACCCTGGTGGGTAAAATTCAGGTTGGCGAGTATTCCTCAATTATTGGTTTGATCAAGCGGACCCAGCGTATCTATGGAAACGTATTTACCGTTTCCGGTGTTATTGCCGCATTTCGTCGCAGCGCCCTGGCAGAAGTGGGTTACTGGAGTGACGATATGATCACCGAAGATATTGATATTAGCTGGAAGCTGCAGTTGAATCAGTGGACGATTTTTTACGAGCCACGGGCGCTGTGCTGGATATTAATGCCTGAAACGTTAAAAGGGCTGTGGAAACAGCGCCTGCGCTGGGCTCAGGGCGGTGCAGAAGTATTCCTCAAAAATATGACAAGGTTGTGGCGAAAAGAAAACTTTCGAATGTGGCCACTGTTTTTTGAATACTGCCTGACGACAATATGGGCCTTTACCTGCCTGGTCGGTTTCATTATTTACGCAGTCCAACTTGCAGGTGTACCGTTAAATATTGAATTGACACATATCGCAGCGACACATACTGCCGGAATATTATTGTGCACGTTATGTTTACTGCAATTTATTGTCAGTCTGGTAATTGAGAATCGCTATGAGCACAATCTGGCTTCATCGCTTTTCTGGATTATTTGGTTTCCGGTTATTTTCTGGATGCTAAGCCTGGCAACGACATTGGTATCATTTACACGTGTCATGTTGATGCCTAAAAAACAACGCGCTCGTTGGGTAAGTCCCGATCGTGGGATTCTGAGAGGTTAATATGAACAATCTAATTATTACGACCCGACAATCGCCAGTACGTTTACTGGTTGATTATGTTGCCACAACCATCTTGTGGACATTATTTGCTTTGTTCATATTCTTATTCGCCATTGATCTGCTGACGGGTTATTACTGGCAAAGCGAGGCCAGAAGCCGACTTCAGTTCTATTTTTTGCTGGCAGTGGCGAATGCCGTCGTGTTAATCGTCTGGGCATTGTACAATAAGCTGCGTTTTAAAAAACAGCAGCATCATGCAGCATACCAATATACGCCGCAAGAATATGCAGAGAGCTTAGCAATACCTGATGAGCTTTATCAGCAACTACAAAAAAGCCACAGGATGAGCGTACACTTCACCAGTCAGGGACAAATAAAAATGGTGGTTTCAGAAAAAACGCTAGTCCGGGTATAAACACCCAAAACAAAGCCCGGTTCGCCCGGGCTCTGCACCGATAATACACTTAACTGTATGCATGTAGCGTACGTTGGCAAAGTGCCGAACGTACGCAATCCTCTTTACCGAATCGGACGATCCCGACCATTTCATCCTCTTCGAAACGTTCCAGCGCGTCACTTAATCCGGAGCGCACGCCGCGAGGCAAATCGCATTGCGTGATATCACCGTTGACGATAACCGTCACGTTCTCCCCGAGGCGGGTTAAAAACATTTTCATTTGCGCGGCAGTCACATTCTGCGCCTCGTCAAGAATGACGACTGCATTTTCAAAGGTACGTCCACGCATATAGGCGAACGGCGCAATTTCCACCTTCCCTATTTCCGGTCGCAGGCAGTACTGCATAAAGGAAGCCCCTAAGCGACGGACCAGCACGTCGTAGACCGGGCGAAAATAGGGAGCAAACTTTTCTGCGATATCACCAGGTAAGAAACCAAGATCTTCATCGGCTTGCAGAACTGGACGGGTAACGATAATCCTGTCGACATCCTTATGTATCAGGGCCTCTGCCGCTTTTGCTGCGCTGATCCAGGTTTTTCCGCACCCGGCTTCGCCCGTGGCAAATATCAGCTGCTTACTCTCAATAGCCTTCAGATAGTGCAATTGCGCTTCATTTCGCGCGAGGATGGGCGAGGTATCGCGACTGTCGCGGGCCATACCAATGGCTTCTACGCCGCTCATCTGCACAAGCGAGGTGACCGATTCTTCTTCACGCTGCTTATGGCTGCGCGAATCCCGTCTCAGCACACGTTTTGCCTCGCGACGAGCTTTGATCACTGCTTTTTGTCTTCCCATGGAGAGCACCTTGAGTTGTTTGTATTCATCACACGCGCCGTTGGCAGCGCGATTATGCGCACGAACATCAGAGGGTTGGCTTCCTTGTAAGCCATAGTTTGCTTTTGGATAAAATGCCGAAAAACGGCTACGCGCACCGTTTACGGCGTCGGTAACACATGAAAAGAAAGGATGAGGTTGAAAATACAAAGTGACGAGATGACTACCGGAGGAGAAATCTCCGCGAGTGGTGGCGCGCTGATTATCTAAAACATGTCCAGTACAGGACGTTACCATCCGCGATCTCCATAGTGACTGACTATCACTGCCGGGAACTTCCGCTGCTACTTAATAAGTACAACAGATTTCGCATTCATTGCAACAATATATTCACTTATATTTAACTATAAAACACCATTTCAGTGACATTAGTTTCTACTGGAAAGATGACAGAGTGATGACAGTGATGAAAAAAGCTGTGTGCTTTCAGCAGGATTCGCAGTACTGGTAAAAGCTTGCCGGATGCGGCGTGAACGCCTTATCCGGCCTACCGACCCGCACCGATTGTAGGCATGATAAGACGCGCAAGCGTCGCATCAGTGTACGAACGCCTGGTGCGGCGTAAACGCCTTATCCGCCTAAAAACATTAAACCCGCAATAATGCGCTTCCGAGATAATCGTTCGCGTCCTTCACACCCGGCAGCGCAAAGAAATAGCCGCCACCGATAGGTTTGACATATTCCTCCAGCGCCTCGCCATTCAACCTTTTTTGTACTGTCAGGAAGCCCTTTTCCAGATCGTGTTGGTAGCAGACAAACAGTAGCCCCATATCGAGTTGCCCGGAATTGGTGACGCCCAACGAATAACTGTAGCCACGACGCAGCATCAGGCTGGACTCGCTCTCCGCCGTGCGGGGATTCGCCAGCCGGATATGGCTGTCCAGCGCAATCACCTTCCCTTCCGGATCGCTAGCGTAATCGGGAACATCATGCTCATGCAGCATGCCCAGCGGCGCACCGGTTTGCTTATCACGACCAAATATCGTCTGCTGCTCTTTCAGCGGCGTTCTGTCCCAAAATTCCACTCGAAACTGAATCAAGCGTACTGCCTGATAGCTGCCACCGATTGTCCACGCAGGCTCCTGCTGATCTGCCGTCACCCACACCACTTTTTGCATCAACTTCGCATTCTGGCTATCGGGATTGGCGGTGCCGTCTTTAAAGCCCAGCAAATTTATCGGCGTCTCTTTGCCTTTACTACGCGCTGCGTGGTCGGAAATAAACCCTTCCCGCTTCCAGCGCACGCTGAGCAAATCCGGCGTGTGTTTGATGATATCGCGCAGCGCATGGATCACCGTGTCCTGGGTGTTGGCGCAAATTTGTAGCAACACATCACCATGACATAACGCCGCATCCAGCGAGTCGTTAGGGAAACGCGTCATCTTCTGCAACTTTTTTGGCATCTGTGGCGCAAGGCCAAAGCGCTCATCAAACAATGAGTGACCCACCGATAACGTGATGGTGAGATTATCGGGCGCAATGTAGCCGCCAAGAATGCCGGAATCGAGTGGTGGCAGGCGCGGATTTGGCGTTTCTGGTGCCGCTCCGCCCTGAGTCAGAAAAGCAAAACGCTGAGTCAACAAGCGAAACAACCGTTCAAGATCGGCTTTATCGCTGGCAAGCACATCAAACGCCACCAGCATCATTGCAGCCTGTTGTGGTGTCAGGATCCCTGCCTGATGCTCACCATAAAACGGCTGTTTCTCATTGCGTGCATCCGGTGAAAGCGTCCCCGGCGCACTTTGCGTTTTTTGTGCATGAGCGACCGGACAACTTCCCGCCAGCGCCAGCGCACCAATCCCTTTCAGTAAACGTCGGCGTGACGGTTCATTCACGCCGTTTTCATCTTCATACTGCATAACGCTTAGTCCAGCCCCAGCACACCGCGAAGTTGCGCCAGATCTTCCGCCAGCGCAGTAATCGGTCCTTTCAGTGCATTCCGGTCAGCATCGGTCAGTTTGTCGTAATTTTCAAAACCGTCTTTAGTACGGTATTTCGCCAGAATGGTATCGACCTTTTTGAAGTTGGCATCGACTTTTGCCAACAGTTCCGGATTCGCTTTTTGTAGTTGTGGACGCAGCAGATCGACAATTTTCTGCGAGCCTTCAACGTTAGCCTGGAAATCCCACAGATCGGTGTGGCTGTAGCGATCTTCTTCACCGCTGATTTTGCTGGCTGCCACTTCCTCAATCAGTCCGGCTGCACCGCCGACCACTTTTGAAGGAGGGAAAGCCAGTTCACTGATGCGTTTTTGCAAATCGACCACATCGGTATAAAGCTGGTCAGCATACTTATCCATCCCTTTGGTGGTGTTATCGCCAAACAATGCTTTTTCCAGACGGTGGAAACCGGTGAATTTCGGATCGGCGGATTTTTGCTCGTAATCATCTTCACGGGCGTCAATGCTGCCATCCAGATCGGAGAACAGTTCAGCAATCGGTTCGATGCGCTCATAGTGCTGGCGCGTCGGCGCATACAGTGCTTTCGCTTTTTCGATATCGCCTGCTTTAATAGCGTCGGTAAAGGCTTTGGTGTCGGTCACCAGTTGCGTGGTTTCCGCCATGACATACGCTTTATATGCAGTAATTGCACCACCAAGACTTAACAGCGCATCACTTTGCGCCGCATCCGCCGTTGCTTCACCTTTGACGATCAACTTCCCTTTCGGGTTAGTCAGCAGACCGCAGGTCATATCGTATTCGCCAGGCTGTAAATTCGCCGTCATTTTCTGGCTAAAACCAGGGGCGATATTTTCCCGCTCTTCCACCACCATCACGCCTTTGAGGATCTCCCACTCCAGCGCCTTCTGGCTGTGGTTCTGAATAATGAACTGTGTTTTCCCGGCGTTAACCGTAATGGTCATCGGCTCGCACTGCTTATCCGTCACGGTCACTTTGACTTGCGGAATATCAGCGGCGTTAGCCATAAAAGCAGAAGAGAACAGCGCAGCCACGCTCAACTGCAATGCGTTACGGCGGAAGTTAATGGTCATGACGAGACTATCCCTTTAAAGTATGTTGTAACTAAGCAAGAGTTTGCGTCGTATTTGCTACACGGAGCGGGACGCAGTCGCCCCTGCGCGTGGTGGCAGAACAAATGCCACCAGCGCCGGGATGAGATAAATAAACCAGACGGCGACTTCGCTGACGCTCGGTGCTTCCTGATAGCCAAAAATCCCTTCCATCAGTGTGCCAAACAGCGAGTGAGTTGAGAGCACCGCGCTCATATCGAAGGCGATTTCCTGAAAGTGGTTCCACAATCCGGCTTCATGAAATGCGCGAATAGCACCAGCTGCCAGCCCTGCGGCGACGAAGAGAATAAACAGGCTGGTCCATTTAAAAAATGCACCAAGATTGAGGCGAATACCGCCCCAGTAGAGCAGGAAGCCGAGCACCACGGCTGTAGCAAGACCGAGCATTGCACCCAGCGGCGGCCAGATCCCGACATCTTGTTGAAACGCCGCCAGCAGGAAAAAGACCGACTCCAGCCCCTCCCTTGCAACGGCAAAAAAGACCATCATCACCAGCGCCCAGCCATGATGATTTCCACGCTGCAATGCGCTATCGACTGCCTGCTCCAGTTGTACTTTGACGTTGCGCGACACTTTGCGCATCCAGAAAACCATCCAGGTAAGGATCACCACGGCGATCACCGCCACGATACCTTCAAACAGTTCCTGTTCTTTTTGCGGAAATTCGCCGGTGGTTTCGTTAATGAAGATACCCAAGCCCAGGCACAACGCAGCGGCAAGCAACACGCCAATCCACATTACACCAATCCATCGGCCTCGCTGGGTACGCTTAAGATAGCTGGCAATCAAACTGACAATCAGCGCGGCTTCAAGTCCTTCGCGCAACATAATGAGAAACGGAACAAACATGCCACCCACCCTTAAACGTTTTTCTGAGTCAATCTATGCAAAGAAAAGTAAATCGCAGTGATAGCGATTATCATTACGATGAAGAAAAATACAAGTGGAATGTAGTGATAATGATGAGAAGATGTAAAAATATTTTGAGAAAAAACGCAGAGGGCAATCACTGATTGCCCTCTGCCTGCTTCCTGTTATGACGTGAAATTTCCGGTAAAACGCCTTCCCTTACCCTTCCTGCAACCGTGACGGCGGAGCCGAATGATAGTGCGCATCGGCCTCGGCAAAGCGTTTTTGCATCGCCGCTGACGGCGCTTTACCCAGCAAACTAAACACTACAATCCCGATACTGCCGAAGATAAAGCCCGGAATAATTTCGTACAGACCCAGCCAACCGAACTGTTTCCAGACGATAACCGTCAGCGCACCGATGATCATCCCCGCCAGCGCACCGTTGCGCGTCATGCGTGACCACATCACCGAGAACAGCACCACCGGACCAAACGCTGCGCCAAAGCCTGCCCACGCGTAGCTCACTAAGCCCAGCACGCGGTTTTCCGGGTTTGCCGCCAGCGCAATCGCCACCAGCGCCACCACCAGCACCATCACTCGCCCTACCCACACCAGCTCTTTCTGGCTGGCCTGTTTACGCAGAAACGCTTTGTATAAATCTTCGGTAATCGCACTGGAACATACCAGCAGCTGGCAACTTAACGTTGACATTACCGCCGCCAGAATCGCCGACAGCAAAATCCCGGCAATCCACGGGTTAAACAGAATTTGCGCCAGTTCAATAAACACGCGTTCAGCGTTCTGGTTTACCGCACCTGCTACCGCCGGGTGCTCGTTAAAGTAAGCGATACCAAAGAAGCCGACAGCCACCGCCCCTGCCAGGCAGAGGATCATCCAGGTCATACTGATACGACGCGCATGGACAATGCTGTGGTGAGAATCTGCCGCCATAAAACGCGCCAGGATGTGCGGCTGCCCGAAGTAACCCAGCCCCCACCCCATCAGCGAGATAATGGCGACAAAATTCAACCCTTTGAGCATATCCACGTTTTCGATGCTCTTTTGTTTGATTACTTCCAGCGAGTCGCCAAACCCACCGACGCTAATGATCACGATAACCGGCGTCAGGATCAGGGCAAAAATCATCAGGCTGGCCTGTACAGTGTCAGTCCAGCTCACCGCGAGGAAACCGCCAATAAAGGTGTAAAGGATCGTCGCCGCAGCCCCCGCCCACAGAGCCGTTTCGTAGCTCATGCCAAAGGTACTTTCAAACAGACGCGCGCCTGCCACAATGCCCGAAGCGCAATAAATGGTGAAGAACAGCAAAATAACCAGCGCGGAGATAATGCGCAAAATGCGGCTTTTATCTTCAAAGCGCCCGGTGAAATAATCCGGCAATGTTAAGGCGTTATTGTTGTATTCGGTATGCACACGCAACCGCCCGGCCACCAGCTTCCAGTTGATCCACGCGCCTAATGTCAGACCAATGGCGATCCAGCTTTCGGAAATCCCGGAAAGAAAAACAGCGCCTGGCAACCCCATTAACAGCCAGCCGCTCATATCCGACGCACCCGCCGATAATGCCGTCACGAATGGCCCAAGACTACGACCGCCCAGAATATAGTCGTCGAAGTTTTTCGTTGATCGCCAGGCGATAAACCCAATCAATATCATGCCAAAGATATAGACACAAAATGTCACCAACATCGGTGTGCTAATAGCCATCTAAAGTCTCCAAAAAATTATTATCGGCAATGTCGAAACTTGCCGTTATATCTGCCACCGGAACGGGGTAACAGAGTTTATGTTTTACCAGGGCGACCGTATCCTGCCGGAAGCGCTGGTTATTCACAATCGATTTAACACACCATTTACATTAAATTTTAGTGCTCAGCGACACTATTTTTCATCAGGTTGCACTCTCTCACATTTTTTGCGGTTGCACCTTTCAAAAATGTTAACTGCCGCAGAGAAAAAGTCTGAGTTATTTTTTTAATCCCTGTCATATCGATTTCGTTTATTAACATTTCATTCATTTTTAAGCTTGCTACGCAGGTCACATTTAACACGGTTGCACAAAGTTGCAACATCATGGATATTTCACGATAACGTTAAGTTGCACCTTTCAGAACAACAGGAGTAATGGCATGGGAACCACCACCATGGGGGTTAAGCTGGACGACGCGACGCGTGAGCGTATTAAGTCTGCCGCGACACGTATCGATCGCACACCACACTGGTTAATTAAACAGGCGATTTTTTCTTATCTTGAACAACTGGAAAACAGCGATACTCTCCCGGAGCTACCAGCGCTGCTTTCTGGCGCGGCCAATGAGAGCGATGAAGCACCGACTCCGGCAGAGGAACCACACCAGCCTTTCCTCGACTTTGCCGAGCAAATATTGCCCCAGTCGGTTTCCCGCGCCGCCATCACCGCCGCCTATCGCCGCCCGGAAACCGAAGCGGTTTCTATGCTGCTGGAACAAGCTCGCCTGCCGCAGCCAGTAGCTGAACAGGCGCACAAACTGGCGTATCAACTGGCCGATAAACTGCGTAATCAAAAAAACGCCAGTGGTCGCGCAGGTATGGTTCAGGGGTTATTGCAGGAGTTTTCGTTGTCATCGCAGGAAGGCGTGGCGCTGATGTGTCTGGCGGAAGCGTTGTTGCGTATTCCCGACAAAGCCACCCGTGACGCGTTAATTCGCGACAAAATCAGTAACGGTAACTGGCAGTCACACATTGGTCGTAGCCCGTCCCTGTTTGTTAATGCCGCTACCTGGGGGCTGCTGTTTACCGGCAAACTGGTTTCCACCCATAACGAAGCCAGCCTCTCCCGCTCGCTGAACCGCATTATCGGTAAGAGCGGTGAACCGCTGATCCGCAAAGGTGTGGATATGGCGATGCGCCTGATGGGCGAGCAGTTCGTCACGGGCGAAACCATCGCGGAAGCGTTAGCCAATGCCCGCAAACTGGAAGAGAAAGGTTTCCGTTACTCTTACGATATGCTGGGCGAAGCCGCACTGACTGCCGCAGATGCACAAGCGTATATGGTTTCCTATCAGCAGGCGATTCACGCCATTGGTAAAGCGTCTAACGGTCGTGGCATCTATGAAGGTCCGGGCATTTCAATCAAGCTGTCGGCGCTACATCCGCGTTATAGCCGCGCCCAGTATGACCGGGTAATGGAAGAGCTTTACCCGCGTCTGAAATCACTCACCCTGCTGGCGCGTCAGTACGATATTGGTATTAACATCGATGCCGAAGAGGCCGATCGTCTGGAGATCTCCCTCGATCTGCTGGAAAAACTCTGTTTCGAGCCTGAACTGGCAGGCTGGAACGGCATCGGTTTTGTTATTCAGGCTTATCAAAAACGCTGCCCGTTGGTGATCGATTACCTGATTGATCTCGCCACCCGCAGCCGTCGCCGTCTGATGATTCGCCTGGTGAAAGGCGCGTACTGGGATAGTGAAATCAAGCGTGCACAGATGGACGGCCTTGAAGGTTATCCGGTTTATACCCGCAAGGTGTATACCGACGTTTCTTATCTTGCCTGTGCGAAAAAACTGCTGGCGGTGCCAAATCTAATCTACCCGCAGTTCGCGACGCACAACGCCCATACGCTGGCGGCAATTTATCAACTGGCGGGTCAAAACTACTACCCGGGTCAGTACGAGTTCCAGTGCCTGCATGGTATGGGCGAGCCACTGTATGAGCAGGTCACCGGGAAAGTTGCCGACGGCAAACTTAACCGTCCGTGTCGTATTTATGCTCCGGTCGGTACACATGAAACGCTGCTGGCATATCTGGTGCGCCGCCTGCTGGAAAACGGTGCTAACACCTCGTTTGTTAACCGTATTGCCGACACCTCTTTGCCACTGGATGAACTGGTCGCCGATCCAGTCACTGCTGTAGAAAAACTGGCGCAACAGGAAGGGCAAACTGGATTACCGCATCCGAAAATTCCCCTGCCGCGCGATCTTTACGGTCACGGGCGCGACAACTCGGCAGGGCTGGATCTCGCTAACGAACACCGTCTGGCCTCGCTCTCCTCTGCCCTGCTCAATAGTGCACTGCAAAAATGGCAGGCCTTGCCAATGCTGGAACAATCGGTCGCGGCTGGTGAGATGTCGCCCGTTATTAACCCTGCGGAACCGAAAGATATTGTGGGCTATGTGCGTGAAGCCACGCCGCGTGAAGTAGAACAGGCGCTGGAAAGTGCGGTTAATAACGCGCCAATCTGGTTTGCCACTCCTCCGGCTGAACGCGCGGCGATTTTGCATCGCGCTGCCGTGCTAATGGAAAGCCAGATGCAGCAACTGATTGGTATTCTGGTGCGTGAAGCCGGAAAAACCTTCAGTAACGCCATTGCCGAAGTGCGCGAAGCGGTCGATTTTCTCCACTACTATGCCGGACAGGTGCGGGATGATTTCGCTAACGAAACCCACCGTCCATTAGGGCCTGTGGTATGTATCAGTCCGTGGAACTTCCCGCTGGCTATTTTCACCGGGCAGATCGCTGCCGCACTGGCGGCAGGTAACAGCGTGCTGGCAAAACCGGCAGAACAAACGCCGCTGATTGCCGCGCAAGGGATCGCCATTTTGCTGGAAGCGGGTGTACCGCCAGGCGTGGTGCAATTGCTGCCAGGTCGGGGTGAAACCGTGGGCGCGCAACTGACGGGTGATGAACGCGTGCGCGGGGTGATGTTTACCGGTTCAACCGAAGTCGCTACGTTACTGCAACGCAATATCGCCAGCCGCCTGGACGCTCAGGGTCGCCCAATTCCGCTCATTGCGGAAACCGGCGGCATGAACGCGATGATTGTCGATTCTTCAGCACTGACCGAACAAGTCGTAATAGATGTGCTGGCCTCGGCGTTCGACAGTGCAGGTCAGCGTTGTTCGGCACTGCGCGTGCTGTGCCTGCAAGATGAGATTGCCGACCACACGCTGAAAATGCTGCGCGGCGCAATGGCCGAATGCCGGATGGGTAATCCGGGTCGCCTGACCACCGATATCGGTCCGGTGATTGATAGCGAAGCGAAAGCCAATATCGAGCGTCATATTCAGACCATGCGTAGTAAAGGCCGCCAGGTGTTCCAGGCGGTGCGGGAAAACAGCGAAGATGCCCGTGAATGGCAAAGCGGCACCTTTGTCGCTCCGACGCTGATCGAACTGGATGACTTTGCCGAATTACAAAAAGAGGTCTTTGGTCCGGTGCTGCATGTGGTGCGTTACAACCGTAACCAGCTCCCAGAGCTGATCGAGCAGATTAACGCTTCCGGCTATGGTCTGACGCTTGGCGTTCATACGCGTATTGATGAAACCATTGCCCAGGTCACTGGCTCGGCCCAGGTCGGTAATCTGTACGTTAACCGTAATATGGTGGGCGCGGTGGTTGGGGTGCAACCGTTCGGCGGCGAAGGGTTGTCCGGTACCGGGCCGAAAGCAGGCGGTCCGCTCTATCTCTACCGTCTGCTGGCGAATCGCCCGGAAAGTGCGCTGGCGGTGACGCTCGCGCGTCAGGATGCGGAGTATCCGGTCGATGCGCAGTTGAAAGCCGCATTGACTCAGCCGCTAAATGCACTGCGGGAATGGGCGGCAAACCGTCCAGAATTGCAGGCGTTATGTACGCAATATGGCGAGTTGGCGCAGGCAGGAACACAACGATTGTTGCCAGGGCCGACGGGTGAACGCAACACCTGGACGCTGCTGCCGCGTGAGCGCGTGTTGTGTATTGCGGATGATGAACAGGATGCGCTGACTCAGCTCGCCGCCGTGCTGGCGGTGGGTAGCCAGGTGCTGTGGCCGGATGATGCGCTGCATCGTCAGTTAGTGAAGGCATTGCCATCGGCAGTCAGCGAACGTATTCAACTGGCGAAAGCGGAAAATATAACCGCTCAACCATTTGATGCGGTGATCTTCCACGGTGATTCGGATCAGCTTCGCGCATTGTGTGAAGCCGTTGCCGCACGGGATGGTGCAATTGTTTCGGTGCAGGGTTTTGCCCGTGGCGAAAGCAATATCCTTCTGGAACGGCTGTATATCGAGCGTTCGCTGAGTGTGAATACCGCTGCTGCTGGCGGTAACGCCAGTTTAATGACGATCGGTTAAACAGGTAGCCGGAGGATGTTACAACCTCCTCCGGCATCTTTAACGTGGTCGAATCCCCTCAATAATAATCCGCTGCACGTTTTCAACCGTTTGATTGAAAAACACCTCATCGCGCAACGTCGCGCCTGTCACCGCCTCCACCTGAGGGGCAAAATCGGCGTAATGTTGAGTGGAAGCCCAAATCATAAAAATCAAATGCTGCGGGTCAATCGGCGCGAGTTTGCCGCTTTTAACCCAACCGGCAATGAGCGCCGATTTCTCATCAATTAATGCCTTCAAATCGCCCGTCAGTTCATCCATTAACAGCGGTGCACCTGCCAGCATCTCCATACAGAACAGGCGCGAAGCCTGCGGATAATCGCGGGAAACTTCCAGCTTCAGACGGATGTATTCTTTGATCGCCGCCAGCGGGGCGAAATCTTCTCGAAACGCTTTTAACGGTGCCAGCCAGATATCGAGAATCTGCCGCAGTACGGCTATATACAGCGCCTCTTTTGACGGAAAGTAATACAGCAGATTGGTTTTTGAAACACCCGCCAACTCCGCGATCTGCTCCAGCCTTGTGCCGTGAAAACCGAATTGTGAAAAAGTGTCCAGTGCTGCGCTAAGAATCGCTTTTTTCTTCGCGCTTACTGCGCGCGAACGCTTACCCGTTGTTTTCACTGCGCCTTGCGTCATGCGCTCTCCCCTCTTGTTGATTGGCAACAGGATAGCAAAACCCCCGCCCGGCCTCGACCTTCTGCACTCTCATCGCGCACGAATGCATGTTTTATGTGCAACTGTTTTGACCGTTTAGTCCACTTTTTTTTAGGCATTTTAGACAACTTAACATTAACACATTAATAACATTCACTTTTTAAAAACTGGCATCCGCTTTGCAAACAAGCCATTACGCGGCTGAAAAGGATATGCAGGATGCAGCGCCCCGTCTGACTTTCACTTTACGAGACGAAGAGAGGTTGATGATGAAAATTGGCGTATTCGTACCTATTGGCAACAACGGCTGGCTCATTTCGACCCACGCGCCGCAGTACATGCCGACATTTGAACTGAATAAAGCCATTGTGCAAAAAGCGGAGCACTACCATTTCGATTTCGCCCTGTCGATGATCAAACTGCGTGGCTTTGGCGGCAAAACTGAGTTCTGGGATCACAACCTTGAGTCGTTCACCTTGATGGCGGGGCTGGCAGCCGTCACCTCACGCATTCAGATATACGCGACAGCTGCCACCTTAACGTTACCTCCGGCAATCGTCGCCCGTATGGCCGCAACCATCGACTCCATCTCTGGCGGGCGTTTTGGCGTCAACCTCGTGACTGGCTGGCAGAAGCCCGAGTATGAGCAGATGGGGATCTGGCCTGGCGATGACTATTTCTCCCGTCGTTACGACTATCTCACCGAATATGTTCAGGTGCTGCGCGACCTGTGGGGCTCGGGGAAAAGCGATTTTAAAGGCGATTTTTTCACTATGGATGATTGTCGCGTCAGTCCGCAACCGAGTGTCCCCATGAAAGTGATCTGCGCCGGGCAAAGCGACGCTGGCATGGCGTTCTCCGCCCGGTATGCCGATTTTAACTTCTGTTTCGGCAAAGGCGTAAATACACCCACGGCTTTCGCCCCGACCGCTGCGCGGATGAAACAGGCCGCAGAGCAAACCGGACGCGACGTTGGCTCTTATGTGTTGTTTATGGTGATTGCCGACGAAACCGACAATGCCGCTCGCGCCAAATGGGAACACTACAAAGCGGGCGCGGATGAAGAGGCGTTAAGCTGGCTAACCGAACAAAGTCAGAAAGATACCCGCTCCGGTACAGACACCAACGTCCGTCAGATGGCCGATCCCACTTCGGCGGTAAACATCAATATGGGGACGTTAGTCGGTTCTTACGCCAGTGTCGCGCGCATGTTAGATGAAGTCGCAAGCGTGCCTGGTGCCGAAGGCGTGCTGTTGACCTTCGATGATTTTCTGTCGGGAATCGAAAACTTCGGCGAGCGCATTCAACCACTGATGCAGTGCCGCGCCCATCTCCCTGCGCTGACTCAGGAGGTGGCATGATGACGACCTTAACCGCACGACCGGAAGCCATTACCTTCGATCCGCAGCAAACTGCGCTGATCGTGGTGGATATGCAAAATGCCTATGCCACGCCAGGCGGCTACTTAGATCTCGCCGGGTTTGATGTCTCAACCACTCGCCCGGTCATTGCCAACATTCAAACCGCCGTGACCGCAGCGCGAACGGCAGGGATGCTGATCATCTGGTTTCAAAATGGCTGGGATGAACAGTATGTCGAGGCTGGCGGCCCCGGCTCACCAAATTTTCATAAATCGAACGCCCTGAAAACCATGCGTAATCAGCCGCAGCTGCAGGGGAAATTGCTGGCGAAAGGCTCCTGGGATTATCAACTGGTGGATGAACTGATGCCGCAGCCTGGCGATATTGTGCTGCCGAAGCCGCGCTACAGCGGTTTCTTCAATACGCCGCTGGACAGCATTTTGCGCAGCCGTGGAATACGCCATCTGGTTTTCACCGGTATCGCTACCAACGTCTGCGTCGAATCGACGCTACGCGACGGCTTTTTTCTGGAGTATTTCGGCGTGGTGCTGGAAGACGCAACACACCAGGCGGGGCCGGAATTTGCACAGAAAGCCGCGTTGTTCAATATCGAAACCTTTTTTGGCTGGGTCAGCGACGTCGAAACGTTCTGCGACGCGCTTTCTTCCACGTCCTTTGCTCGTATCGCTTAAGGAGTTTAACGATGCCAAAATCCGTAATTATTCCTGCTGGCAGCAGCGCACCGCTGGCCCCCTTCGTTCCCGGCACGCTGGCTGATGGCGTGGTGTATGTCTCCGGTACGCTGGCTTTTGATCAACATAACAACGTGCTGTTTGCCGATGACCCAAAGGCGCAAACCCGCCACGTTCTGGAAACCATCCGCAAGGTCATCGAGACGGCGGGTGGCACGATGGCGGATGTGACCTTCAACAGCATCTTTATTACCGACTGGAAAAATTACGCCGCGATTAACGAAATCTACGCCGAGTTTTTCCCGGGTGACAAACCGGCGCGATTCTGCATTCAGTGCGGACTGGTAAAACCTGACGCGCTGGTGGAAATCGCCACAATTGCGCATATCGCCAAGTGAGGCCGCGATGAAACTTTCACTCTCACCTCCCCCTTATGCTGATGCGCCCGTAGTGGTGTTGATTTCGGGTCTTGGCGGTAGCGGCAGTTACTGGTTACCGCAACTGGCGGTGCTGGATCAGGAGTATCAGGTAGTCTGTTACGACCAGCGCGGCACCGGCAATAATCCCGACACGCTGGCAGAAGATTACAGTATCGCCCAGATGGCAGCGGAACTGCATCAGGCGCTGGTAGCCGCAGGGATTGAGCGTTACGCGGTGGTCGGCCATGCGCTCGGTGCGCTGGTGGGAATGCAGCTGGCGCTGGATTATCCCGCGTCGGTAACTGTGCTGGTCAGCGTTAACGGCTGGCTACGAATAAACGCCCATACGCGCCGCTGTTTTCAGGTTCGCGAACAGTTACTACATAGCGGCGGCGCGCAGGCATGGGTGGAAGCGCAGCCGTTGTTCCTCTATCCCGCCGACTGGATGGCGGCCCGCGCACCTCGCCTTGAGGCAGAAGACGCGCTGGCACTGGCGCATTTTCAAGGCAAAAATAATTTACTGCGTCGACTTAACGCCCTCAAACGCGCTGACTTTAGTCACCATGCGGATCGTATCCGCTGCCCGGTGCAAATCATCTGCGCCAGTGATGATCTGCTGGTGCCAACAGCATGTTCCAGTGAACTTCATGCCGCCCTGCCCGATAGCCAGAAAATGGTGATGCGCTATGGCGGACACGCTTGCAACGTGACCGATCCCGAAACGTTTAATGCTCTGTTACTCAACGGGCTTGCCAGCCTGTTACATCACCGTGAAGCCGCTCTGTAAGGAATTGCTATGAACGAAGCCGTTAGCCCAGGTGCGCTTAGCACCCTGTTCACCGATGCCCGCACTCACAACGGCTGGCGGGAGCCCCCCGTCAGCGATGAGACGTTACGGGAGATTTATGCCCTGATGAAATGGGGGCCGACATCTGCTAACTGTTCTCCGGCACGGATCGTGTTTATCCGCACTGCAGAAGGAAAAGAACGTCTGCGCCCGGCGCTTTCCAGCGGCAATCTGCAAAAAACCCTGACCGCGCCCGTCACCGCTATCGTCGCCTGGGACAGTGAATTTTATGAACGGTTACCACAGCTGTTTCCTCACGGCGATGCCCGCAGTTGGTTTACCTCCAGTCCACAACTTGCCGAAGAAACAGCGTTTCGCAACAGTTCCATGCAGGCGGCCTATCTGATCGTCGCCTGCCGTGCGCTGGGGCTGGATACCGGCCCGATGTCGGGCTTTGACCGTCAATACGTTGACGATGCCTTTTTTGCGGGCAGCACGCTGAAGAGCAATCTGCTGATTAATATCGGCTATGGCGATTCCAGCAAACTTTTTGCGCGCCTGCCACGTCTGTCCTTTGAAGAAGCCTGCGGGCTGTTGTAAGGAGCAAACAATGAACATTGTCGATCAACAAACCTTTCGCGATGCGATGTCCTGTATGGGTGCGGCGGTCAATATCATCACTACGGACGGTCCAGCCGGGCGCGCCGGGTTCACCGCCAGCGCCGTCTGCAGCGTGACCGACACGCCGCCCACATTACTGGTGTGCCTGAATCGTGGGGCGTCCGTCTGGCCGGTATTCAATGAAAATCGAACGCTGTGTGTAAATACACTTAGCGCCGGGCAGGAGTCGCTTTCAAACCTTTTTGGCGGCAAAACGCCCATGGAACACCGCTTTGCCGCCGCCCGCTGGCAGACTGGTGTGACCGGATGCCCGCAACTGGAAGAGGCACTGGTTTCGTTTGACTGCCGTATCAGCCAGGTGGTGAG
This sequence comes from Escherichia sp. R1, assembly GCF_003000935.1. NCBI lineage: Bacteria > Pseudomonadati > Pseudomonadota > Gammaproteobacteria > Enterobacterales > Enterobacteriaceae > Escherichia > Escherichia sp. R1. The sequence continues at coordinate 111,854 of NZ_PSRU01000001.1, forward strand.
CGTCGGCACCCACGACATTTTGTTTTGCGCCATCGAAGCGATTCATCGTCACGCCACACCCTACGGGCTGGTGTGGTTCGATCGCAGTTATCACGCGCTGATGCGCCCTGCTTGTTAACCTCCTTAAGGAGACAGCTGATGGCAATGTTCGGTTTTCCTCACTGGCAGTTAAAATCGACCTCTACAGAGAGCGGCGTGGTCGCGCCGGATGAACGATTGCCGTTTGCTCAAACGGCAGTAATGGGCGTTCAACACGCGGTGGCGATGTTTGGCGCGACGGTGTTAATGCCAATTCTGATGGGGCTGGATCCCAATCTTTCCATTTTAATGTCGGGGATCGGCACGTTACTGTTTTTCTTTATTACCGGCGGGCGCGTGCCCAGTTATCTCGGTTCCAGCGCGGCTTTTGTCGGCGTGGTGATTGCCGCGACGGGCTTTAATGGTCAGGGAATTAATCCGAATATCAGCATCGCGCTGGGCGGGATTATCGCCTGTGGGCTGGTTTATACCGTCATTGGCCTGGTGGTGATGAAAATCGGTACGCGCTGGATTGAACGACTAATGCCGCCGGTTGTGACGGGTGCGGTAGTGATGGCGATTGGCCTGAACTTAGCGCCTATCGCAGTGAAAAATGTATCGGCTTCGGCCTTTGATAGCTGGATGGCGGTAATGACGGTGCTATGTATTGGGCTGGTGGCCGTATTTACCCGTGGCATGATCCAGCGATTATTGATTCTCGTAGGATTAATTGTCGCCTGTCTGCTGTATGGCGTGATGACCAACGTTTTAGGGCTGGGAAAAGCCGTCGATTTTACTCTCGTCAGCCATGCTGCCTGGTTCGGTCTGCCACATTTTTCCACTCCTGCTTTTAATGGTCAGGCAATGATGCTGATTGCGCCCGTGGCGGTGATTCTGGTGGCGGAAAACTTAGGTCATCTCAAGGCGGTCGCCGGGATGACCGGACGCAATATGGACCCGTATATGGGGCGGGCATTCGTAGGCGATGGGCTGGCGACGATGCTTTCTGGCTCTGTCGGCGGTAGCGGCGTAACCACCTACGCCGAGAATATCGGTGTGATGGCCGTGACAAAAGTCTACTCGACGCTGGTGTTTGTTGCCGCTGCCGTCATCGCCATGCTGTTGGGCTTTTCGCCGAAATTTGGCGCGCTGATCCATACTATTCCGGCTGCGGTGATTGGTGGTGCATCAATTGTTGTGTTCGGGCTGATTGCCGTCGCAGGCGCACGGATCTGGGTACAAAACAGTGTGGATTTAAGCCAGAACGGTAATTTGATTATGGTCGCAGTAACCTTAGTGCTGGGTGCGGGTGATTTTGCTCTCACACTGGGCGGTTTTACGTTGGGAGGGATCGGTACAGCCACCTTTGGCGCGATTTTACTCAATGCGTTGTTAAGCAGAAGGTTGGTTGACGTTCCACCGCCAGAAGTTGTTCATCAGGAGCCATAAACAGAAAACCGCCGGGGTAACCGGCGGTGATGGCGTTTTGACGAGCTACAGACAAAAATGCATGCGTCATTGATTAGCCCGGCTAGTTGTCGCTTTTACCGTGACTGCTCTTGCCACCTTTTTTACCTGCTTCTGATGCGCGCTGCGGGTCATTTTTGAAATTACCCCCGCTGTGCTGTCCACCTTTTTTACCTGCTTCTGATGCTCTTTCGCGGTCTTCTGCAAAATTGCCGGAACCGCCTCGATGGTTTGCCATTACTGACCTCCGTCTGGGTATAGACATCATATTGCATAGAATTAACGCGGCGTATGGCGGCTGCCATATTTTCGCTACGTGGGACTAAGCTTAGTGAACTGACGCGGGCAGACCCGCGTTTGGTAATATCCTGCAACAGCTTCTTAGCGAGAATAGATATCATCTCCAATAATTATCCATAAGCCGCTCTTATGATTAAAAAAACGCGATGAGATAAAAATGTGTCATTTTGCGACAAAATTACGTGCTTGTGAAAGTTGTTATAAATCAAATAAGTGGTTGTGAAATTTGCACTCTGAAAAGGACGTCTTATCTTTAAATAAGTGGTAGCGAATCGCTACGGAATAGAGATAACACGAGGAGTGGTTAGAAATGGCTAAAGTTCTGGTGCTTTATTATTCCATGTACGGACATATTGAAACGATGGCACGCGCAGTTGCTGAGGGTGCAAGCAAAGTGGATGGCGCAGAAGTTGTCGTTAAGCGTGTACCGGAAACCATGCCGCCGCAATTATTTGAAAAAGCAGGCGGTAAAACGCAAACTGCACCGGTTGCAACCCCGCAAGAACTGGCCGATTACGACGCCATTATTTTTGGTACACCTACCCGCTTTGGTAACATGTCCGGTCAAATGCGTACCTTCCTCGACCAGACGGGCGGCCTGTGGGCTTCCGGCGCACTATACGGAAAACTGGCGAGCGTCTTTAGTTCCACCGGTACTGGCGGCGGTCAGGAACAAACCATCACATCCACCTGGACGACCCTTGCGCATCACGGCATGGTGATTGTCCCCATTGGCTACGCAGCGCAGGAATTATTTGACGTTTCACAGGTTCGCGGCGGTACGCCGTACGGCGCAACCACCATCGCAGGCGGTGACGGTTCACGCCAGCCCAGCCAGGAAGAACTGTCTATTGCTCGTTATCAAGGGGAATATGTCGCAGGTCTGGCAGTTAAACTTAACGGCTAATCTTCAACAGGAGGATACGCATGCCAACTCAAGAAGCGAAAGCTCATCACGTCGGTGAATGGGCATCTCTGCGCAATACGTCGCCGGAAATAGCCGAGGCCATTTTCGAAGTCGCCGGGTACGACGAAAAAATGGCGGAAAAGATTTGGGAAGAAGGTAGCGATGAAGTGTTAGTCAAAGCCTTTGCTAAGACCGATAAAGATTCGCTTTTTTGGGGCGAACAGACCATCGAACGTAAAAACGTTTAACCAGCGACTCCCCCGCTTCACGCGGGGGAGTTTTCTGTTATTTCACCGCTTCATTCAATACGCTATCAAACTTATCCATTGGGCAAAAACCGTTGGCATCTATCGGGCAACCGCTTAATTCCAGCGTCACGCGCTGCGCAGGTGCCTGCAGGGTTAACGCATCGGCATTACGTAACTGTTCCGCACTCTGGTACACATATTCAATTTTCATCAGGTCGCGATTGGCTTTGCTGTCATGCCAACGCTGGAAAACGATTTTGCCGCCAATCGGCGTGCGTTCGTTCTGGTCATGCAACTGATACGGTTTGAAATCCAGCGCCGTTAACAGAGAGGCAATGTTGGAGTCGTGCCCAACTAATACCGTGATTTTCGGTGCACTGGTGCGATCGGTGACCAGGGCTTTGTCGATATAACTGACCAGCGGTTTCGCAACATTGCGCGCCACTTCCGGTGAGGTAAACAGGCTGTCCTGGTAACCGTTTTTCAGCTTCGACAACACCTTCCACTGCTGGTCAGATTTGATTTCTCCCCAGGCCACCTGATCCATCGGAAAACCTTCGTAGTATTGCAAAGTAAACGCATCTACCAGCGAGTTGCCGACTTTCAGCGGCCCGGAAACGCCCGGTTCTTGTTGATACTTCGCGCTAAAGGTATTTTTGCCATCTACAAGCGAACATTGTTGCTTCTCTTTACACGCAGGAGAATCTTTATAGTTAACGATTTGTTCCAGTAGCTTGTAGCTGTCGGTAAGCTGGAGTTTGCTGAGCTCTTTCTCCATTGCCGCCACCGCCTGTTCACTGAATGCGGCGGAATCATCGGTGATCACTGGGTTAAAGGTGGGGTCCATAGTGCCCATTTTTTCCTGGTGATGAACAGGAATATCACACCCAGGGAATGCGCCAGTAATAAAGAACTGCGCGGTCGCGACGGTGCGTTGCAGACTATTGGCATAGGCATAAACGGTGTCCGATGGCGGGCATTCCCCTGATTTCACCATCCCCTGTTCTGCCAGCCATTCACGCATATAATGGCCCATATACACTTCGAGCACGCCCCCTTTAGTGGTGAGCTGCCCACCGGGGACGTCCCATTCAGGCCATTTATTCGGCGTCGACTGCTCCAGCACACTGCCATTGTTCGCCAGCGGCGCACGTAAGTTATGACGGCTCATCATAAGGACTTGCTGTAGCTGATAGCCTTCCGGTACGGTTTGTGCCTGAGCATTTGAAGCGAGTAAAACTATCCCTGCCACAGTTGCGGCGATTAGCGTTTTGTTCATTCCTCACACCTCTTTTGTTATCAATAATTAAAGAGTGTGACAGAAATATGTCATTTTTCCGGGAACAGGTTCGCAAAATGGCTCGTTGAACGCCTGTTTTTCTATATTCCCCTTTAAAAACAGGCAAGTTTTGACGCAAACTATGCCTGATTAGCCCCGGCCTCGTTTACGCCGCTAATGATTACATCAGTAGCTATAAAGAAAATCAGCGGCGTTACCATTACCAATAAAAAAAGAATGTGAGACTAATAGCAATGGTTTTTAGCACATGTCTTTATCATTAAATTGCATAACGATTTAAATAGTCGAGTTGTGCATTCCTTTCCTTATTGTTTAACTTGTAAGCATGAGCCAAAAGTTCAGGAGTGAGGTAAATAAAATATGTTCCTCCCACCTTGAGGCAACCTCCCCTCCGCGATGATTTCAATAACATATTCTGTGTTGGCATATGAAATTTTGAGGATTACCCTACACTTATAGGAGTTACCTTACAGGGGTTCCTTCAATTTGTGTTGATTTACGCGAGATAACGCTATGGAATTAAAGGATTATTACGCCATCATGGGCGTGAAACCGACGGACGATCTCAAGACAATCAAGACCGCCTATCGTCGACTGGCCCGCAAATACCATCCTGATGTCAGCAAAGAACCGGATGCCGAAGCCCGCTTCAAAGAGGTCGCCGAAGCCTGGGAAGTGTTAAGTGATGAACAACGTCGCGCTGAGTATGATCAGATGTGGCAACATCGCAACGATCCGCAATTTAACCGTCAGTTCCATCATGGCGACGGTCAGAGTTTTAACGCCGAAGATTTTGACGATATCTTCTCGTCAATTTTCGGTCAGCATGCCCGCCAGAGCCGTCAACGCCCCGCCACACGCGGCCACGATATTGAAATCGAAGTGGCGGTTTTCCTCGAAGAAACGCTTACTGAGCATAAGCGTACCATCAGCTATAACCTGCCGGTTTATAACGCCTTTGGCATGATCGAACAGGAAATCCCGAAAACGCTGAATGTGAAGATCCCGGCGGGCGTCGGCAATGGTCAACGCATCCGCCTGAAAGGCCAGGGGACGCCGGGCGAAAACGGCGGTCCAAATGGCGACCTGTGGCTGGTGATTCACATTGCGCCACATCCGCTGTTTGATATTGTCGGCCAGGATCTGGAAATAGTGGTGCCGGTTAGCCCGTGGGAAGCGGCGCTGGGTACTAAAGTCACCGTTCCAACACTGAAAGAAAGCATTTTGCTGACTATCCCGCCTGGCAGCCAGGCCGGGCAACGATTGCGCGTTAAAGGCAAAGGTCTGGTGAGCAAAAAACAGACCGGCGATCTGTATGCGGTACTGAAAATCGTGATGCCGCCGAAACCGGATGAAAACACTGCCGCGCTGTGGCAGCAACTGGCAGACGCCCAGTCGTCTTTTGATCCACGTAAAGATTGGGGGAAAGCATAATGGCTAATGTTACGGTGACTTTTACTATTACCGAATTTTGCCTGCATACCGGCATCTCTGAAGAGGAGTTGAATGAAATTGTCGGTTTGGGGGTGGTTGAACCGAGTGAGATCCAGGAGACAACCTGGGTATTTGACGACCATGCCGCCATTGTGGTGCAACGCGCGGTACGCCTGCGTCATGAACTGGCTCTGGACTGGCCGGGGATCGCGGTGGCGCTGACGTTAATGGATGATATTGCGCACCTGAAGCAGGAAAACCGCCTGCTGCGCCAGCGGCTTTCCCGGTTTGTGGCTCACCCGTGAGTTTGTTGCCTGATGCGACGCTTAACGCGTCTTATCAGGCCTACAAAGAGCACTGTTCCCGTAGGCCGGATAAGGCGTTCATGCCGCATCCGGCAACTGCGCCATAATGCCTGATGCGACGCTTAACGCATCTTATCAGGCCCACAAAAAGCACTGTTCCCGTAGGCCGGATAAGGCGTTCTCGCCGCATCCGGCAACTGCGCACTAATGCCTGATACGACGCTTAACGCATCTTATCAGGCCCACAAAAAGCACTGTTCCCGTAGGCCGGATAAGGCGTTCTCGCCGCATCCGGCAACTGCGCCATAATGCCTGATGCGACGCTTAACGCGTCTTATCAGGCCTACAAATCGGCATTATCCCTTTTGGTTGTCGCACTCCACCAACACCTGCAACAACTGGCTTAGTGCTGCGTAAAAACCAAAGCGGTCATACTGATGGCAACGCGCAACAAATTCCGGTAACCATTGCCGCAGCGCCGTCAGTGTTTTTTGCCGCAAACCGTCGATTCTTCGCGCAGGAACGGTCCCCTCTCCCAGCGAAAAATGCAGATGACTCAACAACTCGAGATAGATCGCCAGATGATCTGCCGGTTCGTTGAAATTGCCGCTGGTTTCCATCCCCGCCTCAACTAACAAGCGTTTAATCTCTTGCTCGTCCTGTTTGTAGGCCGATGCATACGGCAGCGCCGCTTGATTGTCGGTCATCAGAAACAGGCCGCAAAAGTCAGCGGCCAGTTCCAGACGGGCATCGTCACGTACTGTCAGAGTGGCAATACTGTTTTCCAGCCCATTCACCGTCGCAGTGAGCGGAGGTTCGCTTTTCAGCAACGAAAACCATTCAGCCATCTGCGCACTGGCGATTTGCGTCAGTTGTTCATCGTCCAGTTCACGGGAGAACAACTGCGCCAGCCAGGCGTAAACACAGGCAATCTGTTGTGCTGTCAGCGTGGTCATGATTTCACCTGCGACGCGGGAACATATTCGCACTGCGCCACCATCTCCACGGGGCCGTTAAACGCCGTCACCTGCTCCACTGTTCCGTTGTACTTCTCAATTTCCACCAGCGTAGTGTGCGCACTGGTCGCCTGCGCCAGCTGCGAAGTACCGATGTCGATGGTCAACACGTTGGGGTTACCGTATTTGCACAGCGCCCCTGGCTCGCCGCCTTTGTCCGGATCGTACCATGCCCCTTCGTGAATTCGCGCCACGCCGGGTGCATAACGGTCAGAAACCACTGCTCCAGCCAACACCTGACCACGAACGTTAAAGACGCGTACCACATCACCGTGACGAATACCGCGCGCGCTGGCATCCTGCGGGCTAATAAATACTGGCTCTTTACCCGCTACGGTATATTGCTGACGCAGAGTTTCCGACTCACATAACTGCGAGTGAAGTCGGAAATCCGGATGCACAGATTGCAGATGCAACGGATACTTCTGCGAGCCAGGCCCACCGTGGGAGCGTTCGATTTTCTCAAACCACATCGGATGCCCCTGACAATCGTCGTAGTTCATGTCGGCGATGGTTTTTGAGTAGATCTCAATCAGGCCACTCGGCGTGCCCAGCGGTTCGAGATCCGGATCTTCGCGGAATGCCTGGTGGCGAACAAACATCTGCGGATGGTCAAACTCGACGTACTCTTTGTTATTCCAGAAGTCATCAAACGCTGGCAGATGAACGCCGCGTCCTTTGCCTTGTTGTACACCTTCCTGCCAGATGCGTTTCAGCCAGCCCATCTCGTCCAGCCCTTCGGTAAAGGCTTCTTCGCGATTAAAGCGGCGGCACAGCTCGCGGAAAATATCAAAGTCGTTGCGCGCCTCGAACTGCGGCGGCACGACCTGTTTCATGGCGATGATGCCACGATTGGAGTGGTTGCCGTACTGGTCGAGATCGTTACGCTCAAACTGCGTGGTCGCAGGCAGCACGATATCGGCAAAGCGGCAGGTTGAGGTCCACTGGTTATCTATGGCGATAACCGTTTCCAGCTTGCGCCAGCCTTCAATAATGCGGTTGATCTGCTGATGGCGATGGAACGGGTTAGTTCCGGCAAAAATACACATTTTCAGCGGCGGCAGTTTTACCGATTTACCGTTCCAGTTGATCACTTTCCCCGGTTCGAGGATCGCATCGATAAAACGGGCAATCGGAATGGTGCTGCTGTAGCCTTTGTAGTCACTGTTGTCGTGAACAGGCGGAATCGACGTAGAACCGGAGAAACCACTCAGAATAACGCCTTTACGCCCCGGCGTGCCTGCGCCGTTATAGTGCCAGCCAAAACCGAAGCCACCACCCGGCAGGCCAATTTGCCCCAGCATCGCCGCCAGAACCACAATCATCCACGCCCACTGTTCACCGTGCTGCATACGCTGTACGCACCAACCAGCAATAATCTGCGTTCTGTTCGCCGCCATCTGCCGCGCCAGCCCACGAATGGTTTCGGCATCAATGCCGGTCAGTTTTTCAGCCCATGCGGCATCTTTCGGCTGACCGTCTTTCTCACCCAGCAGATACGGCAGGAACTGCTCAAAACCTACACAGTAGTTAGCGAGGAAGTTTTTGTCGTACAGGTTTTCACCGTACAGCGTATACGCCAGCGCCAGTTGCAGCGGCACGTCAGTTTGCGGGTTAACCGCAATGTGCTTCACATGCTCGCGCCCCAGATACTCATGGGTGGATGTGACAACAGGATCGATGCTGATGACCTCAATTTCACCGGCGGCGACTTTCGCTTTTAGCTGCTCGTAATATTCATAAACATCGTGATCCGGGCACCACCAGTTCGCTTGCTGGTTTTTCAGCAAATCGGAGCCCCACAGCACAATGGTTTTGCTGTTCTGCAATACCAGCGGCCAGGAGGTTTGCTGTTCATACACTTCCATTGAGCCAACCACGCGCGGCAAGATCACCTGCGCAGCACCGGTAGAGTAATCTCCGCCCGTACCAACGCTATTACCATGCAAGGCAATAGCTTTCGCCAGCATCCCCGAAGCGTTATGGAACATCCCCGTCGATTGCCAACCACTGGCGGTCAGCAAGGCACTCGGCCCGTGAGTTTTCTGTACGCGTTCCAGTTCTTCATAGAACATGTCGAGGGCTTCATCCCAGCTCACGCGCACAAAACGGTTATCACCGCGCTGGGAGATGTCGCTCAGATGGCGCTTACGCAGCCAGTCCACGCGTACCATCGGGTAACGAATACGCGCCGCGTTGTGTACATGATCCGGCAATCCGGCGATCATTTTCGACGGATATTTATCCAGTTCGAACGGTTTTGCTGCCACAAAGCGACCATCCTTCACCGTCGCGCGGATAGCCCCCCAGTGCGACCCGGTAAGAATGCCCTCTTTCGAGATGACAGCCTCAGTCGCCGCTTGCGCCGCAGTCGCACGGCGCGGCGTTAACAATGACGGCCCCAGCATCCCGGCGACGGTTAAGCCGCCGAGTTGTGCCAGAAAACGCCGACGTGATGCCTGAAAGAGATCGTTATTGTTCATTATTTTTCTTCCTTCTTATCGCCGTGAGCTTTACCTGCGGTGTCAGACGCATTCATTTGCAGATATTTCAACAAGGTGCGTTCTTCACGTTTATCGAGGCTGGTAAAGCCAATCATGCCGTTGAGCGTGCCGATCCAACCGTTAGCGTCAAAGTGGGATATTTCCGGTGCGCCGTGGCACTGGTTACAGGTGCCGTTGTACAGCGAATCCGCATAAGCCCAGATCGGTTTGATATCGTTCACCATGTCGCCTTTCTTCATCCACGCAGTGGCCTGCAACTTGCTCCACTCGGTATTGGTGTCGGCAACGGTGGTTTTCTCCAGTGTTTTCACCTGCTGCTGCACATCACCACGAATCGAGGCAACAAAGATGCGTTTACCTGGGAATTGGGTGAGTACACGCTGACGTCCTGCACTTTCCGTCCAGCCAGTGATTTCAATTTGCAGCCAGTCGCCGTCACGTTTAAGGACTTTCACTTCCGAAGCAGGCAGCAGAGAACCAGACGCTTCTTTATCGCCTTTCGCCGCATAAATCGGCTTAATATCAATGGAGTACAGCGTGTCACCACTATCATTAGCACTGGCGCGCAGCTCATCGAACTGCTTACGGAAGCCACTACTCATATCCGGTAACTGGTGGGCAATACCTTTATGACAGTCGATGCAGGATTGATTATCTTTCGCTGCCACCTTCATCTGACGCGCCGCTTCAGGATGCTGCTTCGCATGATCCATCGCATCGTAGTTATGGCAGGAGCGGCAGGTTGCCGAGTTGTTTTCTTTCATTCGCGCCCATTCACGCTCGGCAAGTTCCGCGCGTTTGGCTTCAAATTTCTCAGGTGTATCAATGGAGTGGGCAATAAAGGTCTGGTAAATGTCGTTGCTCGCTTCCAGTTTGCGCTTCACCATGCCTGGAATATCCGGCGGGATATGACAGTCATGGCATTCAGCTCGCACGCCGGAGGCGTTCTGGAAATGCACCGACTGTTTATATTCTTCATACACCGGTTGCATACTGTGGCAACTGACACAAAATTCGGTTGTGCTGGTGACTTTGATCCCAACGTGTGGCAATACAATCAGCGCAATGCCAATCACAATCCCAGTAGCGACCAGCGCCAGTACCGACCAACGAGCACTGGGTCGGCGTAGCGCGTTCCAGAGTTTCCGCATAATAGCCCCTGTAAAATTATGGTTTAGTGAAGCGATCTTAATGAGCAAATATGAACAGCGGCACTGGTCAGGATGAACGGCTTACGGCAGAATATGAACAGATATGAACAGAATGAGTAAAACCCTCTGATGCCACATCACATTGTTATTGTTGAAGATGAGCCGGTTACCCAGGCGCGATTACAATCTTACTTCACTCAGGAGGGGTATACCGTTTCCGTTACGGCGAGCGGTGCCGGGCTGCGGGAAATTATGCAGAATCAGCCGGTGGATTTGATTCTGCTGGATATCAATTTGCCCGATGAAAATGGCCTGATGTTAACCCGCGCCCTGCGAGAACGCTCAACGGTGGGGATTATTCTGGTTACCGGACGCAGCGATCGGATTGACCGTATTGTTGGGCTGGAAATGGGCGCAGACGATTACGTCACCAAACCGCTGGAGCTGCGCGAACTGGTGGTACGAGTGAAAAATTTGCTCTGGCGAATCGACCTCGCGCGACAGGCGCAACCGCACACTCAGGACAACTGCTATCGCTTTGCCGGTTATTGCCTGAATGTGTCGCGCCATACGCTGGAGCGGGATGGAGAGCCGATTAAACTGACCCGCGCAGAGTATGAAATGCTGGTGGCGTTTGTGACCAATCCCGGCGAAATTCTCAGCCGTGAACGTCTGCTGCGTATGCTCTCTGCGCGTCGGGTGGAAAACCCTGACCTGCGCACCGTCGATGTGTTAATTCGTCGTTTACGCCATAAACTCAGTGCAGATTTACTGGTGACACAACATGGCGAAGGTTATTTCTTAGCCGCTGATGTGTGCTGATAAAAATAGACCGGACGAAATCCCCCTGGTGACAGCGAGCGACGGATATGTTCGCGGTCGGCATTTTTCGGCGTCATGACTAAAATCGGTGGGCTGACATTATCAGACACCGATTGCCCCTGTAATTGCCTGATAGCCTGCTCAACCGCCAGTTCCCCCTGCCAGACCATTTGATCGCTGGCTGCCATAATCACTCTTCCCCGCTTCAACCCGCGATACACCTGATGTGAAAGATAAAACGACACCACGGTAAGCGGCGTTTTCAGGTTGCGCCCTTCCCCCATTGCCGCCTCTGCCGCAATGGCCGTTCCGGCAACGACGTCGATTTCTGGATGGCGTTCCAGCATCTCCTGCAACAGGTTACGCTGGATTTCAATATCGTTATCACCGAGCGCAATATCAACAATACGTACCGGGCTTCCGGCAATGGCTGCGCGAAAACCCTCTACCATCTCCTTACTGCCCCCGGCGTTATCGGGGCCGGGCATCAACAGCACGTTCAGTGGTTTACCGTGCGCCCATTGCACCAGATATCGCCCTGGTTGATAGCCCATCTGAAACCAAGGCACACCAACGCGGCTTTTCACCTGGGGAGCATCAATAGCATTCACCAGTTCGATCACCGGCAGATTTGCTACCTGCTTTTGCAGATCGGGAAATGACGTCGTGCTACTACCGAGCAAAATGGCCTCTGCGCCCCACTGTTTACATTGGTCGATTTGTGCTTGCTGGGTAGCCAACTGGCTGTAGCCGCCTGCCTCCAGCACTTTTAAATCCACACCGTAGCGGCGAGCAGCCTCCTGCATACCATAGTTCAACGATAACCAGTATGAATCTTTCAGGCTGGGATAAAGCGCGCACAGTTTCCATGCGCGTTTGGCTTTAAGCGGCGTAGAGGCTTGCACCGTGTAATGCTGCGCATCATGCCAGCGCAACAGGTTATCAGCCGAAAATGCCGATAACATGAAAAGGGAAAGAAGTAAAAATAGCAGTACGCGCATGATAGCCTCATCAATAATAAGGCTTTATGCTAGATGCATTCTGCTTTGCGACTCAACCTTTTTCACCTAAAGTGCACCGACCGTGAATTTAACCCTGACCCGAAGACTCTGGATGGGCTTTGCCCTGATGGCGCTGTTAACCCTGACCAGTACCCTGGTGGGATGGTACAACCTGCGCTTTATCAGCCTGGTGGAAAAAGACAACACTCAGGCATTGATTCCTACCATGAATATGGCGCGCCAGTTGAGCGAAGCCAGCGCCTGGGAACTTTTCGCCGCGCAGAACCTGACCAGTGCCGATAACGAAAAGATGTGGCAGGCGCAGGGGCGAATGCTCACCGCACAAAGCCTGAAGATTAATGCGTTGCTGCAAGCGTTACGGGAACAAGGTTTTGACACCACCGCTATTGAACAACAGGAGCAGGAGATCTCCCGTTCGTTACGTCAGCAAGGGGAACTGGTGGGACAGCGTTTGCAACTGCGCCAGCAACAACAGCAACTCAGTCAGCAGATAGTCGCCGCCGCCGATGAGATCGCACGCCTGGCGCAAGGTCAGGCGAATAATGCGGCAACCTCCGCCGGAGCGACCCAGGCCGGGATTTACGATTTGATCGAACAACATCAGCGTCAGGCCGCAGAAAGTGCACTCGATCGGCTGATTGATATCGATCTTGAGTATGTTAACCAGATGAATGAACTGCGCCTTAGCGCCCTACGGGTGCAGCAAATGGTGATGAATCTGGGGCTGGAACAGATCCAGAAAAATGCGCCAACGCTGGAAAAGCAGCTCAATAATGCGGTGAAAATTCTGCAACGTCGGCAAATACGCATTGAAGATCCGGGTGTTCGTACTCAGGTAGCAACAACGTTAACTACCGTTAGCCAATATAGCGATTTGCTGGCGCTGTATCAGCAGGACAGTGAAATCAGCAATCACCTGCAAACTCTCGCCCAAAATAACATCGCCCAATTCGCGCAGTTTAGTAGCGAAGTCAGTCAGCTGGTCGACACCATTGAGCTGCGTAATCAGCACGGGCTGGCACATCTGGAAAAAGCCAGTGCACGCGGGCAATACAGCCTGTTATTGCTGGGATTAGTTTCTCTTTGCGCACTGATTCTGATCCTCTGGCGCGTGGTTTATCGCTCAGTCACGCGCCCTCTTGCAGAACAAACGCAGGCGCTGCAACGCTTGCTGGATGGTGATATCGACTCCCCTTTCCCGGAAACCGCTGGCGTACGGGAACTGGATACCATCGGGCGGCTGATGGATGCGTTTCGCAGCAGTGTTCATGCACTGAATCGCCACCGCGAACAGCTGGCGGCGCAGGTCAAAGCGCGTACAGCTGAATTGCAGGAACTGGTGATAGAACACCGACAGGCACGGGCGGAAGCAGAAAAAGCCAGCCAGGCAAAATCGGCGTTTCTGGCGGCGATGAGCCATGAGATCCGCACACCGCTGTACGGTATTCTCGGCACCGCGCAACTGCTGGCAGATAACCCCGCACTTAACGCCCAGCGCGATGATTTGCGGGCGATTACCGACTCTGGTGAATCGTTGCTGACCATCCTCAACGATATTCTCGATTATTCGGCTATCGAAGCAGGTGGCAAGAATGTTTCGGTCAGCGATGAACCCTTTGAACCGCGCCCGCTGCTGGAAAGTACCCTGCAATTAATGAGCGGAAGGGTGAAAGGTCGCCCGATTCGCCTGGCAACAGAAATTGCCGACGATGTACCGACTGCGTTAATGGGCGATCCGCGGCGTATTCGTCAGGTCATCACCAACCTGTTGAGCAACGCCCTGCGTTTCACCGACGAAGGGCACATTATCCTGCGTAGTCGCACTGATGGCGAACAATGGCTGGTCGAAGTGGAAGACAGCGGCTGCGGTATTGATCCCGCGAAACTGGCAGAAATCTTCCAGCCATTTGTTCAGGTTAGCGGCAAACGCGGCGGCACCGGGCTGGGGCTGACTATCAGTAGCCGTCTGGCCCAGGCGATGGGCGGCGAACTGAGCGCCACCAGCACGCCGGAGGTTGGAAGCTGTTTTTGTTTACGCTTGCCGTTACGTGTTGCCACTGCACCCGTGCCAAAAACAGTCAATCAGGCGGTGCGTCTGGACGGTTTACGTTTGCTGTTAATTGAAGATAACCCGCTAACCCAGCGAATTACCGTTGAGATGCTGAACATCAGTGGTGCGCAGGTTGTTGCTGTTGGCAATGCCGTGCAGGCTTTAGAAACACTGCAAAATAGTGAACCGTTTGCTGCCGCACTGGTGGATTTTGATCTGCCGGATATCGACGGCATTACGCTTGCCCGACAACTGGCACAGCAATATCCGTCGCTGGTTTTGATTGGCTTTAGCGCCCATGTCATTGACGAAACACTGCGACAGCGTACCAGTTCGCTATTTCGCGGGATTATCCCTAAACCGGTGCCGCGTGAAGTGCTCGGTCAATTACTGGCGCACTATCTCCAACTGCAAGTCAATAACGATCAACCGCTGGATGTATCGCAACTCAATGAAGATGCTCATTTAATGGGGGCGGAGAAGATCCACGAATGGCTGATATTATTTAAACAACATGCCCTGCCGCTTCTCGATGAAATCGACATTGCCCGCGCCAGTCAGGATAACGAGAAAATAAAGCGTGCCGCACATCAGCTAAAAAGCAGTTGCTCGAGTCTGGGAATGCGTAGCGCCAGCCAGCAATGCGCACAACTGGAGCAGCAGCCATTATCTGCCCCCCTTCCACACGAAGAAATTACACGCAGTGTTGCCGCTCTGGAAGCATGGTTAATAAGAAAGACCTGAACGCGATTTGAATCAATATCAGCCAGTTAAGAACAACTAGAATAGTGGCATTTTGTATGCAACTTAACGGACTGGCAAAATCATGGCAGAGAAAAAAAGAACCCGCTGGCAGCGGCGGCCAGGCACGACGGGCGGCAAATTACCGTGGAATGACTGGCGCAATGCCACGACCTGGCGTAAAGCGACGCAATTATTACTGTTGGCAATTAATATTTATATTGCCATCACGTTCTGGTATTGGGTGCGCTATTACGAAACGGCAGGTAGTACGACATTTGTCGCCAGACCGGGAGGTATCGAAGGCTGGCTACCGATTGCCGGTCTGATGAATCTGAAATATAGCCTTGCAACAGGTCAGTTACCGTCCGTCCACGCCGCCGCGATGCTGTTATTGGTCGCTTTTATCGTCATCAGTCTATTACTCAAAAAGGCCTTTTGTTCATGGTTATGCCCGGTTGGTACGCTTTCTGAATTAATCGGCGATCTCGGTAACAAACTGTTTGGTCGGCAATTTGTCCTTCCCCGCTGGCTGGATATTCCTCTGCGCGGCGTGAAGTATTTGCTGTTGAGTTTTTTTCTCTATATCGCGTTATTGATGCCCGCTCAGGCGATTCACTATTTTATGTTGTCGCCCTACAGCGTGGTGATGGACGTTAAAATGCTCGATTTCTTTCGTCATATGGGGACCGCGACATTAATCAGCATGATCGTTTTGCTGATTGCCAGCCTGTTTATTCGCCATGCCTGGTGTCGTTATCTTTGCCCATATGGCGCGCTGATGGGCGTGGTTTCGCTATTATCGCCGTTTAAGATTCGTCGCAATGCCGAAAGTTGTATCGATTGTGGCAAATGCGCAAAAAGTTGCCCATCACGGATCCCGGTCGATAAATTAATTCAGGTACGAACAGTGGAATGTACCGGCTGTATGACTTGCGTAGAGTCATGTCCGGTAGCCTCAACATTGACCTTTTCACTGCAAAAACCTGCGGCAAATAAAAAAGCCTTTGCGTTGTCTGGATGGTTAATGACGCTACTGGTTATGGGGATTATGTTTGCGGCGATTGGTTACGCAATCTATGCGGGAGTATGGCAAAGCCCGGTGCCGGAGGAATTGTACCAACGCTTAATTCCGCAATCGCCAATGATTGGTCACTAAATTAGCAACAAGCGGAACATCACCTCGCACGGGGTGATGTTCACAAAATCACATTATTTTGATTTTGACATCATAACTTTCAAGCCCGGTCATTTTTTCTCGTGCGGTGAAGCGAATTTCAGAGACTTCTTTCCCTGTATTCTTGTTCAGCTCGGCGATTTTTTGCGCGATAAAGTCGGCGATTTCCGTTTCGGCTTGTTTTTTTAACTCTTCAATATTCACTGTTAACCTCTTCTGGTCTTAAAAGACAGCAACACGCCAGTAAGGTGTTGGTTCCCGGTACCCTGGTCAGGTAAGAAATGTTATAAGCCATCTCCCCGAAAGATTCAATAATCAACAGGTTATCGCTTACTATACGTACAGCATTGAAGAAAAATAAGGCAGATATAAAAAAGGCTCCACGAGGGAGCCTGATATTATTTTGTGAAATCCAGCGGCGCATGGTCAGTGCGTATTTGCAGCGCGACGTTATCAAAGGTGATCATCGTCGATTTACAAAAAATGCACTTTGCACCCAAAGGGTTTCGCTCCGTCACATCGAATGCCGATGTGCGGTACTGTGAACCATGGCAACATGGACAGCGGAAATGGAGATGTTGAGTAATAACGGCAACCTTAGAGCGTAACAACGTTCGCTGCCGCGGGACCACGTTGCCCCTGCTCAATAGAAAATTCAACTTTCTGATTTTCGTTCAGCGTGCGGAATTCATTGCTCTGGATGGCAGTGAAATGGACGAAAACGTCTTTGCTGCCATCATCAGGAGTGATAAAGCCAAAACCTTTATCTGCGTTAAACCATTTTACTAAACCAGTCATTTTATTAGACATATTTTACTTCCTTCATTTTGGGCCTTTCGGCAAACAGGGCTTTAATACAGAAACTACTTAGTGTTCAGGAGAGAGACTCAAAAGAAGGGGATAATGCCTGATAATGAGAACTGCTTTAGTAAACTACTTTGTATGCTGTCTGTCTTTCAAACCGACGCAGCTATTAACGCATGATAATTGAGATTAAGCAAATTTTATTTTAGCCGTCCGGCGGTCTTAAATATCGCTGGCTTTATTTTATTAACCCCGTATAGTGCAGCGCAGTATTTTCAGTAAGGAATTTGTTTGTCCCGTAAAATGACAGGAATTGTCAAAACCTTTGATCGCAAAAGCGGCAAAGGATTCATTATCCCCTCCGACGGTCGTAAAGAAGTCCAGGTCCATATTTCCGCATTCACTCCCCGCGACGCAGAAGTGCTTATACCAGGATTACGCGTGGAATTTTGCCGCGTAAATGGCCTGCGTGGACCAACAGCGGCAAATGTTTATTTGTCTTGATGGAGAGCGCACGCTGGTATGCGTGCTTCATTCGCGATTTGCGTAAAACCTGCCAACGAACACATGCCCTGCGCATTTCGCTCTTCACATCCTGCCAGGGTCAGTTTCACCTCTCCGGGCGGCGTATTTAATGACAGCGGCGTTTTATCACGCATCTGCTGTAAAGTCTGGAAGACCAGCGAAACCTGAATCCACTGGCTGTTATCGCTTAGCCGACGCCAGCGTTCAAACACCAGTTCACCACCTGGCGGTGTGTTATCCGGCTGACCTGGAAGCGTCCAGTTGAGCTCCAGTGCGCCGCCGAGATTTGCCAGATTAGTATCGTGTCCGGCAATAAACAGCACTGAAGTGGGTAATGTCACACCATACGCCTGTTTTTGCGGTGGATGGGGCGTCAACGCTGCCATGATCAAATCCAATAACGGGGTGGCGCGACTGCGGGCAACCTCTGGCGTGCGTTGTAGTAAATAAAATTGCGCGTTATGCAAACTTAGCAAGGTGTTCCACTGGTGTGAATCAGTGATCCTTCCCCACCCCGGCTCCGGCATTCCTTGTGCCTGTTGCAGGAGAAATATCTCCGTCAGCATTGATGCGAGGCTTACCGCACCGGTTAATGAGACATTGTCGGCGCTCACCTTGAGTTCCGATGGTAATGCCTGCGTTAATGAACAGCTTTCGTCCTGTTTCTCACGGTTAAGGCACAAGTTTGATTGCGGAAAATTAAGCACTCGTTCCAGTTCGCGAAACGCCGTTTGCCGATGCCCGGTAAAGTCAGCAATTGACCCTCCTGCCCTGCTGAGGATCGCGTCAGTCACGTTCGCATTATCCAGTTGGCAAACGCCAGTTTTTAGGGGATTAAATAACGGATCGGGACTGGAGGTATCTGCCTGGGTATGTACGGTTATTGCACAGTCAGGTGCCAGCCCGGCGGCGAAGGCTTCGCCTGTTTTACGGGTACGCTCGTCGACATCAGCAATAATCGCGACCTGACCAGGCTGCGGGCAGCCCTTTTTCGCCAGCAATCCGTCAGCCACCAGACGCTGGCGTTGGTAATGTCCGAGATAGGCGATCAGCTCACCACCGCGCGGTGTCAGCCAACCCAGTTTTACCGGCCAGGTTGGCCATGCGTCTGGGGTGACATCCTGCATCAGTTGCGTGGCCTTGGTTGGTGCACGCACACCATGACGACTGACAATCACCACACTTTCCAGCTTCAGCTCCGGCTCACTCTGAGCGAATGCAGATTGCGGGGTTAACGGAATCAGAAGAGATAAAAATGGGATTAAGATCGCTTTCATCGATATGTTTCCGCTTTTCATATCTGACATTATTGATTGCCTGATGAGATGCTAATGCGCCACATCAGGCTTACGTTCGTTAACTTTTCAGACGCGGGTCCAGCCATACCAACACAAGGGTGGAGAGCGAACACATCAACAAAATGCCGACGAACCAAAGTAAATACCACATTGTTCCTGCTCCTTAGTACAGCTCGTTTTCGTTACGGCGGAGAGTTTCTGTCGTCATGCGCCCCCACATTTTGTAGTAGCTCCAGAGAGTGTAGAGCAACACAATGGGCAAAAATATCAGCACGATTACCAACATAATGCTCAGCGTCAGCTGACTGGAAGTGCTGTCCCACAACGTCAGGCTGGAGATCGGACTCACGCTTGACGGCATGACAAAGGGGAACAGCGTGATGCCTGCCGTGAAAATCACGCCAAATTGCATCAATGACGCCATCAAAAATCCCCAACCCGGGCGACCACGATAAATCGCCATCACCGTCAGCAATGGGCAGAAGAACCCCAGCAGCGGGAAGATCCACAAAACGGGCGATTCGACGAAATTATTCATCCAGGCACCAGGTAGCACTGCCACCAGTTTCATTAGCGGATTGGAAGGACCGTTAGCATCCTGGGCGAGCAGTACAAAGCCATCAATACCAACCCACAGCCAGTAACCCGCCAGCAAAAAGCACAGCATCACCAGTAGTGCGGCGCGTTTGGTCGCCAGCTGTGAACGCAGATGAATCACACCAACAGTTTTCAGTTGTAACCAGACGCCACCTTGCAAAATCACCATCCCAAGACTGAGCAATCCACACAATAAAGGGAATGGCGTCAGCAGTTGCCAGAAGCTGCCGAGATATTCCACGCGTAATTGCGGTGTGAAAGCAAACGGCACGCCGAGCAGCAAGTTGCCGAATGCAATACCGAAGACTACCGGCGGCACCAGACTGCCGATGACCAGTCCGGCATCCCACATTTTACGCCAGCGTGCATCGGCGATTTTTCCGCGATAATCAAAGGCCAGCGGGCGGAAGAACAGCGAGCACAGCACCAGAATCATCGCCACATAAAAGCCGGAAAACGCCGCTGCATACACTCTGGGCCAGGCGGCAAATAATGCCCCACCTGCGAGGATCAACCAGACCTGATTGCCTTCCCAGTGCGCGCCAACGCTGTTTATCACTATCCGACGTTCATCATCATTACGCGCCACCAGCGGCAGCAGACAGCCGATCCCCATGTCAAATCCGTCGGAGATCATAAAGACCACCAGGATCACGCCAATCAGCAGCCACCAGATGAAGCGCAATGTTTCATAATCAAACATGATTTTCTCCTTTACCCCTGTTGCTGCGTCGGTTGTTCACTCTGCATCGCGCTCGGCCCCAGACGGGCATATTTCTGCATCAGGTAGACTTCGGCGATTAAGAACAGGGTGTAAAGCCCTACGATCATGATCAGTGAGAAAGCCAGTTGTCCTGTGGTTAAGGCGGAGTGCGCGGAGTATGTCGGTAAGATGTCTTGTATCGCCCACGGCTGACGACCAAACTCGGTCATAAACCATCCGGCTTCAATCGCAATCCACGGCAGCGGCAAACTCCAGAGCGCCATTTTCAGCACCCAGCGATGCTGGTCGATTTTGCCACGCAGCGTCTGGACAAGCGCAATCAGCATCACCAGTAGCAGCAGGGAACCACAGCCCACCATGATGCGGAAACTCCAGAATACCGGCGCAACCTGAGGTATCGCGCCACGCATCGCCGCCTGGTACTGTGCGGCTGTGACATGATTCATATCCGGCGCATAGCGGGAGAGCAACATGCCGTAACCCAGGTCGCCTTCCAGCTCCCGGAATGCCTGCAACACATGCGGCTCACGATTGCCTTGCGATATTTCCTGCATTAACAGCCACGCCATACGTCCGCGTTGCAAGCGTGGGTAGGTTTCAGCCATCAAATTCTTCAGACCCGGCACGGGTTTATCTAATGAATGAGTGGCGAGGATTCCTAGCAGCGCGGGAATTTTGATAGCAAAGGCGTTACGCTCTTGATCCTGTTCCGGCCAGGCAACCACATGGAACGGTGCAGGTGCAGGTTCCGTTTGCCACTCCCCTTCCATCGCCGCCAGTTTTACCGGTTGTACTTGCGCGACTTCATACGCAGAACTGTCTCCGAGTTGCAGCGTACCGATAATCGCCAGAGTACCGAAGACGGAACCGATGGCAAACGAGCGTAATGCGACATCGCGCTCCCGTCCGCGCAGTAAATACCAGGCGCTGATCGCCATAATAAACATAGCCCCGGTCACGTATCCCGCCATTACGGTGTGCACAAATTTCACCTGGCTGACCGGGTTAAAGACCAGCTCGCTGAAACTGGTCATCTCCATACGCAGGGTGTCGATATCAAAATGCGCACCGGTCGGGTATTGCATCCAACCGTTGGCATTCAATATCCACAACGCAGAGAGATTTGAACCGAACGCCACCAGCCACGTCACCAGCAGGTGCTGGTATTTATTCAGCCGCTGCCAGCCGAAGAAGAACAGCCCGACAAAGGTGGATTCGAGGAAGAAGGCCATTAATGCTTCCATCGCCAGCGGTGCGCCAAAAATATCGCCCACATAGTTGGAATAGAATGACCAGTTAGTACCAAACTGAAACTCCATGGTCAGGCCGGTAGCCACGCCAAGAGCAAAGTTGATACCGAAGAGCTTACCCCAGAAGCGCGTCATATCGCGGTAGATTGTTTTGCCGGTGACCACGTAAATGGTTTCCATGATAGCCAGCAAAAAAATCAGCCCCAGGGTAAGGGGTACAAATAAAAAGTGATACAGCGCGGTCAGAGCAAACTGCCAGCGCGATAAATCAATGACATCCCACATGCGCACTCCTGTAGGCGAAGAGAGAAAAATAACCCGTTAATGGTAGATCTCCCTCTTTATCCTGAAACTCTACGACCAGAGGTATTCGCCGATTGCGATATTCATAAGCCTGAAAGCGATACTTACCGTCTTTTTACGTCGGTGCACCTTCCGCCAGCCACTGGCATACCTCGCTAAGCCGCTGCGCAGAGTCGACCAAATCTTCTGGCGCTGCCAGCACCACTTCCGGTATTGGGCAGATTTCATAACTTTCCAGTAACGGGCCTTTTAAGGTGTCCGTACAGCGTAAATGCCAGACATGGCGTAACCCCGTGGCGTTGATATAGCTCTCGCCATAGCCAATGGTACGAATCTGAATATTTCCCGGCCCACAGAGACGTGAGAGAAAAAGCCGGTCAGCTTCGCTGATGGGTAATTGCGTCAGATTAATGCTGTGCGGCTGCGCGTCGGGGTTACGTACATGTGCCAGTAATTCATGGGCCAACGGTAGGCCATTCATCAGGCCATCAATGGGCGGCGGTAGCAACGAGTCTGTTGGCAAGACGTTTTGCGTTGCCGCCTGCCACAACGCCAGCGGTGCGCAGCCAGCCTCCAGTTTGTCTTCCAGCAACTGTTCGCCGTGACGTCTGCGCACCCGCCATAATCCGCAGAAGATCGCCTCCTGAATTTCACTTTCACTGTCGTCAGCCTGCTGAATGCGCACTGACACTTCCCCTTCCCCGAGAAGCGTATTGATAAAGTGACGATCGTCGGCGTTGAGATTTAACAGATCGACTGCCAGCACCTCGCCCAACGGCGGTTGGCGTTCGCTTAGTTGATGTTGTAACTCGTTTAACAGCGCAATCACCTGCGGGCTGTGAGCACATTGCTCCAGGGCCGCCATACTCGGTTCACCATTCACCCGACAGGTGATCGGCAGTGGATTCATGCTGAAACTGTCATCGTTCGGTTGCGTTCCTGGCCCCAGCAGATGGAAAAAAGTTTCGCTCATGAAGCACGCTCCTGTTGCGGTTCGACAAGCCCGCGCATCAGGTTTATCAGTTCCGCCCACGGGTGAATACCATTCAGCACGCCGCGATAGTTTCCGCCGGTAAACACTAATGTGGCGGGAAAGCGAAAGACGCCAAAGCGATCGCCGATGGCTTCGCTCTGCTCAAGATCAGCAATCGCTACCTGCCATGTATAGTCGGGAAACTCGCGCAGTAATTCGCCAATCATTACCGGGTTATCGCTGACTTCTGGCGTGCGTTTCGGGTCACTACTTAATAACACCACGCCGTCTGGCGCTTGCGTAAGCCAGTCGTCAAGACGGCATTCACTGACCGGCGTCCAGCCACGTGCCAGCATTCGTTGCCACAACGCATTAAATGGTGTGTCGTTGCTCATCCCTGTTTCTCCAGCCTCATCCTGTACTGACGCAAGCGAACGCCTTCGTAATTTTCCATCGACAGACAGTCATAATTGAGACAGCGCAACTCCTCAGTCGGTTGCGGTACAATTCCCCAGGCCGCCAGCTGTACCAGCGCCGCCTGTTCCGCAGCGGGCAGTTGCTCCCGCGCCAGTTCGCTCAGGCTGCCGCCGTAGTCGTCGAGCATCGCGGGTTGCAGACCGACGAGGGCAATATATGCTGGCAGATGTCCGCGGATATCTGCCAGCGCCAGCACTTCGGAGAAACTGTTCTGGTGCAGGCTCATTTTCTTCGCGCTGAGATAAGCTGGAATGCGTTCTCCGGCATACGTTCGTAGCGTTCCGGGTTCCAGCCCGTAATCAATGGCATCGAGAATCAACAGATGACTGGCGCTTTCGACATACCCCAGCAAGTTCAGTCCTTGGGTGCCGCCATCGACAATCTCCACATACTCGGGCCAGTGGTAATGGGCATACAGCCGTTCCGCCACCCGCACGCCGAAGCCTTCATCGGCCCACAGCAGGTTACCCAGCCCCATTACCACCACGCGTTGCTCGCTCATGAACGCTCCTTGTTACTTATTTTGCCAAATTTGTGGCTACGGTAGCCGTTGACCATAGTGGAGATCACCGTGTCGTCGGACATGATGTCTTCACGCAGCGCCATGTAGACATGACCGATCACAAACGCGCCAATCAGCCACATCCCCAGCCGATGCCAGCTGTGAATGTCCATTGAGTTGCCACCCGTCCAGTAGAAAAATTCCACCACATAACGGAACGGCGCAAAAATAGCGTACTGGCTGTGTTCGCTGTACAGCGCAAAGCCGGTGATGATCATAAAAACTGACATCAGGAAATAGCCGAACATCGCCGCCTGGGCGATGGGGTTATGGCCTATATCGGCACTCGGACGTTTTGCCAGAAACAGATACCAGCGGATTCCATACCACACGCCCTGCCACCAGCTTTTACGCCATACCGGCACGATAAACAGCTCGCGGGAGTAACGATTGCCAACAAAAGCCCAGTAGATCCGCATCAGCAAGACCACGGTAAAAATCATCCCGGCGCTGAAGTGAATTAACCTGATGTAGCCCATATAGAACAGATACGTCGCCTCGCCGCTGACGGAAGGTAGCGGCTTGCCGATAAAGTAACCGGTGACCATCAACACCGCCATGCATAACACTGTCAGCCAGTGCCATATCCGCACGGGTGCTTCAAAGACATAGTGACTGACAACGTTGTCGCTTTTCTGTTGCATGATGATTCTCCTTCGCTGTTAACGCACCTGCACGGAGATAAGCTCGCTACCGTCGTCGCCCAGCACGTGTGTTGAACAGGCGAGGCACGGGTCAAAGCTGTGCAGAGTACGCAGGATCTCCAGCGGTTGCTCGGGGATCGCCATTTTGGTGTTCATCAGCGCCGCTTCATAAGCGCCAATCTGCCCTTTGGGATCGCGCGGGCTGGCGTTCCAGGTGGTCGGCACCACGCACTGGTAGAGATCAATCTTGCCATCGCGAATGGCAGCCCAGTGGCCTAACGCCCCGCGCGGCGCTTCGGTAAAACCGACACCACGGCACTCTGTCGGCCAGGTTGCTGGTTCCCATTTTTCCGTGGAAGCGGTGGCAAGATTGCCGTTTTTCAGGTTGGTCATCAGTTTATCGAAGAAATACTGCAACTTACCTGCGGCCCACTGCGCTTCGTGCGCGCGACACAAAATGCGGCCCAACGTTGACTGGATGCCGGAAAGCGGCAGTTTCAACGCCGACATCATACGATCGACCGACTCAACGGTCGCAGCATCGCCTTTGTGATAAGCGATTAACGTGCGTGCCAGCGGCCCCACTTCCATCGCGTTACCGCGCCAGCGTGGCGCTTTGATCCACGAGTAGCGTTCCTGTTCATTCAGCTGCTGAATGTTGGTATCGCTGCCTTTGACATCGCCGGGGTTGTACCACGGGTCGGTAATGCCATCGAACGGATGACGCCCCACCTGATCGTTGGGATAACGATACCAGGCGTGGTCGACAAACTCCTGCACCTGCTGCGGATCAACCAAATCCACTGGCAGCACATTGTTGAAGTCGCCGTTAATCACCGCGCCGCCAGGCATCAGCAGACTTTTCTCACTAAAGTCGTTGGCAATATCCGGGAATGCGCCGTAGCTGAGGACACATTTATCAGAAAGACCCGTGCCGATTTCGCTCCACGGTTTGTTGAACTGGCCGATGGCTAAGGCGTCGGGGATCATCACGTTGTTAATGAAATCCGCCGTACGGGTAATGATCGACTGCACCAGGTTCAGGCGTTCCATATTGACCGCCCCGACTGCGCCGCTTTCGTCAATGTTAATGGCGCAAGGCATCCCGCCGACAATCCAGTTTGGATGCGGGTTTTTACCACCAAAGACCGCGTGGATTTTGACAATTTCACGCTGGAAATCGAGAGCTTCGAGATAGTGGGCAAAGCCCATCAGGTTGGCTTCTGGCGGCAGTTTGTACTGCGGGTGCCCCCAGTAGCCATTGCGGAAGATCCCCAACTGCCCGCCTTCAACGAATTTCTTCAGGCGGTTTTGTACGTCGAAGAAATAGCCAGGGGATGATTTCGGCCATGAGGAGAGGCTTTGCGCCAGTTCGGAGGTTTTCCGCGGGTCGGCTTTCAGCGCATCTAACACATCGATCCAGTCCATCCCGGCAAGCTGATAGAAGTGCACCAGATGATCGTGGCACCAGAGCGTTGCCAGCATAATGTTGCGGATGATATTGGCGTTATCCGGCACTTTAATACCGATGGCATCTTCGATGGCGTAAACCGAAGCCAGGGCGTGTACGCCAGTACAGACGCCGCAGATACGTTCAACGAACGCCCACGCATCGCGCGGGTCACGCCCTTGCAGGATGATCTCCAGCCCGCGAAACATGGTGCCGCAGGAGACGGCATTGGTGATCACATTCTGATCGTTAATATTCACTTCGCAGCGCATGTGGCCTTCAATGCGCGTAATCGGGTCGACCACCAGGCGGCGTCCGGCATTGTTGATGGTGTATCCCTGAGTTTCGTACTGAGTGCTCATGCCTGTTTATCCTCATTGCCTGGCTGATGTTCGGTTTCTGTAGGTTGCTGGTTATGACGTCTGCGCTGGTCAACGGCGCTGGCGACTGCGTGCACACCAACAGCCGCTGCCACCACGCCAAGCGCGGTTAAACCGACGGTGTCGGCGGTGGAATGGGTACCCATTTGTGGAATATCGACCACGCGGCTGTAGAACGAACCGCGATCCCAGAAACCATTTTCCGCACAACCCAGGCAGCCGTGACCTGACTGGATCGGGAAGGAAACGCCATCGTTCCAGCGTGTGGAGGAACAGGCGTTATAGGTGGTAGGCCCTTTGCAGCCCATTTTGTACAGGCAGTAACCTTTGCGGGCAGCGTCATCATCCCAACTCTGCACGAACTCTCCGGCGTCGAAGTGAGCGCGGCGATAGCATTTATCGTGGATTCGCTGACCATAGAACATCAACGGACGGCCCATTCTGTCGACATCTGGCAAGCGATCAAAGGTCACCATGTAAGTAATGATGGCGCTCATCACATCCGGGATCGGTGGGCAGCCAGGTACTTTGATAATAGGTTTGTCGGTGATGACTTTGTCGATAGGCGTTGCCTGCGTCGGATTGGGTCGCGCGGCCTGCACGCAGCCCCAGGACGCGCAGGTTCCCCAGGCGATAATCGCACTGGCTCCGGCAGCGGCACGTTTGAGTTTCTCAATAAACGGTCGACCGCTGCTGATACAGAACATCCCCAGCTCGCCCAGCGGCGGATTACCTTCAACGGCGAGGATATATTTGCCATTGTATTGCGTGATGATGTCTTCAAAGACTTCTTCCGCCTGGGTTCCGGCGGCAGCCATCAAAGTATCGTCGTAATCGAGGGAAATCAGGGAAAGGATGACGTCCTTTGCCAGCGGGTGAGCGGAGCGGATAAAAGATTCGGTACAGCAGGTGCATTCCAGACCGTGGATCCATACCACCGGAATGCGCGGTTTGTTCTCCAGCGCCCAGGCAATCTTTGGTGCCATTCCCGCGCCTAATCCCAGCGACGTGGCAGCCAGACTACAATATTTGAGAAAGCTGCGCCGGGTAACGCCCTGACGCCGCATGGCCTGGTAAAATGTTTCCTCGTTATTCATATCGCACGTCTCTTCTCCTTGCGACACCGGCAGGACACCGGGCGCTTATGGTCGGCAAGCGACGTCCCTGTAGCAAGGCAAACCATCGCTTCACGTGAGATGCTGAAAACGAAAGCTCATCCTTCTGCACTGGCGCACGTCGCCAGAAAGTATTGTTAATAAAGCGTAGTGAAACTTTTGCACAAAACAATACAAACTGTGTGGATTTATCTTTTAGCGATAAAAATGGACCTATTTTTCTTTTTGCCGGGCAGTGGGGATGTTTAGCCGGTTGCTAAACGAGTAAAAGAGAAGGAATTCATGGTGATGAAATGATCAATCTGCTGTTATTTCACGCTATCAATGCACTTTTGACTGTTTTTCAGGCAAACAAACAAATTAGGGGTTTACACGCCGCATCGGGATGTTTATAGTGCGCGTCATTCCGGAAGTGTGGCCGAGCGGTTGAAGGCACCGGTCTTGAAAACCGGCGACCCGAAAGGGTTCCAGAGTTCGAATCTCTGCGCTTCCGCCAAATAAGATAAGGGGTTAGCTAACTGCTAACCCCTTTTTCTTTTGCCTGTCGAAATTCTCAGGGCGTTATATTTGCTTAATGACCTGATAATCCGCTGTTAAACCTGTTCCAGATCAAATGCGTAAAGATGGGTAAAACTTCTGGGTGCCCTTACGCATTATCATTATGCTGCTTAATTAATTACATCTGTCATAGAGAGTGACTCAATGGATCGTATTGTTAGTTCTTCACATGACCGTACATCACTGCTTAGCACCCATAAGGTGCTGCGTAATACCTATTTTATGCTGAGCCTGACGCTGGCCTTTTCGGCGATTACCGCAACTGCCAGTACGGTGCTGATGCTGCCATCTCCAGGTCTGATTCTGACGCTGGTGGGTATGTATGGTTTGATGTTCCTGACCTATAAAACGGCGAATAAGCCGACCGGGATTATCTCCGCATTCGCCTTTACCGGTTTTCTGGGATATATCCTCGGACCAATTCTGAACACCTACCTGTCTGCCGGAATGGGTGACGTAATCGCTATGGCACTGGGCGGAACGGCGTTGGTGTTCTTCTGCTGCTCTGCGTATGTGCTGACCACCCGCAAAGATATGTCGTTCCTTGGCGGTATGCTGATGGCGGGTATTGTGGTGGTGCTGATTGGCATGGTTGCTAATATCTTCCTGCAACTGCCTGCTCTGCATCTGGCGATCAGCGCGGTCTTCATTCTGATCTCCTCTGGCGCTATTTTGTTTGAAACCAGCAACATCATTCATGGCGGTGAAACGAACTATATTCGTGCCACGGTTAGCCTGTATGTTTCGCTGTACAACATCTTCGTCAGCCTGCTGAGCATTCTGGGCTTCGCCAGCCGCGATTAATCTCGCCCAAGGTTACTTACCGAGCCTCGCTTTATGCGGGGCTTTGTTTTTTGTTACACTGCCGCCAGTCTGATTAAGGTAGTAATAATTATGCTGATCTTCGAAGGTAAAGAGATAGAAACGGATACCGAAGGCTATCTCAAAGAAAGCAGCCAGTGGAGTGAGCCGCTGGCAGTGGTGATTGCAGAGAACGAAGGGATTACGCTGTCGCCAGAACACTGGGAAGTGGTGCGTTTTGTGCGTGATTTCTATCTGGAATTCAATACTTCTCCGGCGATTCGTATGCTGGTAAAAGCGATGGCGAATAAATTTGGCGAAGAAAAAGGAAACAGCCGCTATTTATACCGACTGTTTCCGAAAGGTCCGGCTAAGCAAGCCACCAAAATTGCTGGCCTGCCAAAACCGGTAAAATGTATTTAACGGATACGAAAATCGGTTAATTCCCCCGAGGGATGATGCGGCTCGCTGAGCACCCGTTCCACACGCGCAGAACGCGGGCCGCCACTCTTTAACCACTGCATTAATTTTTCCACCTGCCCTTCTTCACCGCAGGCAACCACTTCCACGCTGCCATCGTCAAGATTTTTGGCGTACCCGGCTAATCCCAGTTTTTTCGCTTCGTACTGCGTGGTATAGCGAAATCCAACGCCCTGAACTCGCCCGTAAACCCAGGCAATTATGCAGACTTTCGACATTGCTGCTCTCCTTATCCTTAATGGACGCGTTGCAAATCCATGGAAAACTCCGGACAATGACGCCCATTTCTTTGCATCGACAGAAAAGTAAATTATGAGTGTACGTTTAGTGTTAGCCAAAGGGCGCGAAAAATCATTACTTCGTCGCCATCCGTGGGTCTTTTCCGGGGCCGTTGCCCGCATGGAAGGTAAAGCCAGCCTCGGTGAAACCATCGATATTGTTGATCATCAGGGAAAATGGTTAGCACGCGGCGCTTATTCGCCAGCTTCGCAAATCCGGGCGCGCGTCTGGACGTTTGACCCGTCAGAGTCTATCGACATTGCTTTTTTTACCCGCCGTTTGCAGCAAGCACAAAAATGGCGTGACTGGCTGGCGCAAAAAGATGGCCTCGACAGCTATCGTTTAATCGCCGGAGAATCTGATGGCCTGCCGGGTATTACTATCGATCGTTTCGGTAATTTTCTGGTGCTGCAACTGCTGAGTGCTGGCGCAGAGTATCAGCGCGCGGCATTAATTAGCGCCCTGCAAACGCTGTACCCGGAATGTGCTATTTACGATCGCAGCGACGTCGCGGTACGTAAAAAAGAAGGGATGGAGCTGACTCAGGGCCCCATCACCGGCGAGTTGCCGCCTGCCCTGCTGCCGATTGAAGAACACGGCATGAAACTGCTGGTGGATATTCAGCACGGACACAAAACGGGCTACTACCTGGACCAGCGTGACAGCCGCCTGGCTACCCGCCGCTACGTCGAAAATAAACGCGTACTTAACTGTTTCTCCTATACCGGTGGTTTCGCCGTATCGGCATTGATGGGCGGTTGCAGCCAGGTTGTCAGCGTTGATACCTCCCAGGAAGCGCTGGATATTGCACGGCAGAACGTTGAGCTGAACAAACTGGATCTGAGCAAGGCAGAGTTTGTCCGTGATGATGTCTTTAAATTGCTGCGTACTTATCGCGATCGCGGTGAAAAATTTGATGTTATCGTGATGGACCCGCCGAAGTTTGTTGAGAATAAAAGCCAGTTGATGGGCGCGTGTCGTGGTTATAAAGACATCAACATGCTGGCGATTCAGTTGCTGAATGAAGGCGGTATTCTCCTGACTTTCTCCTGTTCCGGTCTGATGACCAGCGATTTATTTCAGAAAATCATCGCGGATGCCGCAATTGATGCCGGTCGTGATGTACAATTTATAGAGCAGTTCCGTCAGGCAGCCGATCATCCGGTGATCGCTACCTACCCGGAAGGGCTATATCTGAAAGGGTTTGCCTGTCGCGTCATGTAACTTGAAATGTGGAATTTTACCCTTATATCAAAGGTAAAGATTTCCCGGGAGGTGACTATGATTGCCAGCAAATTCGGTATCGGCCAGCAGGTCCGCCATTCCCTGTTAGGTTATCTCGGAGTGGTCGTGGATATCGACCCGGTTTATTCGCTCTCTGAACCGTCGCCTGATGAGCTGGCGGTGAATGACGAGCTTCGCGCCGCTCCGTGGTATCACGTGGTGATGGAGGACGATAACGGCCTACCGGTTCATACCTACCTGGCTGAAGCCCAGCTAAGTAGCGAATTGCAGGATGAACATCCTGAACAGCCATCCATGGATGAGCTGGCGCAGACCATCCGCAAACAACTCCAGGCCCCGCGTCTGCGTAACTAATCCCTGAACAAATCCCCGGAAGGTTTTTGCCTTCCGGGGATTTTTTATTTGGCCAGGCCCAGGCGAGGGATCTCAATAGCCGGGCAGCGATCCATCACTACATTTAATCCGGCATCCCGAGCCAGTACTGCCGCTTGCTCATTAATCACCCCCAGTTGCATCCAGAGGGTTTTCGCGCCGATGGCGATCGCTTCCTGCGCTACGCCCCACGCCGCTTCTGAATTCCGGAAAACATCGACCATATCGACTTTTTCCGGAACTTCTGCCAGCGTGCCATACCCCTGCTGGCCCAGCAGTGTTTTGCCAGCAACTTTTGGCGAAACCGGAATGACGTGATACCCCTGGTCGAGTAGATATTTCATCACGCGATAGCTGGGACGATCGGGTTTGTCGCTTGCCCCCACCAGCGCAATGGTGTGAGTGGACGTTAAAATGCCTGCAATATCGGTTTCTTTCATTATTTCCTCCAGACTGTTTAACAAAGTGTACGACAAAGCCGACATGCCAACCATGCAGCTAATACGAATGAATGAGAGCAAAAGCGGGAAATATGTCTATATGTTAGTAAGTATGATTAAAGAAAAATTTTGACACATTATTATTCGGGCGGTCTTTTGACAGGAGCTACCTATGAAAACCGGCATCGTGACCACCTTGATTGCATTATGTTTGCCGGTATCCGTTTTTGCCACCACGCTGCGGCTTTCAACCGATGTCGATCTTCTGGTACTCGACGGCAAGAAGGTTTCCAGCTCTCTGCTGCGCGGTGCGGACAGCATTGAACTGGATAACGGACCGCATCAGTTAGTGTTTCGCGTTGAGAAGACGATTCATCTTTCCAATAGTGAAGAACGGCTGTATATCTCCCCACCGCTGGTGGTCAGTTTTAATACCCAGCTCATCAACCAGGTCAATTTTCGCCTGCCTCGCCTGGAGAATGAGCGGGAAGCTAACCATTTTGATGCCGCACCGCGCCTTGAATTGTTGGATGGCGATGCGACGCCGATTCCGGTAAAGCTGGATATTCTCGCCATTACCTCAACGGCAAAAACGATTGATTATGAGGTCGAGGTTGAACGCTATAACAAATCCGCGAAACGCGCTTCACTACCGCAATTTGCCACGATGATGGCAGATGACAGTACGCTGCTTTCGGGTGTTTCCGAGCTGGATGCTATTCCACCGCAGTCTCAGGTGCTCACAGAACAACGGCTGAAGTATTGGTTTAAACTGGCTGACCCACAAACGCGAAATACTTTTCTGCAATGGGCGGAAAAACAACCATCTTCCTGAGATTTTTGTGCCTGTGCGCAGGCTTTTTCGGTCTTTCTCTTGCAGCGATAAGTGCTTACAGTAATCTGTAGGAAAGTTAACTACGGATGTACATTATGGAACTGACGACACGCACTTTACCTGCGCGGAAACATATTGCGCTGGTGGCACACGATCACTGCAAACAAATGCTGATGAGCTGGGTGGAACGACATCAACCGTTACTGGAACAACACGTACTGTATGCAACAGGCACTACCGGTAACTTGATTTCCCGTGCAACCGGCATGAACGTCAACGCGATGTTGAGTGGCCCAATGGGGGGTGACCAGCAGGTTGGCGCATTGATCTCAGAAGGGAAAATTGATGTATTGATTTTCTTCTGGGACCCACTAAATGCCGTTCCGCACGATCCTGACGTGAAAGCCTTGCTGCGTCTGGCGACGGTATGGAACATTCCGGTTGCCACCAACGTGGCAACGGCAGACTTCATTATCCAGTCGCCGCATTTCAACGACGCGGTCGATATTCTGATCCCCGATTATCAGCGTTATCTCGCGGACCGTCTGAAGTAATATTGCACAGGTGGCAAACGCCACCTGTTTCTTACGGTTTTCTCGCCACCGGCACATCCAGATTTTTCAGTATTTCCACAAAGGGAGAGGGATTCTCTTTGTTAAACAGTGCCCATACCCGATGGCGTGCCCGGGTCAGCGCCACGTACATTAACCGCCGTTCTTCAGCGTCCGGGAAATCCTCAACCGGTGGCAGTAGCGCCTCTTCCATAATCGACTCCCGCGCCGCAGCCGGAAAACCATCACTTCCCTCCTGCAAGCCAACGATGATGACGTAATCCGCCTGTTGCCCTTTGCTGGCATGAATGGTCATAAAGTCGATTTGCAACTTCGGCCAGCGTGTTGCTGCTTTTTCCAGGCTGGCAGGCCTCATGTGATGGTAACGCGCCAGGATCAGAATGCGCTCTTCCGGTTTGGCATAACCAGAGAGTTTATCCAGCAAAGCGTCAAGTTGACCCTCATCCAATAACGTGACGGCTTTTTTGTCTCCATTGGTTAAGCTGTTTAGCGGCTTTTTAAGCTGGCCTGGGTTCTGCTGAATAAACCTGTTTGCCACCTCACCGATACGACTGTTAAAACGGTAGGTCGTGTCTAAATCACAGCGATCACCTTCACCAAAGTTTTCATGGAAAGCCGTGGTAAGCGACATTTGCGCACCGCTGAATCGGTAAATCGCCTGCCAGTCATCACCAACAGCGAACAACGTCGTTTGACTATTTTGCTTGCGTAATGCCGCTAACAACGCTGCACGCTGCGGCGAGATATCCTGAAATTCATCAACCAGAATATGCTTCCACGGGCTGATAAAGCGACCTTTCTCCAGAATCACAATCGCCTGGTGAATAAGGCCCGAAAAATCGACAGCGTTTTCTGCCTTCAGCGCACCTTTCCAGGCTTTTAATAACGGGGCCATCAACTTGATACGTTTACTGAACAGATCGCGAATCTCTTCGGGTGCACTGGCAATCATTTCTGCCTGTGCACCACCGTGCATCCGCATCAGACTTACCCAGCGATCGAGGCGAGAGGCAAGACGACGCTGTAATTTTTCATCATCCCAGAAATTACCTTCTGGCACTGACCACTGCATTTCTTCCGTCAGCCATTGCCGCCAGCCCTTCGCCTGCGCTTTCTTTTCGCTGCATTGCTTGCGCCACTCAGCAATAAAAAGTTCATGACGGGCAGCGGTATCATTTTCCAGTTTGCTGACTATCGGAACTTTTTTGCTGCCCTGCTGAATAATATGCAGCGCCAGCGCATGAAACGTGCGTGCGGTAATGTCTTCGGTATGTAGTCGTTCTCGAATACGCTCGTGCATCTCTTCAGCGGCTTTGCGACCAAACGCCAGCAATAAAATTTGCTCAGGAGACGCTTCACCACGCGCCAGTAACCAGCCAGCACGGGCCACCAGCACCGACGTTTTTCCGCTTCCTGCACCTGCCAGCACTAACAGAGAATGCTCGCCATTAACGACTGCCCGGGCCTGCGCCGGATTCAGCGGTGAAGACTCGACCTGGCGGAAAAAATCCGCATACTCGGTAAGCATGGCTTCGGTATACGCCTGATTATGCTGCAACCGAGCGCCTTCAATGTCCTTCAACCAGGCCTGACATTTACGCCACGCCTCACGGCAGTTATCGAATTCTTCCAGTCGGTTAACCGGCAATGGTAACGCCGACAAAGCCTGGCGGATTTGTTGCTGCACGCCAGAGGTTTGCTCACGCGTCAGCCATTTATTTTCTCCGGTGCGCGTGGCAATCAAATCCAGTTGCTGACGTAAAACGCCAGACGCAATTTCGCTCATCTCGCCACTCCACCGCCGCCAGTGAGCATCAAGATGATGGTAAAAACGCTGCGTCTCGCCCCATTCGGTGCCGTGCAGACGCACCACTTTTTCGTCCGGCAGTACAAACTCCAGTTCGCCCCATACCAGACCGCGCTTACAGTGAATCGCCAGTAATTGATTGAAAGGAATAAGGTATTCGTGGCGATCGCCGGAGACTTTAATCCCGGCATTGAGGATCACCGCCCGATCGTAAGGGTGCTGTGCCAGACGTTTTCCAAGCGTTGTCGCTTTCAGTTCCATGACTCTGTAGATCCACACGAAATTATTTCTTATCAGTGTAACCGTCAGAGAAAACGTGCTCCAGCCCAAAAAAACGTTACAATTGCCGCCCATTACTGAAAACCACAGTAAAGCGAGGTTTTATGCGTACCGTTTTGAACATTCTGAACTTTGTGCTTGGCGGATTTGCCACCACTCTGGGCTGGCTGTTGGCGACTCTGGTCAGTATTGTGCTGATTTTTACCTTACCACTGACACGATCCTGCTGGGAGATCACCAAACTGTCTCTGGTGCCTTATGGCAATGAAGCTATTCATGTCGATGAACTGAACCCGGCTGGCAAAAATGTGCTGCTAAATACTGGCGGTACGGTATTGAATATTTTCTGGCTGATTTTCTTTGGCTGGTGGTTATGCCTGATGCACATTGCAACGGGCATCGCACAATGTATTTCCATCATTGGCATTCCTGTCGGTATTGCGAACTTTAAAATTGCCGCTATTGCACTATGGCCGGTCGGTCGTCGCGTGGTATCGGTAGAAACAGCGCAAGCTGCGCGCGAAGCCAATGCTCGTCGTCGTTTCCAATAATCCACTAATATGGCCTTTATGCTAAGTCCTTTGCTCAAACGCTATACCTGGAACAGCGCCTGGCTGTATTACGCGCGTATTTTTATTGCGCTTTGTGGAACCACAGCGTTTCCGTGGTGGCTGGGTGATGTAAAACTGACGATTCCGCTGACGCTTGGGATGGTGGCAGCGGCGCTGACCGATCTCGATGACCGACTGGCGGGACGTTTGCGTAACCTCATCATTACGCTGTTCTGCTTTTTTATCGCCTCGGCCTCAGTAGAATTGCTGTTTCCCTGGCCCTGGCTATTTGCGATTGGCTTAACGCTCTCTACCAGCGGCTTCATTTTGCTCGGCGGTCTGGGTCAACGCTATGCAACAATTGCCTTCGGTGCATTGCTGATCGCCATTTACACTATGTTGGGAACATCACTGTATGAGCACTGGTATCAGCAGCCAATGTATCTTCTGGCCGGTGCCGTCTGGTACAACGTCCTGACACTTATTGGTCATCTGCTGTTCCCGGTCCGCCCGCTGCAGGACAACCTGGCGCGTTGCTATGAACAACTGGCGCGTTATCTTGAGCTCAAGTCGCGCATGTTTGATCCTGATATTGAAGATGAAAGCCAGGCACCGCTGTACGATTTGGCTCTCGCCAACGGTCAGCTGATGGCGACATTGAATCAGACGAAACTCTCGCTGCTGACCCGCTTACGTGGCGATCGTGGTCAACGAGGAACGCGTCGCACACTGCATTATTACTTTGTCGCACAGGATATTCACGAGCGTGCCAGCTCTTCTCATATTCAATATCAAACATTGCGTGAACATTTTCGCCACAGCGACGTGCTGTTCCGTTTTCAGCGGCTGATGTCGATGCAGGGCCAGGCGTGCCAGCAACTGTCACGCTGTATTTTGCTGCGTCAGCCTTATCAACATGATCCGCATTTTGAGCGCGCTTTTACGCATATTGATGCTGCGCTGGAGCGGATGCGCGATAACGGCGCTCCTGCTGATTTACTCAAAACACTGGGATTTTTACTGAACAATTTACGTGCCATTGATGCCCAACTGGCAACAATTGAATCAGAACAGGCCCAGGCACTGCCCCATAATAATGACGAAAATGAGCTCGCTGATGACAGCCCGCACGGATTGAGTGATATCTGGCTGCGTCTTAGCCGTCACTTCACGCCGGAATCCGCCCTCTTCCGTCATGCGGTAAGAATGTCGCTGGTGTTGTGCTTCGGCTACGCCATCATTCAGATAACCGGAATGCATCACGGGTATTGGATCTTGCTGACAAGTTTGTTTGTCTGCCAGCCAAACTATAACGCCACGCGCCACCGGCTGAAGTTAAGGATTATTGGTACGCTGGTAGGTATCGCAATTGGTATTCCTGTGCTGTGGTTTGTGCCATCACTGGAAGGGCAGCTGGTGCTGCTGGTTATTACCGGCGTGCTCTTTTTTGCCTTCCGTAACGTGCAATACGCCCATGCAACGATGTTCATCACACTTTTGGTGCTACTGTGTTTCAACTTGCTGGGTGAAGGTTTTGAAGTGGCGTTACCTCGCGTAATCGATACGCTGATTGGTTGTGCCATTGCGTGGGCGGCAGTGAGCTACATCTGGCCTGACTGGAAGTTTCGCAATCTGCCGCGAATGCTCGAACGCGCCACAGAGGCCAACTGCCGGTATCTAGATGCCATACTGGAACAATACCATCAGGGGCGTGATAACCGTCTGGCGTATCGTATTGCCCGCCGCGATGCACACAACCGTGATGCTGAACTGGCGTCGGTGGTATCAAATATGTCCAGCGAACCGAACGTTACCCCGCAAATTCGCGAAGCCGCGTTTCGGTTGCTGTGCCTTAACCATACGTTTACCAGCTATATCTCAGCCCTCGGTGCTCACCGGGAGCAGTTAACTAATCCTGAAATTCTGGCGTTTCTTGATGACGCCGTTTGCTATGTTGATGACGCGCTACATCATCAACCTGCTGATGAAGAACGCGTCAATCAGGCATTAGCTGGCCTGAAACAGCGGATGCAGCAACTTGAACCACGGGCAGACAGCAAAGAACCTCTGGTCGTACAACAAGTTGGGTTATTGATTGCATTACTGCCAGAGATTGGTCGTCTGCAACGCCAGATTACTCAAGTTCCGCAGGAAACTCCTGTTTCGGCGTAAGAGAGTCAGCCCATTCTGCAAGCTCCTGGCGGCGTGCCACCGGGAGCGCAGCTTCATGAATGCCGATAATGGCCCCTTCAAGCATAAACAGAATCTTTTCTGTCACCAGACTGTTTTGCTGCCGCAGTCGCAACCAACACATTTTTGCCCCAAGTATACGTAACGCCCGTACATCCTTAATCCCCACCTCCCCGAGAATCGCTTCCAGATGAAAAGACATATTGGGCAAATCTTTCAGTCTTTCCCGAATATTGCGCGTGCTTTTCTCTTTCAGCGCTGCATCGAGAGAATATTTCGACAGACGCACCAGCTTCAGTTGATTTCGCCATAGACTTTCATCAACCCGATAGTAATTGAGGGTAACGGATCGGCCACACTTTTTATATGTCAGCCAGACAGGCGGATGTTTTACACAGTACGGTGCACTTTGCTCACAAGCCCGAAGATACAACTCACCATCAGAAACCATCGCAAACACCGTGTCGTCAACGGTTAGGCTGTAACTACCAAACAATGATCGGTATTCAATTGTGCCCAACGTTGCCAGGTATTCTTGTGATTTATAGATCCGCTTATAGGAGAGGCTTTTCATAAAATTCCTTTTAAAATCATAACATAAAAGAATGATTCACATTAACGGATCCGTTAACTACGAAAATAGGCAACTTATTCTTAAGGGGCAAGATTAATTTATGTTTTCCCGTCACCAACGACAAAATTTGCGAGGCTCTTTCCGAAAATAGAGTTGATCTTTGTCGTCACTGGATGTACTGTACATCCATACAGTAACTCACAGGGGCTGGATTGATTATGTACACTTCAGGCTATGCACATCGTTCTTCGTCGTTCTCATCCACAGCAAGTAAAATTGCGCGTGTCTCTACGGAAAACACTACAGCCGGGCTTATCAGTGAAGTTGTCTATCGCGAAGATCAGCCCATGATGACGCAACTTCTACTGTTGCCATTGTTACAGCAACTCGGTCAGCAATCGCGCTGGCAACTCTGGTTAACACCGCAACAAAAACTGAGTCGCGAATGGGTTCAGGCATCTGGGCTACCCTTAACGAAAGTAATGCAGATTAGCCAGCTCTCCCCTTGCCACACCGTGGAGTCAATGGTTCGCGCTTTACGCACGGGCAATTACAGCGTGGTGATCGGTTGGTTGGCAGATGATTTGACTGAAGAAGAGCATGCTGAACTTGTTGATGCGGCAAATGAAGGTAACGCTATGGGGTTTATTATGCGTCCGGTAAGCGCATCCTCTCACGCAACGAGACAACTTTCCGGGCTAAAAATTCACTCTAATTTGTATCATTAAGTAAATTTAGGATTAATCCTGGAACTTTTTTTATCGCCCAGCCAATGCTTTCAGTCGTGACTAATTTTCCTTGCGGAGGCTTGTCTGAAGCGGTTTCCACGATTTTCTTCTGTAAATTGTCGCTGACAAAAAAGATTAAACGTACCTTATACAAGACTTTTTTTTCATATGCCTGACGGAGTTCACACTTGTAAGTTTTCAACTACGTTGTAGACTTTACATCGCCAGGGGTGCTCGGCATAAGCCGAAGATATCGGTAGAGTTAATATTGAGCAGATCCCCGGTGAAGGATTTAACCGTGTTATCTCGTTGGAGATATTCATGGCGTATTTTGGATGATAACGAGGCGCAAAAAATGAAAAAGACAGCTATCGCGATTGCAGTGGCACTGGCTGGTTTCGCTACCGTAGCGCAGGCCGCT
This sequence comes from Escherichia sp. R1, assembly GCF_003000935.1. Lineage (NCBI taxonomy): Bacteria > Pseudomonadati > Pseudomonadota > Gammaproteobacteria > Enterobacterales > Enterobacteriaceae > Escherichia > Escherichia sp. R1. Next base: position 151,550 of record NZ_PSRU01000001.1, read on the forward strand.
CCGAAAGATAACACCTGGTACACTGGTGCTAAACTGGGCTGGTCCCAGTACCATGACACTGGTTTCATCAACAACAATGGTCCAACCCATGAAAACCAACTGGGCGCTGGTGCTTTTGGTGGTTACCAGGTTAACCCGTATGTTGGCTTTGAAATGGGTTATGACTGGTTAGGTCGTATGCCATACAAAGGCAGCGTTGAAAACGGTGCATATAAAGCTCAGGGCGTTCAGCTGACCGCTAAACTGGGTTACCCAATCACTGACGATCTGGACGTATACACTCGTCTGGGTGGTATGGTATGGCGTGCAGACACTAAATCCAACTTTGATGGTAAAAACCACGATACCGGCGTTTCTCCGGTCTTCGCTGGCGGTGTTGAGTATGCGATCACTCCTGAAATCGCTACCCGTCTGGAATACCAGTGGACCAACAACATCGGTGACGCACACACCATCGGTACTCGTCCGGACAACGGCATGCTGAGCCTGGGTGTTTCCTACCGTTTCGGTCAGGGCGAAGCAGCTCCAGTAGTTGCTCCGGCTCCAGCTCCGGCACCGGAAGTACAGACCAAGCACTTCACTCTGAAGTCTGACGTTCTGTTCACCTTCAACAAAGCAACCCTGAAACCGGAAGGTCAGGCTGCTCTGGATCAGCTGTACAGCCAGCTGAGCAACCTGGATCCGAAAGACGGTTCCGTAGTTGTTCTGGGTTACACTGACCGCATCGGTTCTGACGCTTATAACCAGGCTCTGTCCGAGCGTCGTGCTCAGTCCGTTGTTGATTACCTGATCTCTAAAGGTATCCCGGCAGACAAAATCTCCGCACGTGGTATGGGCGAATCCAACCCGGTTACTGGCAACACCTGTGACAACGTGAAACAGCGTGCTGCACTGATCGATTGCCTGGCTCCGGATCGTCGCGTAGAGATCGAAGTTAAAGGCATCAAAGACGTTGTAACTCAGCCGCAGGCTTAAGTTCTCGTCTGGTAGAAAAACCCCGCAGCTGCGGGGTTTTTTTTTTGCCTTTAGTAAATTGAACTGACTTTTGACAGTTATTCCTTACCCAGCAATGCCTGCAGATCCTGCTTCAAAGAAGACATTTTATTCGCGTATTTCTCTTTGTTTTCCGCATCTTCAATCAGCTGAACAATCGTTTCAGAAAGCGTTTTACCGCGACGCTGCGCAAGGCCAGCCAGACGTTGCCAGACGATAAATTCCAGATCGATCGATTTTTTGCGCGTATGCTGGTGTTCTGCATTAAAATGGCGCTTCCGTCTGGCCCGAATGGTCTGCTTCATGCGATTGACCAGTTCCGGATTCATATGCTTGTCAATCCAACCATTTACCAGCACGGGTTCATTTTCCAGCGAGAGCAACTCATCGACGGCTTCCTGGGCGGCACTGGCTTCTATGTAACGGGTGATTAACTCCCCTTCGCGGTGCTTCTTCACCAGATACTTCCATTTCCAACCGCTTTCAAGATTTTCAAGTTGTTGATATTTCATAGCGATCTCAATGTTACCGTGTAACTCTTTACAGAATATCAGCTTTTTAGGCCAGTGAAGAAAAGAATCTCCATCCTGTGAGCTTTAACGCCCATGCCAGGAGTATTGTCGTTGCTTTCTACGTGTGCTGCAGTGCCGGTTACGGTATAATCGCGGCTTTGACAACAGACTAAAAAACATCAACTTTGACCATTACGAAACTTGCATGGCGTGACCTGGTTCCTGATACCGATAGCTATCAGGAAATATTTGCTCAGCCACATTTGATTGACGAAAACGATCCTTTATTCAGTGATACTCAACCGCGACTGCAATTTGCGCTGGAGCAGTTGCTGCATACGCGAGCATCCTCCTCTTTTATGCTGGCGAAGGCCCCGGAAGAGTCTGAGTATCTGAATCTTATTGCTGATGCCGCGCGTACGCTACAAAGCGATGCAGGCCAACTGGTGGGCGGTCACTATGAGGTTTCCGGCCACACCATCCGCTTACGTCACGCAGTGAGTGCAGATGATGATTTTGCGACTTTAACGCAAGTTGTCGCTGCCGACTGGGTAGAAGCAGAGCAACTCTTTGGCTGCCTGCGTCAGTTTAATGGCGATATTACCCTGCAGCCTGGTCTGGTGCATCAGGCAAATGGCGGTATTCTCATCATCTCTTTGCGTACACTGCTGGCGCAACCTCTGCTGTGGATGCGGCTGAAAAATATCGTTAACCGCGAGCGTTTTGACTGGGTTGCGTTTGATGAGTCGCGCCCTCTCCCCGTCTCTGTGCCTTCGATGCCATTGAAGCTGAAAGTCATTCTGGTAGGCGAACGCGAATCATTGGCTGATTTCCAGGAGATGGAGCCAGAGCTTTCAGAGCAGGCTATTTATAGCGAATTTGAAGATACTCTGCAGATTGTCGATGCGGAGTCAGTAAGCCAGTGGTGTCGCTGGGTGACATTTACCGCCAGACATAATCACTTACCAGCACCGGGAGCGGATGCCTGGCCGGTACTTATCCGCGAAGCAGCACGCTACACTGGTGAACAAGAAACACTTCCGCTTAGCCCGCAGTGGATCCTCCGCCAGTGTCAAGAGGTCGCCTCCCTGTGTGATGGCGACACCTTCTCCGGCGAGCAGCTAAACTTAATGCTACAGCAGCGTGAATGGCGCGAAGGTTTCCTCGCTGAACGCATGCAGGATGAGATCCTTCAGGAGCAAATCCTGATAGAAACCGAAGGCGAACGCATCGGGCAAATTAACGCCCTTTCGGTCATTGAATTTCCGGGTCATCCACGCGCTTTTGGCGAACCTTCTCGCATTAGCTGCGTTGTGCATATTGGCGATGGTGAATTCACCGACATCGAACGCAAAGCGGAGCTTGGCGGCAATATCCATGCGAAAGGGATGATGATCATGCAAGCGTTCCTGATGTCGGAACTACAGCTTGAGCAACAGATCCCCTTCTCAGCATCGCTGACATTTGAGCAGTCATACAGTGAAGTGGATGGCGATAGTGCCTCGATGGCTGAACTCTGCGCCCTGATAAGCGCCCTCGCCGATGTGCCGGTGAATCAGAGTATCGCTATCACAGGTTCAGTCGATCAGTTCGGTCGCGCCCAGCCAGTCGGTGGTTTAAATGAGAAAATCGAAGGCTTCTTTGCTATTTGCCAGCAACGTGAGTTAACGGGGAAACAAGGTGTCATTATCCCCACAGCTAACGTTCGCCATTTAAGTCTTCACAGTGAACTGGTGAAAGCGGTAGAAGAAGACAAATTCACCATCTGGGCAGTAGACGATGTGACTGACGCACTGCCGTTATTATTAAATCTGGTGTGGGATGGCGAAGGCCAAACGACGCTGATGCAAACCATCCAGGAACGTATCGCACAAGCATCGCAACAGGAAGGACGTCACCGTTTTCCATGGCCATTACGTTGGCTGAACTGGTTTATTCCGAACTGATCGGACTTGTTCAGCGTACACGTGTTAGCTATCCTGCGTGCTTCAATAAAATAAGGCTTACAGAGAACATGGTAGATAAACGCGAATCCTATACAAAAGAAGACCTTCTTGCCTCTGGTCGCGGTGAACTGTTTGGTGCTAAAGGCCCGCAATTGCCAGCACCAAACATGCTGATGATGGACCGTGTGGTCAAAATGACCGAAACGGGTGGTAACTTCGACAAAGGGTATGTTGAAGCAGAGCTGGATATCAATCCGGATCTGTGGTTCTTCGGATGCCACTTTATCGGCGATCCGGTTATGCCGGGATGCCTGGGCCTGGACGCAATGTGGCAGCTGGTAGGGTTCTACCTCGGCTGGCTGGGCGGCGAAGGTAAAGGTCGCGCGCTAGGCGTAGGTGAAGTGAAATTCACAGGCCAGGTGCTGCCGACGGCGAAAAAAGTGACCTATCGTATTCACTTTAAACGCATAGTTAACCGTCGTCTGATTATGGGCCTGGCTGATGGTGAAGTGCTGGTTGATGGTCGTTTGATCTATACCGCCAACGACCTGAAAGTAGGTCTGTTCCAGGATACGTCTGCATTCTGATTTTAATCAGACAGAGTATATAAAGGCGAAACCTCCGCAATGCGGAGGTTTCTTTTTAAAGAGACAGAATCAGGCCATTACTACCCTGTCCGCCATGGCTTCTCGCCAGCCTCCCAGCCATTGTGACCTTTGATTCAGCGTCTGATAGGGACACATTTCTTTTGAGCGTCCGGCGATGCCGGCCTGATAACCACGTTGATGTGCCCGTTCCAGGCGATCTCGTTTTTGTCTCTTCATGCCTCGTTTCCCTCATACTGGTTTCTGGTGGAAAAGAAAACAGTGATTACTAAATATGCAATCACAGTTAAGCAATACCGCGAATCATAACTGCCGTCAATGCGCAAAATTCACGCCACTGTCATATTTGTGAGCTACACGGGCATGTCGGTTGTACAAAAAATGTGAAGAGGAACAACTTTTTCCGCACGTTAGAAACAAAAAAACCGCCTCAGGCAACATACCGGAGACGGTTATATTTACAAATCTTTATGATTAAGGTAGACGCTTTATCTCTTGCGCAATAGAAGCGGCTTCCTGACTCCAGACACTGGCCAGCACTTTAACCATCTCATCGTAACCATCCTGAGTTTGCACTCCTTCCAGACGGAACGGACGTTTGATCAGTTGTCCCTGGTGGTTCAACAGCCACTCACCACTGACAATGACCTTACCATCATAGCGACCGTTAAACTCCGTGACGGTAACATTGAGCGTGTCCTGGGCGCTTCCCAGAGGCTGGGAGGCAACCACCCAGCCGGGTAGTTGCGTACTCAGGTTGGCAACCAGGGTGTTGCGCAACTGTTGATCCAACGGGCTGGCCCACAGGTTGTTGTTGGCAATCACATACTTCACATCACTGGTTTGATAAACCACACCATTCCCCGCCAGATAGTCAGGAACAGCGACCTGCTCAACCCATAACAGGCGATTACCCTGGCTGGCGGTGCTTTGTGTACCGCTCTGCACCACAGGTAACTGGTAATAGTTTTTATTAATTTCGCCGGAGCTGCATCCGGCCAGCCACAGTGCCGCAATCGTCACTAGCCACTTTTTCATTGTTTCGCCCTCTTCGGCTCTGGATCTTTTTTGCCCTTCGCTTCAAATACCAGCGCGTTACTCTTCTCGTTGAGCGTTTTCAGCACCGGTTGCAGTTCTCGCAACACCTGATCAAGGCGCTGCATATCCGCCACCATCTTGTTGTAGGCTGCGGAACCAGGCTGGAAGCCCTGCATGCTGCGATTCAATTCACGCAACGTTGACTGCATATCCGTCGGTAACTGCTGCATCGACTGGCTGGCAAGGATCTTGTTCATGCTATCCAGCGTCGTTTGCAGGTTTTTCATTGTGCGCTGACTTTCAGAAAGCGTACTGGTTGCCTGTTCAATCATCGGATTCAGTGGCAGTTTGTTGATCTTATCCAACGCTTCCATCAGTCGTTGCTGGATTTGCGCCAGGCCGCCGCTGACGGTCGGGATAATCTGATAACCATTAAATTCACGAATACCGGTTATTGCAGGCGTATTTGGATAGAAATCGAGATCAACATACAGTGCGCCAGTGACCAGGTTTCCGGTTTTCAGCGATCCGCGTAAACCACGTTTCAACAATTCGCCAAGGTGCTCAACAACATCCGCATTTTCGCCAAGCTGCATTTTCAGCCGCTCTGGCTCGATACGAATCAGTACCGGAATACGGTAATCATCGTTAAATGTCTGACGCATATTCGGCGCAAAGAATGGCACTTTGCTTACGGTACCCAGGCGAATACCCCGGAATTCTACCGGAGCTCCCGGTTGCAGACCGCGTACCGAATCTTTAAAGAACATCAGATAATCAATGTGATCGGTGTACAACGAATCCTGAATGCTCTTCTGATCATCATACAAAACGAAAGCTGTTTTCGGTGCCACTGGCTGCCCTAAATCCAGACCTTCCGGCACATCAAAGCTGACACCGCCACTAAGCAGCGTTGTCAATGAGCCCATCTCCACACGCATTCCCGCTGACGTCAGATCAACCGCAATGCCACTATCTTTCCAGAAACGAACATTGCTGGTCACCAGTCGGTCATAAGGTGCATTGATGAACAGTTGATAGCTGATATTGCGTTTTTGCGTATCGAAAGTGCTGGTTTCAACCGAACCTACCCGATAGCCACGGAACAGCACCGGATCTCCTGGCGAGAGCTGCCCGGCTTTTTTGCTATCGAGAAGCACACGGATACCTTTCGCATCAGGCGGGGCCAACGGTGGCGAGTCCAACAAATCGTATTTATCCATTTTGCTGCCTTTCGCGCCTGGCTGCAGTTCGATATAAACCCCAGACAGTAGCGTTCCCAGGCCGCTAATCCCTTCTCGACCAATCTGCGGTTTCACCACCCAAAAGACGGTATCTTTATGCAGCAATTTTTCCATACCGGAATTCAGCCGCGCTTTGATTTCAACGTGCGTCAAATCATCAGCCAGTGTGGCGCTTTCAACCACGCCGACGTCAACGCTACGGCTTTTAATGGTGGTTTTGCCACCTTCAATTCCTTCCGCATTCGCGGTGATCAGGGTCACTTCCGGTCCCTGATGGCTGTAATGATAAAAAAGAACCCAGGCCCCAATGAGCGCCGTGACGATAGGAAATATCCACACGGGAGACCAGTTCTTCACTTTCTGGATTTTGGCTTCCCCATTATTAGATTCCATACTGTCAGGACTCCTCATGCTCTGATTCAGGTTGACGATCCCACGACAAACGCGGGTCAAACGTCATAGCAGAAAACATTGTCATTATGACGACTAAAGCAAACATTAATGCACCCATTGCCGGATAAATACTCATTAAACCTCCCATACGCACCAGCGCCGAGAGCACCGCGATAACGAAAACGTCAATCATCGACCAGCGGCCTACAAACTCAACAACTTCATAAATCAAATGCATTCTTTCACTGTCGCGCTTGCCGTGTCCTTTGGCATCCCAACACAGCCACGCAATGGCGATCATCTTTAACGTTGGCACCATAATACTGGCCAGAAAAATCACCGCAGCGACGGGATAAGAGCCTTCGCTCCATAACAGAATGACCCCAGCGAGAATCGTCGACGGCATCTTCGAGCCTAATAAATCCGTCACCATGATGGGCAAAATATTAGCCGGAAGATACAGCATGATGGACGTTACAAGCAGCGCGAGTGTCCACTGCAGGCTGTTTCTACGCCGAACGTACCCTTTGGTACTACAACGCGGGCACACGGGTTCATCAGCAGGAAGGATTGCCGTACAACAGGAGCACGAACGCAGCCCCTGACGTATCCCCGTGACACCTGGTTTTAGCGGCTGGCGCAGTTCTGGCATCGGGGCGATGTCGTCCCATAACCAGCGACGATCAACGCACTGAAAAGCGCGCAGTTGCAGGACACAAAATAAACACCAGGGGAGAAAGCTGCTGCCTACCCCAATGCTGCCGTAAGCCATCAGTTTAACGAAACTGACCAGCACACCCGCGAGGAAAATCTCCGCCATTCCCCAGGTTTTGAGTTGAAAAAGCACCCGTGCCAGTTGCTCTTTTAAACGGACCGGTAATTCCGCGCGATTCACCAGTAACAGAATGGTTATCAGACAAAACGCGGGAACCAGTTGCACAAACAACAGGAAAAAGGTGCCGAGGCTGGCGTAGTCCTCAGAAAAAAGCACGCCGGGAATTTCCAGTAATGTAATTTCACTGGTAACTCCTGCAACGTTCATATTCACAAAAGGAAACAAGTTGGACAGCAACAGCATGAACAGTGCAGCCAACGCATAGGCGGTGGGACGCTGCCGAGGGGCATCCCACGCCACGGTTAACGTTGTGCCACACCGGGGACATGCCGCTTTCTGACCATGCTCAAGGCGCGGTAACGCCACCAGCATGTCACACTGCGAGCACAGGATGTGCTTCGCGGCATGATGATGTTCGCACATTGGTACTCCTTAATGATGCGCTATTTTGCAGATGACTAACAAAGTGTTGGTTTTCATGCCTGATAAACCCAGTTCATCAGGCAATTTTACCGTTGTCAGCTGTCTCTGTTTAAATCGACTATTTTGCGATCAGCCACCATTTTTTAACGCTTCAAGATACTCCCAGCGTTCAAAGGCTTGCTCCAGCTCCTGCTCTGCAGCAGCCATATCGGCGAGCACTTTTTGTGTCTGCTCATGGGGCTGACTGAAGAAGGAAGCATCCGCCACTTGCGTCTGTAAAGCTTCCAGCTTCGCCTCCAGATCTTCAAGCAATTGCGGTAGCTGCTCCAGTTCGCGCTGCAATTTATAGCTTAGTTTGCTACTGCTGCGTTTTACAGTTTCTGCTTTTGGCGCAGCGGCTTCTTCGCTTTTTTTCACCGCAGGCTGTTTGAGCGCCACATACTGTTCTTGCTGACCACGGGCATCATGATAACCGCCGACATAACGACCAATTTTACCGCCGCCTTCGAAGATCCAGCATTCTGTAACGGTGTTATCGACAAACTGACGATCGTGGCTAACCAGCAATACCGTGCCCTGATAGCTGTCGATCAGTTCTTCCAGCAGTTCCAGCGTTTCGACATCAAGATCGTTGGTCGGTTCGTCAAGAATCAATAAGTTGCTTGGTTTGAGGAACAAACGCGCCAACAACAAGCGGTTACGCTCACCGCCAGAAAGCGCACGTACCGGCGTCATCGCCCGTTTTGGATGGAACAGGAAGTCCTGCAAATAGCCCAATACGTGGCGTGGCTTGCCGTTAACCATCACCTCTTGCTTACCTTCAGCAAGGTTATCCATCACCGTTTTATCGGGATCCAGTTCCGCGCGGTGCTGATCGAAATAAGCCACTTCCAGTTTGGTGCCAACATGAATACGCCCGCTGTCTGCTTGAAGCTGACCGAGCATTAGTTTCAGCAGCGTGGTTTTGCCGCACCCATTCGGACCAATCAGGGCAATTTTGTCGCCGCGTAGAACCTGGGCAGAAAAATCTTTCACCAGTTGCTTACCGTCAACCTGGTAGCAAACGTCTTCCATTTCGAAAACGATCTTACCGGAGCGGCTGGCTTCTTCCACCTGCATTTTTGCGGTACCCATCACTTCGCGACGTTCGCCACGCTCGCGACGCATTGCTTTCAGGGCGCGTACGCGGCCTTCATTACGGGTACGGCGTGCTTTGATCCCCTGACGGATCCACACTTCTTCCTGCGCCAGTTTGCGATCGAACTCGGCATTTTGTAGTTCTTCCACGCGCAGGGCTTCTTCTTTTTCCAGCAGGTACTGGTCGTAATTCCCTGGATAGGTCACAAGTTTGCCGCGATCGAGATCAACAATACGCGTCGCCATATTGCGGATAAACGAACGGTCGTGGGAGATGAAAATAATCGTCCCATTGAAGGTTTTAAGGAATCCTTCCAGCCAGTCGATGGTTTCGATATCCAGGTGGTTAGTCGGTTCGTCGAGCAGCAATACGCGCGGATTGCTCACCAGCGCGCGTCCTAATGCCGCTTTACGCAACCAACCGCCGGAAAGCGACGACAGCGCAACATTAGGATCTAACCCCAGTTGCGCCAGCACTTCGTTGATACGGTTTTCCAGCTGCCACAGGTTGTGGTGATCCAGCAGTTCCTGAACCTTCGCCAGTTCGTTGAGATTTTTCTCGCTCGGGTCGTTCATCACCAGGCGCGAAATATCGTGATAGCGTTTCAGGTATTCCGCTTGTTCTTCAATACCTTCGGCAACGAAATCATAAACGCTACCCTCAACGTTACGCGGCGGATCCTGTTGCAGACGAGCTACAATCACACCTTGCTCATAAATAATGCGACCGTCATCCAGCCCCTGTTCACGGTTGAGGATCTTCATTAACGTCGATTTGCCTGCGCCGTTACGCCCCACCAGACAAACACGTTCGTTATCTTCGATATGCAGTTCTGCGTTATCGAGAAGCGGCGCGTCGCTGAACGACAGCCATGCGCCATGCATACTGATTAATGACATTACTATTCCTTTCAGGCTGCGGTAATCAGCCAGCAGTTGTGGATCTGGCGGTTACGGGCGAAATCCTGGGAGAGCGTTTTTTGCGTAATTTCTTGTGCTTTCAGTCCCAGTTTTGCCAGTCCGTCAAGATCCATACGGAAGCCACGTTTGTTGTTCGAGAACATGATCGTCCCACCAGCACGCAGCAGACGTTTCAAATCTTTCATCAGCGCCAGATGATCGCGCTGAACATCAAACGCATCTTCCATTCGTTTCGAGTTAGAGAAGGTTGGTGGATCGATAAATATCAGATCGAACTGTTCATTAGCCTCACGCAGCCACGCCAGGCAATCGGCCTGAATCAGGCGATGCGCACGCCCGGTTAGGCCATTCAGACGCAGGTTGCGTTCTGCCCACTCCAGATAAGTACGCGACATATCCACGGTGGTAGTGCTGCGTGCACCGCCTAATCCCGCGTGCACGGTGGCGCTGCCGGTATAAGAGAACAGGTTGAGGAAATCTTTGCCTTTGCTCATCTGACCGAGCATACGACGGGCGATACGGTGATCGAGGAACAGACCGGTATCGAGGTAATCCGTCAGGTTCACCCACAAGTGAGCGTTATATTCGGTAACTTCCAGAAACTCGCCCTTCTCGCCCAGTTTCTGGTATTGATTTTTGCCCTTCTGGCGTTCACGGGTTTTTAGCACCAGTTTGTTTGGCGCAATCCCCAGTACCAAAATGGTTGCAGCGATAATATCGAACAGACGCTGACGCGCTTTGTGCGCATCAATAGTTTTTGGCGGCGCATACTCCTGCACCACCACCCAGTCGGCATAACGGTCAACGGCAACGTTATATTCCGGCAGATCGGCGTCATACAGGCGGTAACATTCAATTCCTTCCTGGCGAGCCCACTTCTCGAATTTTTTGAGGTTCTTACGCAGACGGTTGGCGTAGTCTTCCGCTGCCATTACCGGTTTGCTGTCTGGTGTGCTTTCGGCAACATGGTAGTTTTTCTGTACGCAGTCCAGCGGGCCGTTTTTCGCCTTGTACTGTTTGTCTGCACGCAGCTGCAGGCAGCTTAGCAGATCCGGCGAGGCACTAAACAAAGAGAGATTCCAGCCACCGAACTGGTTTTTCATGATTCGGCCCAGCAGACTATGCAGCGCAATCAGCGCCGGTTCGCTGTCCAGACGTTCACCGTATGGCGGGTTGCTCAACACTGTACCGTACGGCCCTTTCGGCAGCGGATTGACCAGTTGCGCGACATCGTTCACCTCAAAGGTGATCAGTTCACCAATCCCCGCAAGACGGGCGTTAGTGCGCGCACGTTGAATCACCCGTGCGTCACTGTCCGAACCGTAGAAATGGGAGCTATACTCCGCCAGGCCTTTACGGGCACGAGTTTGCGCTTCCGCTTTCACTTCCTGCCAGATAGCTTCATCATGCTGCGTCCAGCCGCTAAAGCCCCAACGCCCACGGTGCAAGCCCGGTGCGCGGTCGGTCGCCAGCATCGCTGCTTCAATCAGCAACGTACCTGAACCACACATTGGATCGAGCAGCGGTGTTCCTGGCTGCCAGCCGGATCGCATCACAATAGCGGCTGCCAGGGTTTCTTTGATCGGCGCAATGCCAGCACGATCGCGATAGCCACGCAGATGTAAACCATCACCACTGAGATCAAGGGCGATACTGGCCGTTTCTTTATGCAGCCAGACGTTAACGCGGATATCCGGCGCATCGCGATCAACATTTGGACGCGGCAGATTTTTCCGCGTGAAAGCATCGACGATCGCGTCTTTCACTTTCATCGCACCGTACTGACTGTTGCGTATGGTGTCATTCAAACCACTGAAGTGGACAGCGAAGGTCGCGCCAGGATTAAACATCTCTGTCCAGTTGATCGCCTGAACGCCGAGATAGAGGTCTAAATCACTGTAAACCTTACACTCGCCCAGCGGCAACATAATACGCGAGGCCAGGCGGCTCCACATCAGGCTCTGGTAAACAAGCCGTGTGTCGCCCTTGAAATGGACCCCACCCTGAACCACCTGGCATTCAACGGCCCCCAGGTTTTCCAGTTCAGTTTTTAACAGCTCTTCCAGCCCACGGGCCGTACTGGCAAACAGAGAATTCATATTGTCACTTTTACTCTAAGAAAATTGTTGCGCATTATAGCTAATAAGCGCGTCATGTCATAAAGTTGAGGGCTTATTTTCATTTGAGGACCGCACCGTGGCGACATTAACCCGGCTTTTTATTCATCCTGTTAAATCGATGCGCGGCATTGGTCTTACACATACCCTGGCAGATGTCAGTGGTCTGGCCTTCGATCGCATCTTTATGATCACGGAACCTGACGGTACGTTTATTACCGCTCGCCAGTTTCCGCTAATGGTACGGTTTACTCCTTCACCCGTGCATGATGGCTTGCATCTCACCGCACCAGATGGCAGTAGTGCATATGTTCGTTTTGCTGATTTCGCCACACAAGACGCACCAACCGAAGTTTGGGGCACACATTTTACCGCGCGAATTGCGCCAGACGCGATCAACAAATGGCTAAGTGGATTTTTCTCCCGCGAAGTGCAATTACGCTGGGTGGGGCCACAAATGACCCGGCGCGTGAAACGCCACAACACTGTACCCCTGTCATTTGCTGATGGCTATCCTTACCTTCTTGCTAACGAGGCCTCGTTACGTGATCTCCAACAACGTTGTCCGGCCAGTGTAAAAATGGAGCAATTCCGCCCCAATCTGGTGGTTTCCGGTGCTTCGGCCTGGGAAGAAGATAGCTGGAAAGTGATTCGCATTGGTGATGTCGTGTTTGATGTGGTTAAGCCTTGTAGCCGCTGTATTTTCACCACCGTCAGCCCAGAAAAAGGGCAAAAACATCCGGCAGGCGAACCATTAAAAACGCTGCAATCTTTCCGTACTGCCCAGGATAACGGCGATGTCGATTTTGGTCAGAATTTAATTGCCCGTAATAGCGGCGTGATTCGCGTTGGCGACGAGGTGGAAATTCTGGCAACGGCTCCGGCTAAAATTTACGGCGCAGGTGCCGCTGATGATACTGCCAACATCACGCAACAACCGGACGCAAACGTAGATATTGACTGGCAGGGACAGGCATTTCGTGGAAATAACCAACAGGTGCTGCTGGAGCAATTAGAAAATCAGGGAATTCGTATCCCTTATTCTTGCCGCGCGGGCATTTGTGGAAGTTGCCGTGTTCAGCTTTTAGAAGGCGAAGTCACGCCGCTAAAAAAATCAGCAATAGGCGATGATGGCACTATTCTTTGCTGTAGTTGTGTACCGAAGACTGCGCTTAAGCTGGCGCGTTAGACTGCCTGTTCGAGGCTGAAGCTGTCAACATTAACCTGCGGTTTCAGCCTGTCGTTCATGATTTTAATGGCGTCGCCCAACTGCATCGCGCGACCCGCAATAACAACGCAGGGTTGTGCCAGTAGACATAGCGCGGCATTCTCGCCAGATTCAACGACCAGTAAATTCACTTGCTCATGAGTGTCGCTCAACCAAACGTAGGCCGCATCGCCCGGCATGGGCATCCACATTTCACCATGAGATACAAAATGCCAGCTTTTCGGCATTTGCGGTTTGAGATAACGAATTGCTACCAGTGCATTCAGCACCAGTTCGGCTTTTTGTTCTTTAGATAAATTAAAATCGCGGCACTTTTCTTCAAAAGAGAAATAGAGCGCGGCGTCATCAACGCAAAAACCTGCGGGAGAAAAGGCATCTGGAGTCAACATTTTGCGCGCAAAACGTGAGCGAAATAGCATACCATTGGCTAAATCGAGCATCATTCGATCGTGCTCTTCATCGTAATACCAACGCCAGTTATCGTCTGGTTTAATTCGCATCTGCCACTCCCCAACCTTATAAAACCGCAGCGACACAATCCATTGTCGCTTCGCTTAATAACCTCAACAATAAAAGTACAAAATGTCTAAATAAGCAACAGCGATGAATATAAAACAACCAGGGCTGAAAATAAAGCCCTGATTATCTTATAAAGAGGAATTTGAAGAAATAATTAGATATGGGTAACGATTTCTTTAATCAGCGGCGGGCCTTTAAAAATAAAACCAGAATAAATTTGCACCAGTGTGGCACCCGCAGCAATCTTTTCACGCGCAGCGATAACCGAGTCAATGCCGCCAACACCAATAATCGGCAAGCGTCCGTTTAATTCCTGTGACAAGCGGCGAATAATTTCGGTGCTTTTTAACTGAAGCGGACGACCACTTAAGCCACCGGTTTGATCACAATTTTTCATTCCCTGAACCAGAGAACGATCGAGTGTGGTATTGGTTGCAATAACGCCATCAATATTATGGCGAACTAAACTATCGGCAACCTGGATCAATTCTTCTTCAGAAAGATCCGGCGCGATCTTCACTGCGATCGGCACATATTTATGGTGCATCACTTGCAAATCATTTTGTTTATTTTTAATCGCAGTTAAGAGATCATCCAGCGCTTCACCATATTGCAGTGTGCGTAATCCTGGGGTATTTGGCGATGAAATATTGATGGCGATATATCCCGCATAGGCATAGATTTTTTCCATACAAATCAGATAGTCATCTTTACCCTGCTCCACCGGCGTATCTTTATTTTTGCCGATGTTAATACCCAGAACGCCGTCATAATGGGCTTTTTTTACGTTCTCTACGAGGTTATCAACGCCAAGATTATTAAAGCCCATACGGTTGATCAAACCTTCGGCATCTACCAGACGAAAGAGACGCGGCTTGTCATTACCTGGCTGGGGACGTGGCGTGACGGTACCGATCTCGATGGATCCAAATCCCATCGCGCCTAACGCGTCAATGCACTCCCCGTCTTTATCAAGACCGGCTGCCAGACCAAGCGGATTTTTAAACGTCAGGCCCATGCAGTTAACAGGTTTCGCAGGCACTTTCTGCCGCACCAGTGCTTCAAACGGCGTTCCTGTAATACGGCGTAATTGCTGAAAAGTAAACTCATGAGCGCGCTCTGGATCGAGCTGGAAAAGGGCTTTACGAACGAAGGGGTAGTACATGAACTCTCCTGGATTCCCGGTGTGCAAACCGGGGGCGTATTATGTGCGAGTTCGGACCAAAAGGGAATTGACCTGCGGCAATAAATAGCAAACGTTTTCTTATTGCGCTTTTTTTATGCTTTTTTTGGCTTTTCTTCCTCAGATAAATCATTTCGACTCGCGGACGCCCTCTGTCAGACTGACCGAATTGTTATCAATGTTAACAAAACAAGAACAATTGGTTATAAGGAGAGAGTATGCGTGTCATCACCCTGGCGGGTAGTCCTCGCTTTCCTTCTCGCTCCAGCTCCTTGCTGGAATATGCGCGGGAAAAACTAAATGGCCTGGATGTAGAGGTTTATCACTGGAATTTGCAAAACTTCGTCCCGGAAGATCTGCTTTATGCTCGTTTCGATAGTCCGGCACTCAAGACCTTCACCGAACAGCTGCAACAGGCCGATGGGCTGATTGTCGCCACGCCTGTGTATAAAGCCGCCTATTCCGGTGCACTGAAAACCCTGCTCGACCTGCTGCCAGAACGTGCGTTGCAAGGCAAAGTGGTGCTGCCGCTGGCGACAGGCGGCACCGTGGCCCATCTGCTGGCGGTCGATTATGCCCTTAAGCCAGTTTTAAGTACGCTGAAAGCCCAGGAGATCCTGCACGGCGTGTTTGCCGATGACTCGCAAGTCATTGATTATCAACACAAACCCCAGTTCACGCCAAATCTGCAAACTCGTCTTGATACCGCGCTAGAAACTTTCTGGCAGGCGTTGCACCGCCGCGATGTTCAGGTTCCTGACCTTCTGTCTCTGCGAGGTAATGCCCATGCGTAAGATCATTAAACTGGCGCTGGCGGGTTTACTTAGCGTCTCTACACTTGCTGTTGCCGCGGAGTCTTCGCCAGAGGCGTTACGTATAGGCTATCAAAAAGGCAGTATTGGTATGGTGCTGGCAAAAAGCCACCAGTTACTGGAAAAACGCTATCCGCAAACAAAAATCTCCTGGGTGGAGTTCCCCGCTGGCCCACAGATGCTGGAGGCGTTAAACGTTGGCAGTATCGATCTCGGCAGTACCGGGGATATTCCGCCAATCTTTGCCCAGGCTGCCGGGGCTGATTTGGTATACGTGGGCGTCGAGCCACCGAAACCCAAAGCCGAAGTGATTCTGGTGGCAGAAAACAGCCCGATCAAAACCGTAGCCGATCTTAAAGGTCACAAAGTTGCCTTTCAGAAAGGTTCCAGTTCGCACAATCTTTTACTGCGAGCCCTTCGCCAGGCCGGGCTTAAATTCACGGATATTCAGCCCACTTACCTGACGCCTGCCGATGCCCGCGCCGCGTTCCAGCAAGGTAACGTTGACGCCTGGGCTATCTGGGATCCCTACTACTCCGCTGCATTATTACAGGGCGGCGTGCGGGTGCTGAAAGACGGCACCGATCTCAATCAAACTGGATCGTTTTATCTGGCAGCTCGTCCGTATGCAGAAAAAAACGGCGCTTTTATTCAGGGTGTGCTGACAACCTTTAGTGAGGCCGATGCGTTAACCCGCAGCCAGCGCGAACAAAGCATCGCTTTACTGGCAAAAACGATGGGCTTACCGGCACCGGTTATTGCCTCATATCTGGATCATCGTCCTCCCACCACCATCAAACCGTTGAGCGCTGAAGTTGCCGCCTTACAGCAGCAAACGGCAGATCTGTTTTATGAAAACCGTCTGGTGCCGAAAAAAGTCGATATTCGCCAGCGCATCTGGCAGCCCACTCAACTGGAAGGAAAACAATTATGAGTCTGAATATGTTCTGGTTTTTACCGACCCACGGTGACGGGCATTATCTGGGAACGGAAGAAGGTTCACGTCCGGTTGATCACGGTTATCTGCAACAAATTGCGCAAGCGGCGGATCGTCTGGGCTATACCGGTGTGCTGATCCCGACGGGGCGATCGTGTGAAGATGCGTGGCTGGTGGCGGCGTCGATGATCCCGGTGACACAACGGCTGAAGTTTCTTGTCGCCCTGCGCCCCAGCGTAACCTCACCTACCGTTGCCGCCCGTCAGGCCGCCACGCTTGACCGTCTCTCTAACGGACGTGCGTTGTTTAACCTGGTCACAGGCAGCGATCCACAAGAACTGGCAGGCGACGGCGTGTTCCTTGATCATAGCGAGCGTTACGAAGCCTCGGCAGAATTTACCCAGGTCTGGCGGCGGTTGTTGCTTGGCGAGACTGTGGATTTCAACGGCAAACATATTCATGTACGCGGAGCCAAACTGCTCTTCCCGCCGATTCAACAGCCTTATCCTCCGCTTTACTTTGGCGGATCGTCAGATGTCGCCCAGGAGCTGGCGGCAGAACAAGTTGATCTCTACCTTACCTGGGGCGAACCACCGGAACTGGTAAAAGAGAAAATCGAACACGTGCGGGCGAAAGCTGCCGCGCATGGACGCAAAATTCGTTTCGGTATTCGTCTGCATGTGATTGTTCGTGAAACCAACGACGAAGCGTGGCAGGCCGCCGAGCGGTTAATCTCGCATCTTGATGATGAAACTATCGCCAAAGCACAGGCCGCATTCGCCCGCACGGATTCCGTAGGACAACAGCGAATGGCGGCGCTACATAACGGCAAGCGCGACAATCTGGAGATCAGCCCCAATTTATGGGCGGGTGTTGGCTTAGTGCGCGGCGGTGCCGGGACGGCGCTGGTGGGCGATGGTCCTACGGTCGCCGCGCGAATCAACGAATACGCTGCACTTGGCATCGACAGTTTTGTGCTTTCGGGCTACCCGCATCTGGAAGAAGCGTATCGGGTCGGCGAGTTACTGTTCCCACATCTGGATGTCGCCATCCCGGAAATTCCCCAGCCACAACCGCTGAATCCACAAGGCGAAGCGGTGGCGAATGATTTTATCCCCCGTAACGTCGCGCAAAGCTAAGGAACACGATGATGGCAACGCCAGTGAAGAAGTGGTTATTGCGCGTTGCTCCCTGGTTTTTACCGGTGGGCATCGTGGCGGTGTGGCAACTGGCCTCCTCGGTTGGCTGGCTATCGACGCGTATTTTGCCCTCACCGGAAGGAGTGGTGATGGCGTTCTGGACGCTCTCTGCCAGCGGCGAACTGTGGCAGCATCTGGCGATCAGCTCCTGGCGTGCGTTGATTGGCTTTTCAATTGGCGGATCACTGGGATTAATTCTGGGGCTGATTAGCGGGCTGTCACGCTGGGGAGAACGGCTGCTGGATACCTCAATTCAGATGTTGCGCAACGTGCCGCATCTGGCGCTGATCCCGCTGGTGATTTTGTGGTTCGGCATTGATGAATCCGCTAAAATATTTCTGGTGGCGCTCGGTACGCTATTCCCCATTTATATCAACACCTGGCACGGCATCCGTAATATCGACCGTGGGCTGGTGGAGATGGCACGTAGCTATGGATTATCCGGCATACCGCTGTTTATCCATGTGATCCTGCCTGGTGCCCTGCCCTCAATTATGGTCGGTGTGCGTTTTGCTTTGGGCCTGATGTGGCTGACGCTGATCGTTGCCGAAACTATTTCTGCCAATTCCGGCATTGGTTATCTGGCGATGAATGCGCGGGAGTTTCTGCAAACGGACGTGGTGGTAGTCGCCATTATTCTTTACGCCCTGCTCGGCAAACTTGCTGACGTCAGCGCGCAGCTGTTAGAGCGTCTCTGGTTGCGCTGGAACCCGGCTTATCATTTGAAGGAGGCCACGGTATGAATACTGCTCGTCTGAACCAGGGCACACCATTGTTGCTCAATGCAGTAAGCAAACATTACGCGGAAAATATCGTCCTGAACCAACTGGATTTACATATTCCGGCAGGTCAGTTTGTGGCGGTGGTGGGCCGCAGCGGCGGTGGCAAAAGTACCCTGCTGCGCCTGCTGGCAGGTCTGGAAACGCCAACCGCTGGCGATGTGTTAGCGGGCACCACACCGCTGGCTGAGATTCAGGATGATACGCGAATGATGTTTCAGGACGCGCGTCTGCTGCCGTGGAAATCGGTGATTGATAACGTTGGGTTAGGCCTTAAAGGCCAGTGGCGCGATGCGGCGCGTCAGGCTCTGGCTGCGGTAGGGCTGGAGAATCGCGCGGGGGAATGGCCTGCCGCACTTTCTGGCGGGCAGAAACAACGTGTGGCGCTGGCAAGGGCGCTGATTCATCGACCGGGTTTATTGTTGCTTGATGAACCACTCGGTGCGCTGGACGCTTTAACGCGACTCGAGATGCAGGATTTGATTGTGTCACTCTGGCAGGAGCACGGCTTTACCGTTTTGCTGGTGACGCATGATGTGAGCGAAGCGGTGGCGATGGCTGACCGGGTGTTGTTAATTGAAGAGGGAAAAATTGGTCTGGATTTGACGGTGGATATCCCCCGTCCGCGCCGGTTAGGGTCGGTGCGATTAGCGGAGCTGGAAGCGGAAGTGTTGCAACGGGTGATGCAACGTGGGCACTCTGAACAACCGATTCGACGTCATGGTTAATATGCCGGATGTGGCGCACAAAACCAGCATTTTCAACGGGATTGTAGGCCTGATAAGACGCGTCAAGCGTCGCATCAGGCAGTTGGGCACGACTGCCTGATGCGGCGTGAACGCCTTATCCAGCCTACAAAACCAGCAATTTCAACGGACTTGTAGGCCTGATAAGACGCGTCAAGCATTTTGGCTCAAAAGTATCAAGCCAGTGCTTTGGTGATCTTCTCGTACAGATCGCCAGAGAGATTTTCCAGCCCTTTCAACTGTTCCAGCGCCGCGCGCATTTTCTCCTGACGTTTGGCATCGTAACGTTTCAGGCGAATCAGCGGCTCAATCAGGCGTGAAGCCACCTGCGGGTTACGGCTGTTGAGGTCGGTAAGCATTTCCACCAGGAACTGATAACCGCTGCCATCTTCGGCATGGAACGCTGCCGGGTTGCTGCCCGCAAATGCGCCAATCAATGAACGAATGCGGTTCGGGTTGCTCATGGTAAATGAGCGATGCTGCAACAGACCACGTACCGTCTCCAGCACATTCGCCGCCGGGCTGGTGGCTTGCAGGATAAACCATTTATCCATCACCAGACCATCCTGATGCCACTTGTCGTCGTACTCCTGCATCAGCGCGTCACGGCATGGCAGTTGTGCAGCAACCGCCGCAGAAAGCGCCGCCAGCGCATCGGTCATATTGTTTGCTTCATGGTATTGCTTGCTCACCAGCACGTCAGCCAGATGCGTTTCACCAAAAGCAAGGAAGCGCAGGCAGGCATTACGCAGAGTGCGTTTTGCAATATCTTCATGCTCAACACGGTACTCGCTCTGGTAATTCGCGTTGTAAATAGCCAGTAGCTCATCCGCCAGTTCAGTCGCCAGAGTACGAGTGAGTGCTTCGCGTACTTCAGCAATAGCAATCGGGTCGATGATATCGAACAGTTCTGCCATTTCATTGACGGAAGGCAGCGTCAGGATTTCTGCCGCCAGCGCCGGATCAATCTTCTCATCGAGCAGCACCGCGCGGAAAGCGTCAGCCACATGCACCGGCAGAGACAACGGCTGCCCTTGCTGATGACGGGCGACGTTCAGCTTGATGTAGGTTGCCAGCAAACTTTGCGCCGCGTCCCAGCGAGAGAAATCATTACGCGCATGACGCATCAGGAAGGTCAGTTGCTGATCGCTCCACTTATATTCCAGTTTCACTGGCGCAGAGAATTCGCACAGCAGCGCAGGCACCGGCTGGAAGTAGACATTATCAAAAACAAAGGTCTGTTCCGCCTGGGTGACGTTCAGCACGGAATTCACCGGATGACCGCCTTTCTGCAACGGGATCACTTTGCCTTCGTTGTCATACAGTTCGATGGCAAACGGAATATGCAGTGGTTGTTTTTCTGCCTGATCCGGTGTAGCTGGCGTGCGCTGGCTGATGGTCAGGGTGTACTGCTCAGTTTCCGGATTGTAGTCGTCTTTGACGGTCACAACCGGCGTGCCGGACTGGCTGTACCAACGGCGGAAATGGGAAAGATCGACATTCGACGCATCTTCCATCGCCTGCACAAAATCGTCACAGGTCGCTGCGCTACCATCATGACGCTCGAAATAGAGCTGCATCCCTTTCTGGAAATTTTCTTCGCCAAGCAGAGTGTGGATCATACGAATCACTTCCGCGCCCTTCTCGTAAACGGTCAGGGTGTAGAAGTTGTTCATTTCAATGACCATATCCGGGCGAATTGGGTGCGCCATCGGGCTGGCGTCTTCTGCAAACTGCAATCCGCGCATGGTGCGCACATTATTGATACGGTTTACCGCGCGGGAACCAAGGTCAGAGCTGAATTCCTGATCGCGGAAGACGGTTAAACCTTCTTTCAGACTGAGCTGGAACCAGTCGCGGCAGGTGACACGGTTGCCGGTCCAGTTATGGAAATATTCATGGCC
Organism: Escherichia sp. R1; assembly: GCF_003000935.1. Classification (NCBI taxonomy): domain Bacteria; kingdom Pseudomonadati; phylum Pseudomonadota; class Gammaproteobacteria; order Enterobacterales; family Enterobacteriaceae; genus Escherichia; species Escherichia sp. R1. The sequence continues at coordinate 173,021 of NZ_PSRU01000001.1, forward strand.
GATAACGCGTTCAATATCGAGGTAATCTTTGTCGGTGGCGGTGTCGGTGCGGGCCAGCACATATTTGGAGTTAAAGATATTCAGCCCCTTATTCTCCATTGCGCCCATATTGAAGAAATCCACCGCGACGATCATATAGATGTCGAGGTCATACTCCAGGCCGAAGCGTTCTTCATCCCATTTCATGGAGTTTTTCAGCGAGGTCATCGCCCACGGCGCGCGATCAAGGTTGCCACGATCGACGTACAGCTCCAGCGCTACTTCGCGACCAGAACGCGTGGTGAAAGTGTCGCGCAGCACATCAAAGTCGCCTGCCACCAACGCAAACAGGTAACACGGTTTCGGGAACGGGTCCTGCCACTGTACCCAATGACGTCCATTTTCCAGTTCACCTTGCGCAACGCGGTTACCATTGGAAAGCAGGAAGGGATATTTGGTTTTATCGGCAATAATTTTGGTGGTAAAACGCGCCAGCACATCCGGGCGGTCGAGATAATACGTAATATGGCGGAAACCTTCGGCTTCACACTGGGTGCAAAGCGCATCGCCTGACTGATAAAGCCCTTCCAGCGCAGTATTCGCCGCCGGGCTAATTTCATTAACGATCTTAAGCGTAAAACGCTCCGGCAAATTACTGATGACCAGTGCGCCCTCTTCTTCTTTCCAGGCGGTCCACGGCTCATCATTAATATAAACAGAAACCAGTTTGAGGTCTTCGCCGTTGAGACGAAGCGGAACATCTGATGCACCATGACGGACAGCCTGGCTGACCGCGGTAACGGCCGTCTTTTGCGCGTCCAGGTCAAAGGTCAAGTCAATATCAGTAATCTGGTAATCCGGCGCACGATAATCGTGACGGTATTTGGCTTGTGGCTGTTGAGTCATAAATAACCTTTAGCATCTTTTATAGAGTCTGGTGTTCAGTCTATTCCTGTTGCGTAAATCGCGCTATGCAGAATCTTCATCTTTTCAGGTACAAACGCCTTTATTGCTACATTTTTATAACATACACCGCGTTATGCCATCGACCAGAAAGGTGGCATATGGTGTGATCGGGGTTCAATAAATTGCGAAACAAGGTATACTCCAGCAGTTCCTGAAGATGTTTATTGTACTAAACGCTCCTGTACGAGGACGCTACTGCGCACCTATGACACAATTCGCTTCTCCTGTTCTGCACTCGTTGCTGGATACAGATGCTTATAAGTTGCATATGCAGCAAGCCGTGTTTCATCACTATTACGATGTGCATGTCGCGGCGGAGTTTCGTTGCCGAGGTGACGATCTGCTGGGTATTTATGCCGATGCTATTCGTGAACAGGTTCAGGCGATGCAGCACCTGCGCCTGCAGGATGATGAATATCAGTGGCTCTCTGCCCTGCCTTTCTTTAAGGCCGACTATCTTAACTGGCTACGCGAGTTCCGCTTTAACCCGGAACAAGTCACCGTGTCCAACGATAATGGCAAGCTGGATATTCGTTTAAGCGGCCCGTGGCGTGAAGTCATCCTCTGGGAGGTTCCTTTGCTGGCGGTTATCAGTGAAATGGTACATCGCTATCGCTCACCGAAGGCCGACGTTGCGCAAGCCCTCGACACGCTGGAAAACAAATTAGTCGACTTCTCGGCATTAACCGCCGGTCTTGATATGTCGCGCTTCCATCTGATGGATTTTGGCACCCGCCGCCGTTTTTCTCGCGAAGTACAAGAAACCATCGTGAAACGTCTGCAACAGGAATCCTGGTTCGTGGGCACCAGCAACTACGATCTGGCGCGTCGGCTTTCCCTCACGCCGATGGGAACACAGGCACACGAATGGTTCCAGGCGCATCAGCAAATCAGCCCGGATCTAGCCAACAGCCAGCGAGCTGCACTTGCTGCCTGGCTGGAAGAGTATCCCGACCAACTTGGCATTGCATTAACCGACTGCATCACTATGGATGCTTTCCTGCGTGATTTCGGTGTCGAGTTCGCCAGTCGCTATCAGGGCCTGCGCCATGACTCTGGTGACCCGGTTGAATGGGGTGAAAAAGCCATTGCACATTATGAAAAGCTGGGAATTGATCCACAGAGTAAAACGCTGGTTTTCTCTGACAATCTGGATTTACGCAAAGCGGTTGAGCTATACCGCCACTTCTCTTCCCGCGTGCAATTAAGTTTTGGTATTGGGACTCGCCTGACCTGCGATATCCCCCAGGTAAAACCTCTGAATATTGTCATTAAGTTGGTAGAGTGTAACGGTAAACCGGTGGCGAAACTTTCTGACAGCCCTGGAAAAACTATCTGCCACGATAAAGCGTTTGTTCGGGCGCTGCGCAAAGCGTTCGACCTTCCGCATATTAAAAAAGCCAGTTAATATCATCAGGGAGCTAATCGGCTCCCTTTTTTTACCTTTAATTCCGAAATCTTTCGCTGCATTTGCGAATTCTGCTTGTCTGATTGCAGATGCCAGGTAACATAGGTATCCCCCCATTTACGGGTGGACAAGTGTTTATTTTTTCCGACTATTAACAGAGAGAATATTATGAGCGTTGTGCCTGTAGCCGACGTACTCCAGGGCCGCGTAGCCGTTGACAGCGAAGTCACCGTGCGCGGATGGGTACGTACCCGCCGAGATTCAAAAGCTGGCATCTCCTTCCTCGCCGTTTATGACGGTTCCTGCTTTGATCCTGTACAGGCTGTCATCAATAATTCTCTGCCCAATTACAATGAAGACGTCTTGCGTCTGACCACCGGCTGCTCGGTCATTGTGACGGGTAAAGTCGTGGCGTCGCCGGGCCAGGGGCAACAATTTGAAATTCAGGCCAGCAAGGTTGAAGTTGCTGGTTGGGTTGAAGATCCAGACACTTACCCGATGGCGGCAAAACGCCACAGCATTGAGTATCTGCGTGAAGTCGCTCACCTGCGTCCGCGCACAAACCTGATTGGTGCCGTCGCGCGCGTTCGCCATACGCTGGCGCAGGCGCTGCATCGCTTCTTTAACGAGCAGGGATTCTTCTGGGTTTCAACGCCACTGATTACCGCATCTGATACCGAAGGTGCTGGCGAAATGTTCCGTGTTTCAACGCTGGATCTGGAAAACCTGCCGCGTAACGATCAGGGCAAAGTGGATTTCGACAAAGACTTCTTTGGTAAAGAGTCTTTCCTGACCGTATCGGGCCAGTTGAACGGCGAAACCTACGCTTGCGCATTGTCCAAAATTTATACCTTCGGCCCGACTTTCCGTGCTGAAAACTCCAACACCAGCCGTCACCTGGCGGAATTCTGGATGCTGGAGCCGGAAGTGGCGTTTGCTAACCTGAACGATATCGCAGGTCTGGCTGAAGCCATGCTGAAATATGTCTTCAAAGCGGTTCTCGAAGAACGCGCTGACGACATGAAATTCTTCGCTGAACGCGTAGATAAAGATGCCGTTTCACGTCTGGAACGCTTCATTGAGGCCGATTTCGCGCAGGTGGATTACACCGACGCAGTGACCATTCTCGAAAACTGCGGCAGGAAGTTTGAAAACCCGGTTTACTGGGGCGTCGATCTCTCTTCTGAGCATGAGCGTTATCTGGCGGAAGAACACTTTAAAGCACCGGTAGTGGTTAAAAACTATCCGAAAGATATTAAAGCGTTCTATATGCGCCTTAACGAAGACGGTAAAACCGTTGCGGCTATGGACGTTCTGGCTCCGGGCATCGGTGAGATCATTGGTGGCTCCCAGCGTGAAGAACGTCTGGACGTGCTGGACGAGCGTATGCTTGAAATGGGCCTGAACAAAGAAGATTACTGGTGGTATCGCGATCTGCGTCGCTACGGTACTGTTCCGCATTCAGGTTTCGGTCTTGGTTTTGAACGCCTGATTGCTTACGTAACTGGCGTGCAAAACGTACGTGATGTTATTCCGTTCCCACGTACTCCGCGTAACGCCAGCTTCTAATTTAGCGTCTTCAAGAGCCAGCGCCCGCTGGCTCTTTTTTTATCCTTTCTGTCAAGTTATCTGTTTGTTAAGTCAAGCAATCTATTTGCAACCCCGCCATAACGATCATCCTGTTACGGAATATTACGCTGCAACATTTACGCACAAAAAATAATCTGCATTCTTATTGCGGATTAGTTTTTTCTTAGCTGATAGCACAATTTTCATACAAATTTTTGGCATTCTGGATGTCTGAAAGAAGATTTTGTGCCTGGTCGATAAAGTTTCCATCAGAAACAAAATTTCCGTTTAGTTAATTTAAATATAAGAAAATCATATAAATAGATAAAAATTGCTGTAAATATCATCACGCTTCTATGGAAATATGACGGTGTTCACAAAGTTCCTTAATTTTTACTTTTTGTCACATATTTTTTCTTTTTGAAACTAAATCTTTATCTTTGTAGCACTTTCACGGTAGCGAAACGTTAGTTTGAATGGAAAGATGCCTGCAGACACATAAAGACACCAAACTCTCATCAATAGTTCCGTAAATTTTTATTGACAGAACTTATTGACGGCAGTGGCAGGTGTCATAAAAAAACCATGAGGGTAATAAATAATGATGAAGCGCAATATTCTGGCAGTGATCGTCCCTGCTCTGTTAGTAGCAGGTACTGCAAACGCTGCAGAAATCTATAACAAAGATGGCAACAAAGTAGATCTGTACGGTAAAGCTGTCGGTCTGCATTATTTCTCCAAGGGTAACGGTGAAAACAGTTACGGTGGCAATGGCGACATGACCTATGCCCGTCTTGGTTTTAAAGGGGAAACTCAAATCAATTCCGATCTGACCGGTTATGGTCAGTGGGAATATAACTTCCAGGGTAACAACTCTGAAGGCGCTGACGCTCAAACTGGTAACAAAACGCGTCTGGCATTCGCGGGTCTTAAATACGCTGACGTTGGTTCTTTCGATTACGGCCGTAACTACGGTGTGGTTTATGATGCACTGGGTTACACCGATATGCTGCCAGAATTTGGTGGTGATACTGCATACAGCGATGATTTCTTCGTTGGTCGTGTTGGCGGCGTTGCTACCTATCGTAACTCCAACTTCTTTGGTCTGGTTGATGGTCTGAACTTCGCTGTTCAGTACCTGGGTAAAAACGAGCGTGACACTGCACGCCGCTCTAACGGCGACGGTGTTGGCGGTTCTATCAGCTACGAATACGAAGGCTTTGGTATCGTTGGTGCTTATGGTGCCGCTGACCGTACCAACCTGCAGGAAGAGTCTTCCCTTGGCAAAGGCAAAAAAGCTGAACAGTGGGCTACTGGCCTGAAGTATGACGCGAACAACATCTACCTGGCAGCGAACTACGGTGAAACCCGTAACGCTACGCCGATCACTAATAAATTTACAAACACCAGCGGCTTCGCCAACAAAACGCAAGACGTTCTGTTAGTTGCGCAATACCAGTTTGATTTCGGTCTGCGTCCGTCCATCGCTTACACCAAATCTAAAGCGAAAGACGTAGAAGGTATCGGTGATGTTGATCTGGTGAACTACTTTGAAGTGGGCGCAACCTACTATTTCAACAAAAACATGTCCACCTATGTTGACTACATCATCAACCAGATCGATTCTGACAACAAACTGGGCGTAGGTTCTGACGACACCGTTGCTGTGGGTATCGTTTACCAGTTCTAATAGCACACCTCTTTGTTAAATGCCGAAAAAACAGGACTTTGGTCCTGTTTTTTTTATGCCTTCCAGAGCAATCTCACGTCTTGCAAAAACAGCCTGCGTTTTCATCAGTAATAGTTGGAATTTTGTAAATCTCCCGTTACCCTGATAGCGGACTTCCCTTCTGTAACCATAATGGAACCTCGTCATGTTTGAGAACATTACCGCCGCTCCTGCCGACCCGATTCTGGGCCTGGCCGATCTGTTTCGTGCCGATGAACGTCCCGGCAAAATTAACCTCGGGATTGGTGTCTATAAAGATGAGACGGGTAAAACCCCGGTACTGACCAGCGTGAAAAAGGCTGAACAGTATCTGCTCGAAAATGAAACCACCAAAAATTACCTCGGCATTGACGGCATCCCTGAATTTGGTCGCTGCACTCAGGAACTGCTGTTTGGTAAAGGTAGCGCCCTGATCAATGACAAACGTGCTCGCACGGCACAGACTCCGGGTGGCACTGGCGCACTACGCGTGGCTGCCGATTTCCTGGCAAAAAATACCAGCGTTAAGCGTGTGTGGGTGAGCAACCCAAGCTGGCCGAACCATAAGAGCGTCTTTAACTCTGCAGGTCTGGAAGTTCGTGAATACGCTTATTATGATGCGGAAAATCACACTCTTGACTTCGATGCACTGATTAACAGCCTGAACGAAGCCCAGGCTGGCGACGTAGTGCTGTTCCATGGCTGCTGCCATAACCCAACCGGCATCGACCCTACGCTGGAACAATGGCAGACACTGGCACAACTCTCCGTTGAGAAAGGCTGGTTACCGCTGTTTGACTTCGCTTACCAGGGTTTTGCCCGTGGTCTGGAAGAAGATGCTGAAGGACTGCGCGCTTTCGCGGCTCTGCATAAGGAGCTGATTGTTGCCAGTTCCTACTCTAAAAACTTTGGCCTGTACAACGAGCGTGTTGGCGCTTGTACTCTGGTTGCTGCTGACAGTGAAACTGTTGAACGCGCATTCAGCCAAATGAAAGCGGCGATTCGTGCTAACTACTCTAACCCACCAGCACACGGCGCTTCTGTTGTTGCCACCATCCTGAGCAACGATGCGTTACGTGCGATTTGGGAACAAGAACTGACTGATATGCGCCAGCGTATTCAGCGTATGCGTCAGTTGTTCGTCAATACGCTGCAGGAAAAAGGCGCAAATCGCGACTTCAGCTTTATCATCAAACAGAACGGCATGTTCTCCTTCAGTGGCCTGACAAAAGAACAAGTGCTGCGTCTGCGCGAAGAGTTTGGCGTATATGCTGTTGCTTCTGGTCGCGTAAACGTGGCCGGGATGACACCAGATAACATGGCGCCGCTGTGCGAAGCGATTGTGGCAGTGCTGTAAGCGTTAAAACCGATGAAGCCCGCTTGAAAGCGGGCTTTTTTATGCGCCTTTACCAGACGGGCATTTCGTCTTGCAGGAAGGGATTATGCAGGCGCTCATAACCAAGTGTGGATAATGGTCCGTGACCCGGAATAAATGTCACGTCATCCCCCAGTGGCAGCAATTTATCTTTGATTGAAGAAATCAGTTGATTATGATCGCCACGCGGGAAGTCACTGCGCCCTACTCCACCTTTGAAAATAACGTCGCCAGAAATCAGCAGCTTTGCCCGATCATCAAAAAACACGACATGACCCGGCGTATGCCCAGGGCAATGTAACACCTGTAAAGTCACATTCCCTATGCTGATGGTATCGCCTTCGTTCAGCCAACGATCTGGCGTCAGCGGCTGGCACTCTTCCAGACCAAACATACGACTTTGCGCAGGCAAGCCTTGCAGCCAGAACTCATCTTCTTTTTCCGGGCCAAAAACCGGCACGCCGTAATGTTGCGCCAGTTCCGCCGCTGCGCCAACGTGGTCCAGATGACCATGAGTCAGCAGGATCTGCATCAGTGTCAGGCCGCTGGCATCAACTTCCTGTTTGATTTTTTCCGCATCGCCGCCAGGATCGACCAGTGCGGCCAGACGGGTTTGTTCACACCAGATCAATGAACAGTTCTGGGAGAATGCGGTGACCGGAATAATACGATAGTTCATACTGCCCCTGTTTCGTTAAGCGATTACTACCAGTGCCGTGCTGGCCCGGTATCAATATGCACAAAGTTACTACGTGGGTAATATCCTACACCACCTGCGCGCATAGATAACGCGGCTTTGCGAATATTGCTTAACGCGATACCTTCAATGTGGAAATCCATCGCCTGGCCTTTAGTGTGATAGCTTTTCTTCGCTACTCCACGGCTGCGGGCGCGTAGTTCATTGTTGGTATCAATGGAACGATAACCGGAAATGAGTTGCACCGGTTTGCGGGTGCCTAACAACCCTTGCAGGCGATACAACTGGTCGAATAATCCTGGGTCGATGGACTTTATTTTGTTCGCGCGGTAATCGCGGAAAAAATGGTTAAGTTTTGCCAATTCTTCCTGAATATAGCCTCTGCCATCGAAAAACTCCGCTTTGATTGACTCTCCGGTATGAAGATTATTGAGTGTCAAAATGCGCGGGCGTGGGGTAGAGAGTGTTGCAAACGCCGGGGTCGGCAGGATGGCGGCACCGAGTGCAACGCCACCAAGCGCCAGCAGTTTGCGGCGATTAGCGTCGAATTTGTCCATGATAATCAAGTCTACAGGTCAATGTTATCGTTTATATGCACTTCTGGCGCACAAGAGGCACCTTAACCGCCCGTAAAGCAGACGTCAAGATGACTCAACCCCAGCAGTGACGGGGGCTGCAGAGAATCGCCCCCGATCATGCTAATTATTACGACAACTGATTTCCCCGAACTGCTTCATTTACCTGATTAATTGTTCCGCTTTCGATACAATTTGCGAGCTGGATCGCGCAGGCAGATCATAATTGTAAATATCTGTACGATACTGGGTACGACCATCTGCACCAACAAAGGCCGTCAGATAGTAGAGATTCACCGGAATCGACTGCCGAATATTGACGTAACGCGTATCGCCCTGCTTCAGCGCATCAGAAATACGTTTGTCATTCCAGCCTGCATCCTGCAACAGCATATTCGCCAGATCGGAAGCTTTATTCACTCGTACACAGCCTGAGCTCAATGCGCGTGTATCACGCTTGAACAGATTGTGGTTCGGCGTGTCATGCAAATAAATGGCCTCTGAACTCGGCATATTGAATTTATAGCGCCCCAGCGAGTTCCGTGGGCCTGGAGCCTGCTGGAAGCGGAACGGTAAATTCGAGGCCGTGATTGTAGACCAGTCAACCTGCCATGGGTCAATCGCTTCTCTGCTGTTCCAGCCGCGCATCACCGTATAGCCATGGCTTTCGAGATATCCCGGATCGTTGCGCACTTTCGGCAGAATATCTTTGCGTGCCAGAGTTGGTGGTACGTTCCACGGCGGGTTTACCACTACGTTGTTAAGGGCACTGCTCATCATTGGCGTTTTGCGATCGGGGCGACCGACAATGACTCGCGAATCCAGCACCTGATTGCCGTTCTGATAGTAGACCAGCGAATAGGCCGGAATGTTAACCATGATCCCGGTAGAAAGCTCTGTTGGCAGCAAGCGCAATCGCTGGATGTTGAGTGCCAACACGCCAGCACGCTGGGCGGGCGTTACGTTTAACCAGTCACGCGTTGCCGGGCCAATAGCACCATCTGCCCCCAATCCTTGCCATGCCTGAAAACGTTTAACGGCTTCCACCAGTTCATTATCGTAGGCGGCACGAACGACAGGCGCAGGTTTACTACGAGACGTAGTTTGCTTGTCCATCGGCTTAGTTTCTGCTGTTTCAATAGTAACAGCGGATGGGCTGACTACCGCGTCAGTTGGCGTGTCATCGCCAGGTAGCGTAATTTTCGGTCCCCCGTCCAACATGCCTGTACGTTGCAATATTTCGCGCAACGCCGGTACGTCGTTACTCCACTGTCCTGGGCGCAACGTTGCTTTGCCGGTCAGTTGGGGCCACGGTTTGGTGTCACTGAGTAAGGCCAGTAACGATTCATGCATCGCCGCATATTGCGGATGCTGCGGTGCCAGTCCTGCAACAAACGTAGGCAATTGACCTTTATCCAGCGCCAGCTGCCATTGGTTAATCACCGAAAGCGGCGGCGTTGCAAGCGCATAAGGTTTACTGCTATATAGCCAGCGAGTGCCTTTGACCGGAATATTTGCAATGAAATGGAGATAGCCCATCATCGCATCAGAGAGCACCACGTCGCGTGTCATCCCGTTAACACCAGGATCGGTCAGTAACTCTACCCATTTATTAAACTGCGGCTGGAAACCGGCAATCGCCACCTCTGCCAGCTGTTGCTGGAAGGCTTTAACAGCATCACGGTTTTCCCACATGGGTTGCATATCGCGTGCGGCATACAACAATTGAAGCTGGTTAAGATAAACCGGCTTATAACCTGCGGGTAATTGAGATTCGATTTGCGTGCGGGCTTTTTCAGCCGCACCTTCAGGCAATGGCTGGATCCCCGCCATTATTGCCGTGGCTTGCGCCTGCGGCAGTGCCTCGCCCTGTTCACTGACAGCCACCGGGCTGTCGCCAGGGATTACTTCAGGCTCATCGGCCTGCGCATTGAACAGTGGAGCGAATGTTACGGCCAGGCACAAACTGATTGCCGACAGCCGACGACCACACATCATATTAAGCAACATCCCTTGCCCCCTGTTTTTATCATACTCTGAATAGCCAGGCTGTTATTTTACGACTTGCCTGTACAACGCCAATACTCACGAAAGTATGACGAGCAAGCCTGTTACTCATCAGACTTATCTTCAGTATATAAACGCCGATACGTTTTTACATAACCTAATGTAAAGAAGTTTAAAGAAAAGCGCGCCGTAATGTGCCACTTTTTTAGTGCAGAAACGGAGTTTTCGGAAAAAGAAAAGGCGGCATTGCTGCCGCCTTTTCTTTAACTCGCCTGAGAAGGCGCTTCGTCACTTCCTGGAAGCGTTTCAGGGAGTTGAGGCGCAAATCCTCGCAGGCCGACGACGTGAACGTGTTCGGTATTCTGGAAGACTTTACGCACCAGTTTATAGGTGGTGCCTTTCTCCGGGCTGATATTTTCCGGCGCTGCGATAATGAGCTGCATTTGCAAACGTTCACACAATTCAAACAGCGTGGCGATGGAACGGGCGTCCAGTCGCGCTGCTTCATCGAGGAACAGCAGGCGGCAAGGAGAGATATCTTTACCGCGCAGGCGGCGAGATTCATCTTCCCAGCTTTGTACCACCATCACCAGAATCGACATACCGGTACCAATCGCCTCACCGGTCGACAATGCACCAGACTCTGCACGCAACCAGCCATCGGAACCACGGTTAACCTCAACTTCCATTTCCAGATAGTTGCGGTAATCCAGCAGTTCTTCACCGATGGTCTGCGGCGTGCGCTGCCCCATATCAATCTGCGGGTTAAGACGTTGATACAGTTTCGCCAGCGCTTCTGAGAAGGTCAGGCGGTTGCTGTTAAACAGATCCTGATGCTGCTCGTGCTGTTCAGAGAGCACATCCAGCAGCATGGCGTGCGTTTCACGTACGTTCACGTTCAGACGTACGCTGTTCACCTGGCCAAACGATACGTTCTGCAACCCCTGGTTGAGCATACGGATACGGTTCTGCTCGCGCTGAATGGTTTTGCGAATGATGTTCGCCACGCTGCGGGAACTGATCGCCAGTTTCTGTTCACGGGAGGTTAATTCTTCGGTCAGACGGCTAAGCTCGATCTCCATCTGTTCGATAGCTTCCACCGGATCATCGGTACGAATAATATCCTGACGAATACGTTCACGCAGATGCTGATAAACCGCCACGAAGAACTGAATTTTACGTTCCGGACGTTTTGGATCTTCCGACATCCGCAGCACGTCGCGCAGATGTTCGTTATCTGCCACCGCCAGACGCAGCGCACCTAACGCCTTATCCGACATGGAACGCAAATCATCAGCGGAGAGATAAGCCAGCTCACGACGGTGTAAGCGACGCTCAACGCCATTATCTTTCACCATGCGCATCACCGCACACCAGCCCGCTTTGGCGGTCACTACCTGCTCGCGCATCTCAAAGTAATCCCGCTCCAGCTTGCGCAGTTTACGGGTCAGGTTGTCCATCTCCGCTTCGCAGAAGGTAAGCGCTTTTTCCAGTTGATTGCGTCGTGAACGGTTATTGCTCAGTTGCGCGTGCAACTCGTCACGGCGAATACGTGCCCGCTCTTCTGCCCCGCTATCAGCACGCACGCCGATATCCTGCAATTCACGTTGCAGATCGTTAAGTAGCTCTTTTTTGGTGTCATACGAACTTTTCAGCGAAGCCAGCACCTGGTTGTACTGATTCAACTGCGCTGCGTGTCCGCGCAACGCTTCACGAGCGCGGGTACGCTCCGCTTCCGCCTGTTCCAGACGTTCACGCAGTTTTTCGTTGAGATCGCTGTTACCGCTAAGCATTTCTGCCGAGTCAGAGTAGCTAAAGTGCGCACGACGCTGTACCACTTCCGTCAGGGCAAACGCCTGCTGACGGGCATCGCGCTGCATCTGCTGAGAGTACGCGTAATCTTCTTTTAACTGTTCGAACTGTTCCGGGTCGCTCTGCAATACCGAAACGATCGGTTCCAGTTTCGCCAGTTGATTGCCAAACTGCTGAACAAAACGCGCGGCTTCCTGGGCTTCATCCAGACGTTCGCGGATTTCATCGACGCGATCCGCCAGGCTGTCATCAGCCAACAGGTTGAGACGCGGCAGAATGCGGTTCAGCGCCGCAACGCCCTCTTTCGCCTGCTCAAACTGAATACGCTGCTGCTGGTTATCATTTTCATGATTACTCAACGCCCGTTCCAGTTCGACGCGACGGCTGTTCAGTTGACGGATTTCTGCTTCCGGGTCAGACTCAAACGCCACCGCCAGATGACTGCCGATAAAGCGGCTGAACGCCTGATGCAGACGCTGGGTTTTCTGTACATCAAAGGAGAGCGTGGCGAAGCGTTCGGAAAGCACTTCCCGCTCGGCATGGAGGCTTTCAATACGGCTTTCACGCGCAGCACGACCAAACAGCGGCACTTCCGGGAAACGTGAATAACGCCACTGACGATCGGCGATTTTCACCACCACCGCTTTTTCCAGCTCATCAACGCTGAACACGCTGTCATCGAATGACTGCGGATCCCCTTCGATCAAATAGAGATCTTCCGGGCAATCGGTCAAGCCTTCCAGGTGTTCGGTTACCTGTGACAGATCTGGCACCACGATGGCGTGGCGTGACGGGCCATACAGTGCTGAGAAGTACGGCGCATCTTCCAGGCTAACGTCGTCATAAATTTCTGACAGCAGCACACCACCAAAACGCTCCGCCAGCGCGTTCAGACGCTGATCTTCAGAACCACCTGGCTGGCTTAAACGTTCGATCTCTTCATCGACGGCGTTTTTGCGCGCGCCTACTTCATCGCGTTCAACAATTGCCTCGCGCTCGCGCTCCAGCAACTGTTGCAGAAATTCGGTGACATCCTGGCTGGAGGTGAACTCTTCGCCGCACTGTTCGCTCAACTGGTTGAGACTGTTTTGCGCTGCCAGCCAAACCGGCGCACGCTGCATCAAACTCTGAATGCGAGACTGCAGCTGTTCCTGCTCCTGGCGCAGTGCCATCCGCTCTTCTCGGGCGTTAGAGACGCTATCGGAAAGAGAGGCAATGCGTGCTTCCAGCTCCTGATGCAGAGCTTCCAGTTCATCAATATCAAAATTCTTGCCCTGACGTTTGCAGAAATCTGCCAGCAGACGCTCAGCTTCTTGCTGCTCACGCAGACGCTGTTCCAGTTCGCTTAAGCGCATCCGCAACGGCTGAACCTGCTCTGCCAGGTGACGCTGATCGACCCCTTCGCGCAATAGTTCGCGAGCGACATCCCACGCCTCGTTACGCGCCAGCGGGCCGTTGATTGCCACCACCAGCTGATAAGCCTGCTCAAACTGGCTGTGCGCGGTTTGCGCCATGCTCATTTTCTGCTCAAGAGAGAGCATTTTTTCGGTCGCTTCCAGCTCTTTCGCCTGGAAGGTTTCCAGCCATTCGGCAGCGCTGTCGGCGGTTAAGTCCGGCAGATGGCACAGTTCTTTGGCACGATTAAGCGCAGCAATCGCCTGGTTATACTGGATCGCGCGCGTTTGCTGGACGTCCAGCGCCTGCTGGTAGTCAGCAAGCTGGCTTTTCAGCTCGTCCACTTCCAGTTCGGCAGCTTCCGCACGAGCCTCGTTCTCTTCCTGGCGTTCGATGGCTTCTGCCACCACTTCGTTTTGCTCTTCCAGACGGATCTGCAGCTCATCGAGATCCGCTTCGTAGCGTTCGATCTTCTCCTGCTGACGCAGTGCGGTTTGCACCAGGTTCAGGTGATCGCTGGCCGCCTGATAATCCGCTTCCAGATCGCCTTCGGCACCGTTGTGCTCAGCCAGCTCTCGCGCCATATCGACGTGTTTGTACTGCTCAGCCGCCAGTTGCTGACGCGAAGTATGTAGCTCGCGACGAAACTCCAGGGCCTTATCGAGATGAACACGGCGCTCGTTGGCGTGACGCATGTAGTCCGCCGCCACGTAGTTGGTGGCTTCGCTGATCAGATGCTTAAACAGGTCTCGGTCCGACTGGGTGACACGAATCGCTTCCAGCGTCATGCGGTTTTCACGCAGCGCCGCTTCCATGTCCTGGAACGCTTTCCGCACCCCACTGTTTTCCGGCAACAGGTAGTCGCGCAGAGAACGAGTAATGGCGCTGGAGATCCCGCCATACAGCGAGGCTTCGATCAGACGATAGAATTTACTACGGTCAGACGCTGAGCGCAGACGACGCGCGATGATGCCCAGATCGAACATCAGCGAGTGGTAATCGGTAATGGAGTTGAACTGTTTAAACTGCACGCCTTCCATCGCCTCGAGCTTGTCTTTCAGCTCGTTAAGCGGCAGCACGCGCGCCTGGCGTTCGTTCAGAGTTTCGGTCACCAGTTGTGTCGGCTGCACCGACATCGGCAGGCCCTGAATGGCAAATGGTTTGATATCCACTTTACGATCGCGTCCGGCAACCTGTTGCAGACGCACACCGACCACTACACGCTGGTGGCGCGAGTTAATGGTGTCAAGCATCGAATAACAGACACCCGCTTTCAGCTTACCGTGCAGACCTTTATCGCGCGAACCGCTGGTGGCCCCGGCTTCCGTAGTGTTACGGAAATGCAGCAGGGTCAGATCGGGGATAAGCGCCGTAACGAACGCCGCCATGGTGGTGGATTTACCCGCCCCGTTACCGCCAGAAAGCGTCGTGACCAGCTCGTCAAGGTCAAAAGTTCGGGCAAAAAAGCCGTTCCAGTTAATCAGCGTCAGTGAGCGAAATTTACCGCGTTCAATCATTATTCTTCCTCTCCGCTATCTGGCTGACTCTCTTCGGTTTCATCGTTGAGTTGCAGATGGTTTTCAATCGGCATTGCTTCACCATCACGAATCAGGCGACGCTGTGCTTCACGGGGATCGTCGCCAGCACGCACATCGGCTCCGAAGCGGAACACCGATTCGGTAATGCGGAACTTGCTGCTGTCGTGGCCCATAAACCACACCATGCCTAAACGACGCAGACGGTTGAGCGAAGAGCGTACTTTTTCCTGCAACTTCTGACGGTCAACGTCTGAACCGGTTGAACGGTTGTTCACCAGTTTCAGCAGTTTCGCTTCATCGGCCAGGGTGAGCAGTTCGTCGTACAGTTCCTGTTGAGTAAAAATCCCCTCATTCGCCAGCCGTTCCGGGCTGAGATAGAGATAACAGAGGATTTTCCCGACCATCATATCCAGTTCCGACAAGACGGAACGAGGGATCAGCGTGGTGGAACGTGGGCGTAGATAGAAGAACCCTTCCGGTGCACGAATAAGCTCAACGTTATAACGCGCGTAAAACTCTTCCAGATATTCCTGAAAATCCATCAGGAATGCATGATTATCCAGTTCGTCGAGGCCAATATGGCGGCCTGAACGTAAGGCGCTATCCAGCGCCGGAAATAACGGATTCGCCAGCGCCTGCGCCAGCTTAACCGGCATCACTTGTTCAATATTTGTCGATGACATGCGCCTGTACCTTGGCTCCGTAATCATTAATCGGCTGCCATTTCGCTGGCAGTCCGGTGAAATCTGCTTGCGCTACGCCAAGACGTACCGCCTGATCAATAACAATGCGCGCAACGTCAAAGTGACGTGCACGCGGATACTGTGACAGATATTCGCGTACCACCAGACCAAGATCCAGCGGCACTTGTCTGGTTTTGTACACGGCAAGTTGTTCTTCGATGATCGCCGCCAGCTGTTCGCGGATCTCGTTAAACTCTTCGTACTCCAGATCCTCAGGAAGTTCCCCAGTCACTTCTTCATCGCGCAGTACCATCTCTTCGTCACGCATATCCAGCAGACGATCGGCATTGGCATAGGTTAGCGCCCACGGCTCATCAAAATAGGTTTGTACCGACTGACGTAACCGCTGAGCAAAGACGCGGTTTTTATCCATATCGATCGCAGTACGAATAAATTTGTGTACGTGGCGGTCGTAGCCAATCCACAAGTCGATGGATTGCTGGCCCCAACTGATAATACGGTCGAGTTTGCTCTGAAGATCGAACACCAGACGATCGACAAAATGCAGGTCGTCATGGGTCATCGTCGCATCCTGAATGCGTAACAGGTTGGCCTGCAATTTATCGCCTGCCGCTTCCAGCGTATCCTGCAATTCACGCAGCGTTCCGGAAGTTTCTGAAAGCAACAATTCACAGCTGGAAATCGCCGCCCGCCAGTCTTTGTTCAACAACTGGGCGATATCATCCTTCACCTGCTGCTGCTGTTCATCCATCAGACGTTGCGTCAGGTCGATACTGTCGAAAATTTCTGCTACCGAATATTTCAGTGGCGCATAAACATTACGGTGCCAGTGAAATTCATCACCGCCCTCTTCGGCGGCATCTGCTGCGCGTTTGAGCTCACCCGCCACAATCGACAACTGCATAGAAAGGCGCAGCGTAGAAAACTCGCGCTGACGAATGTAATAGTCAGTGATGCCGATGCCGAGCGGCGTCAGACGGTAAATTGCGTTCCCTTCCGCCTGCTCGCTGGTAAAGCGGTTCAGCAGACGTTGACGCACCATGTCGTTGATCGCGTTGTTGGCGCGCACGCCGATGGTTTCGCTGGTTTGCTCAAACGCATCACTCACATGGCGGAATGCATCCACCAGCTCGCCTTCACTCATCTCACCATCCAGACGCTCGCCGTTCAGCGTGGCAACCGCCAGCAGAAAAGAGAGTCGGTCTACCGGCAGCGAGATGGAGAAGTCATTTTTTCTGGCCCAGGCAACCAGTTCGGGGACTGTCTGGGAAAATTCACTCATACTTTATCCTTGCTCTGCGGTTTGCGCGCGGTGACATGAATATAACGCCCCAGGGTAATATACGGTTCCTGACGGCAATAACGCGTTTCTAATTCAAGTAATGCTTCATAGCAGTCGCGCTGCTGGTGCTTCTCGCGCAGATAATCATGAAACACGCGAACGCCTGTCTTACCCATAATTTGCCAACCAGCTTCTTCCAGCCACAGATAAACCTGCGCCGGGTCGCGTGGATAATCTGGCGAAAGCGTCCGTTTTTTCTTTTTCGGCATTCCCGCCTGCACGTAATCAAAATTCCCGGCGACCATGTTATGCATCAACAAACCATGCGCATTGTAGAACATTAACGACAACACGCCGCCTGGACGCAAAACTGACCACAGGGTCTGTAATACGCTGCGGGGATCGGCCACCCACTCCAGCACCGCATGGAACAATATCAGATCAACGGGCGTTTCCAAATGCGAAGCAACATCCTGAGCGGCGCAATGTATAAATTGCATGTTGTCGCTCACACCTTTTGCTTCTGCCGCCTGTTTTGCGCGGTCGATCATCTGCGCAGAAAGATCGCATAAAATGACCTGATGCCCGCGCTCGGCCATTTTGATTGCGGTCTGCCCTTCTCCGCCGCCAGCATCCAGCACACGCAGTTTTTGCGGGCCCATTTCCGCCAGCACGCGATCGAGATCCTGCCACAGAATAGCCTGTCGAAGCTGCCCTTTGGTGGTGCCGTAAATGTTACGGGAAAACTTTTCCGCAATATCATCAAAATTGCGATCCTGCATTGCTTTCTCCACCGGTTGGCTAAGACGTTTTCTGATAAAGACGCTATTTTGTCACAGCCACGGCGAGAATGAACCCGTCTGGTGTAATATCGCTGGCGATCCCTTGCTATATGGTCAAAAAAGGAACCAGAAAGGATGCTTTTTACACTGAAAAAAGTGATTGGCAATATGTTGCTGCCACTTCCGCTGATGTTGTTGATTATTGGCGCTGGCCTGGCGCTGCTGTGGTTTAGCCGTTTTCAAAAAACCGGGAAGATTTTTATTAGCATTGGGTGGCTGGCGCTCTTGTTATTGAGTTTGCAACCGGTAGCCGACCGCCTGCTGCGTCCCATCGAAAGCACCTATCCGACATGGAATAATTCGCAAAAAGTGGACTATATCGTGGTGCTCGGAGGTGGTTATACCTGGAACCCGCAGTGGGCACCAAGCTCGAATTTAATCAATAACAGTCTGCCCCGCCTGAATGAAGGTATTCGCTTATGGCGCGAAAATCCGGGATCAAAACTGATCTTCACGGGAGGCGTAGCAAAAACCAATACGGTGAGTACAGCCGAAGTAGGTGCAAGAGTTGCGCAATCGCTGGGCGTGCCGCGCGAGCAAATTATCACTCTGGATTTGCCAAAAGATACCGAAGAAGAAGCTGCGGCAGTGAAACAGGCAATTGGTGACGCCCCTTTCCTGCTGGTGACCTCCGCATCACATCTGCCGCGGGCGATGATCTTTTTTCAGCAGGAAGGGCTAAATCCGCTGCCAGCCCCGGCGAATCAGTTGGCCATCGACTCGCCGCTTAATCCGTGGGAACGGGCAATCCCTTCTCCGGTTTGGTTGATGCATAGCGATCGTGTTGGCTATGAAACGCTTGGCCGCATCTGGCAGTGGCTAAAAGGTTCGTCAGGCGAGCCACGGCAAGAGTGATTTTGATGCCAGATCGAAGTTACGCCGACTAAATCGTCCGGTGTTGACCAGTTGCGCAACTTCATCCCATAACACATACAACCAACGCCGCCAGATGAACGACTCCGCCACTGGCGCGCGTTGCAGATAACTCCAGAGCAAATCTTCCGCCAGAGAATTATCCATTAGTCGGAACAGTTCGTATTCTCGCGGTGCCCAAAGCATTAGTCCCGGTCCGACCATCGCCAGTAACTGATCGCTGCGCGAATCTTTCAGCATGCTACGTAAACAGAAGTTACCGTGAATCAGTACACAATTGTCGTTAAAGCCTTCAAATAATGCCGGGAGACATTCGCGAGTGCGAAACAGGATCCGCTTATCCTGCATCGTTAGACCGGTGTTATTGAACTGATTGAGCGTGGTCCATAGCACTTCAACATGTTGCCGGTACCATGAGGGCCAGAAATTTTCCTGAGTATTGTCGACCGCGCCGACGCAACCGCGACTGTCCTGACGGTGCCAGGCCAGTAAGGCTTCAACGATTTGATCTTTGAGTTGTTCCCAGCGTTCTGGTGTTCGGGCTGGTGCCTCCACCGAAACACCACGCATTCGCTCCAGTAGCAGGACATCGGGGCCGGGGTGTTCTTCATGCGTCATCACACCATAAATAGTCGGCATACGGACAGTCCCACTTCTTGCCAGCATGGTGGTTTTCCATGCCAGTTGTCGGGCTTTTCCGGGCGTACTAAAGCTTCTTGCCATTAACGGCATTGGGTTTCCCTGGCTGTCATACAAAGCCCACAACGCCGTATCCGCTTTTTCATTGACGCACTCAATACGACTGAGTTTTTCGCCCAGTAAATGGCTTAATTCGGCACGCAGCTGTTCCATTCAGATTACCCTCATAAAAGCTACTGCTTTCATAATGAGCGCCAATATAAAAGATGTCACCTGAATGAGATCAATTGTTGAAAAGAAAAATTGAGGAAAATCGTAACGGTACGACACTCCTCCCAAAATTGGCTGGAGTGTCGTGAAGTGAAATTAGCGCATTTCAGCGCGAACGCGCTCGAGATCTTCAGGGGTATCCACACCTGTGCCAGGAACTTCCTGGGCGACAGCAACATGGATTTTTTCGCCGTACCACAGAACACGAAGCTGCTCTAACATTTCGATATGTTCTAACGGACTTGGCTGCCAGGTAACATAACGACGGATAAAGCCTGCTCGGTAGCCATAAATACCAAGATGACGCAGGAAGTTATCGCCTACGGTTTCAAGGTCTTTTGCAAAACGATCACGATCCCACGGAATGGTGGCGCGAGAGAAGTACAGTGCGTACCCTTCGGCGTCGAGAACCACTTTCACCGCATTCGGGTTAAACGCTTCTTCCGCATTGTGGATTGGCACCGCCAGAGTCGCCATACCCACCTGACGCTGAGCGAGGTTATCAGCAACCTGACGAATGATTGTCGCAGGGATCATCGGTTCATCACCCTGCACATTAACGATCACAGTGTCGTCGCTGAATGCGCATTTTTCGACAACTTCCGCCAATCGTTCTGTACCTGACTGATGATCGGCGCGCGTCATACATACTTCGCCGCCAGCGGCTTCAACAGCGCGGGCAACATCCTCATGATCGGTTGCCACGATGATGCGCTCGGCACCTGATTCGCGCGCGCGTTCAAGAACATGAACAATCATGGGTTTGCCGTTAATATCAACCAATGGTTTACCGGGCAGACGCGTGGACGCGTAACGCGCGGGAATAATGACCACAAAACTCATGATTTACTCTCATCAGCAGTCAGCACGCGGGCTTCCGTTTCCAGCAACACTGGAATGCCATCGCGCAGCGGGAAAGCCAGGTTGTCCAGTTTGCAAATAATCTCTTGTTTTTCCTGGTTATACCAAAGTTTTCCGTTGCAAACCGGGCAGGCAATGATTTCAAGCAGACGATGATCCATAGTTCCTCCAGATGGATCGGGTTATGAATGCATAAATCTTATCATAATCATTTATGCGACGGGGTCTATTTCCCAGCCGGCGCGGCAATCAGTAAAGAGGCCTTGCGGGCAGCGTCCTAATGTCACCCGCGTTGCCTGCTGCCAGTTAGCGAAATCAGTAATCGCCTGACGTAACCCTTTTTGCAGCGTTGTCGTTGGTTTAATGCCTTCCTGTAACCACAGAGAGATAACTTCAAGGATGCCTGTCTGGCGATGCATTTTGGCATCCATTCGCCCAACTAATTGCCCACGATGTAATAACGGCAGAACATAATAGCCATACTGGCGTTTCGGCGCTGGGATATAGCACTCCAGCCGGTAGCTAAAATCAAAAAGCTGCTCCGCGCGTTTGCGATCCCAGACAACAGGATCAAAAGGCGAAAGTACCGCGCTGTGCGTTGCAGTGAGCTTTCCGGCGAGCGCACGCTCGAGTAGCGGCAGCAAATCAGCATGCAGCCAAAGATTGCCCAATTTTTCAACATGCACAGCAATGATTTGCTGCTGTTCAGCCCTCGCTTCACGCCACGCCGCCAGTGCCGGACGTTTTAGCCGGTAGTAATCTGCCAGCCACTGTTCGCGAAATATTCCCAGGCTACGCGCACTGTTATCCAGCATGATGATTTCTGCTTCTGCTTGCGAAACGAGATCGCGCTCATCATCCCAGTCAGGCATGACACGGTGAGTTAAATCATAAACGCGCTGGAAGTTGCGCCGTTCAATCACCATCACCTTTCCGGCAGTAAATAAACCTTCCAGATGTCGTTTATGCGGCTTCCACTCCCACCAGCCGCTCGCCCCTTTACGAGAATGCTCAAAATCGGCTGAACGTACCGGCCCCTTATCATGAATATGCTGAATTAACAGTGCAATTTCCGCCGCATGTTCCTGCATCCAGGCGTCTTTATATTTCCAGCCCATTTTTTCAGGTGCCAGCATGCGGTGGCGAATAAGACGAAAATCGCTACGCGGCATAAAGCAGGCTTCATGCGCCCAGTATTCCATTAATTCGCCACGCGCCAGAGACTCATCCAGCCACTGCGCAGGATAATCTCCCAGACGGCTGAAAAGCACCAGATATGGGCTACGGGCAACAATATTGATGGTATCGATTTGCAGCAAGGACATGCGGGAGATCGTTGCCGGAATATCCTCCAACGACGCTCGACGGCGGGGTTTGTTTAACAGGCCTTGCGCGGCAAGGTGAAGATTACGCGCATCAGCAAGGGAGAGGTGCGGCAGCGACATTCATGACTCCATCAATCGAACGCTGCCGCGGCGTAACTAGTGGCCAGAAGCCAGCGAGGTTAGTTGCGCAAGCAGTTTCGCTGGTTCATCACCTGAAAGCTGTGCGTCTACAGGCAAATACCACCAATTTTCTTCTGCAAAGGCCCGGCATTTCACCGCATCTTTTTCAGTCATTACCAGCGTTTGTCCGGCGCTTACCAACGCGCTGACATCCGCATGATTCAAAGACTGATGATCGGCCAGCGGTACACATTTTTCCGGTTGTACGCCGCACATCTTCAGCGTGGCAAAAAAGCGCGGCGGATGCCCAATCCCTGCCATCGCCACCACATGTTCAAGCTGAGCAACGTCACAACGCGTACCGGTACGTAAATTCACCGCCTGACCCGGCAGCAGATGCATGGGGATTTCACCGCTGCGGGGGACACCGCCGTTGACGATTACCGCATCAACCGACTTTAAGCGCCCCGCTCGCTCACGCATTGGCCCCGCCGGCAACCACCAGCCATTGCCAAAGCGACGCACACCATCAATAACGACAATTTCTACATCACGCGCCAGACGATAATGCTGTAAACCATCGTCGGTTACGATGATCTGCACATCAGGGTGTTGCGCCAGAATGGCTTTTACCGCGTCAGAACGCACGGGAGAAACCGCAACAGGCGCGCCAGTGCGTTGATAAATCAACACAGGTTCATCACCCGCCTGTGCTGTGGTGGTATCTGCCGACAATAACAGCGGATAAGATTCAGCCTTACCACCATATCCCCGCGATACAACCCCCACGCGAATACCGCGCTGTTGCAGCTGTTCCACCAGCCAGACAACGACCGGGGTTTTTCCGTTGCCGCCTGCGGTGAGATTACCAACCACGACAACCGGTACGGGGGCACGCCAGGCGCGCTTCAGTTTTAGTTTATAGCAAAGACGGATCGCGCCACTCACAAGGCCATACAACCAGGAGAGTGGCAGCAATAGCCGCCATAAAGGGGATTCACCAGACCAGATTTTTTCGATCATTGGCCAAACTGCATTTTGTGAAGTTGCGCGTAAACGCCACGGTGCTCAAGCAAATCGTTATGCGTACCGCGTTCCACAATGACACCATCCTCGACAACCACGATTTCGTCTGCCTTTTCAATGGTAGACAAGCGGTGGGCAATCACCAGAGAGGTACGGTTTTTCTGCAACTCATCCAGTGCCGCCTGAATCGCACGTTCGGATTCGGTATCCAACGCCGAGGTAGCTTCGTCCAGAATCAGTATCGGGCTATCACGCAACAAGGCTCGAGCGATAGCAATACGCTGACGCTGACCGCCAGAGAGCAACACGCCGTTTTCACCAATGACTGTATCGAGACCGTTATCCATCTTATTGATGAAGTCCATGGCGTAGGCCATACGCGCAGCTTCTTCAATTTGCTCACGGCTGTACTGTTCAGTCCTTGCGTAAGCAATGTTGTTGGCAACCGTATCGTTAAACAGATGGACATTCTGCGACACCAGAGCAACCTGGTTACGTAACGACGCCAGGGTATACTCGCGCAGATCGTGACCATCCATCAGGATTTCGCCTTCATCAATATCGTAAAAACGTGTGATTAGGCTGGCGATGGTTGATTTACCTGAACCAGATCGTCCAACCAGAGCAACCGTCTTCCCTGCCGGAATTTTCAGGTTGATGTTACGCAATGCAGGCACATCACGTCCCGGATAAGTAAAGGTGACATTGCGAAACTCCACGTCGCCAGTCGCACGCTCGATCACGCGCTTACCTTCGTCTTTCTCCTGCTCACTGTCCAGAATGGTAAACAGCGTCTGACAAGCCGCCATACCGCGCTGGAACTGGGCGTTAACGTTGGTCAGCGATTTCAGCGGACGCATAAGTGCAATCATTGAAGAGAAAACAACGGTAATCGTACCGGCAGTCAGGCTATCCATGACACTTGGGAAGCTTGCCGCATACAGAACAAACGCCAGCGCCAAAGAGGCGATCAGCTGAATGATCGGATCAGAGATAGAAGAGGCTGAAACCATTTTCATCCCCTGAAGACGCATTCGGTTGCTGACTTTATCGAAGCGTTTCGTTTCCACTTCCTGACCACCGAAAATCAATACTTCTTTATGGCCTTTCAGCATTTGTTCGGCGCTGGTGGTCACCTGCCCCATGGTGTTCTGCATGTTTTTACTGATGTTGCGAAAACGCTTCGATACAACGCGAATCGCAATCGAAACAATCGGTGCCAGCACAATCAAAATGATCGACAGTTGCCAACTGTAATAGAACATCATGATGAACAGGCCGATGATCGACGCACCTTCACGCACAACAGTAATCAGTGCGCCGGAAGAAGAAGAAGCGACCTGTTCGGAATCGTAGGTGATACGTGACAACAGCGTACCCGTTGACTGTTTGTCAAAGAATGAAACCGGCATTCCCATCATGTGACCAAACAGGCGGCGACGCATAGTCATTACCACCTTTCCTGATACCCAGGAGATACAGTAGCTGGAGATATAGCTGGTGATACCACGTAAAATCATCAGCCCGATCACCACCAGCGGCATCCACATCAGCACGGAGCGATCTGTTTTACCAAAGCCATCATCAAGAAGTGGCTTAAGGAGCGATAACATGAAGGTATCGCTGGCTGCGTTGAGGATTAACGCTACGCCCGCCACGATCAGACCCGCTTTAAAAGGCGCAATGGTTGGCCACAGTCGGCGGAACGTCTGCCACGTAGAGAGATCTTTGTCGTTATGCATTCAAAAAACCAGCATTTGTTGAAATAGCCGCATATTCTACCCGTTATCCACTGGCACGCCAAACCACTGATGATACCAACGAGGTAAAATTTGCTCTCTGAGGCTGCTAATCCGCCAGCCTTGCGCTGAAAAATTGACCGTTATTTGACCCTGATGTGGAGTATCAAGCCACTTATAACCCTGTTGTTGATAGCGATGTTTAACTTTGCTTGAGGGCAGTCGCCATGCGTTATAGCGCGATGCCGATGCGAGTGCCACTTTTCCATTCACTCGCTGAATTAATGGCAACGATGATGAGGTATTACTGCCATGGTGAGGTACCTGAAGTAATGTTGCCTGCATTTGCTGCCAGTAACGGCTTAGCATCTTTTGTTCAGCGGGGGCTTCAATATCACCGGTTAGAAGAATGCTATTCGTCCCGTCATCAATCTTAACCACACAGGAATGGTTATTTCCTTTATCGTTGCTACCTTGTAAAGGCCAGTGCGCGCTGAAACGCAATCCTTGCCATTGCCACGCTTCGCCACGCACACAGGGCTGATGATGTTCCCAGTTTAACGGACTTCGGATCCATAACATCGGCCATGTGTGCAATATTGAGTCCAGCCCTCCCCGGTGATCCAGATGTTCATGACTCAAAATAACGCCTTCCGGTTCAAGATTATGCCAGTGGAGCCAGGGGATAATCAGTTGTTGCCCACTATCCCCTTCGGGCCAGGCCAGTCCCGTATCATAGAGAATCGCTTTGCCGTTTCGCGCAATGACCATTGCCAGCCCTTGCCCGACATCAAGCATGTACACTTGCCACTCGTCAGGTCGAGGTTTTTGCCACAGCGGCAAGCACATCAGCAAGCCTACAGCCACACACATTGCTGGCAACGTTCGCCAGGCGTTTAATCGCCATATCACCAGTAAGAACCATGGGGAAAATGTTAGCCATTGCCAACGTTCAGCAATGTTGATCCACCCTTCCGGCAAACTCTTTAACCCCCAGAAAAGTAAAGCCAAAGACCGGTCGGCAAGAAACCATAACCCTTGTTCCAGAATAAACGGCCCGCTTAAATGCACAACCATCGCGGCGAGAATCAACGGAACCGTGATAAATGTCACCAGGGGAATTGCAAAAAGATTTGCAATAAACGAGGTCAGACTAATGCCATGAAATATGACAATTTGCACGGGCATAAGCAGGAGGGTGATTCCCAGTTGCAGATGGATGAGGGAAACAACCGCGCGCAATACCGGCGGCAGCTGCCACTCCGGACAGGGAAACCACTGATACCAAAAAATCAGTGCCGCGACCGCAGCGGCAGAGAGCCATAAACTTTGCGAGAGAATGGCAACAGGATCCATCAGCAAAATTGCCGCCAGACAACATATCCATACATCCCAGCCACTCCATTGTCGTCCACTTAACTTAAGCATTCCCCAAATGGCAAGCGCCACCACGGTACGCAATGCAGGAGGTTGCATTCCCGTAAGCCAGGCATAAAAAGCAGCACAGCAGATTCCACCAATTAATGGCATTTGCCAGTGGATCCAGCACCCAGGCAGAAAAACTTGCCCACCGCGAATGAGTCCTGCAGCCAGCAACGCCGCAAAAGCGATGTGCAATCCTGATATCGCCATTAAATGCGCCGTTCCAGTATCACGCATGATATTTTTGATTTCTTTGGAGACGGATAACCGTTCCCCCATACCTAATCCAAGAATAACCGCGTTCCACATATAGGGTTGCAGCGTTGTTTGTAGTGACGCCAGATACTGTGCACGCAGGCTACAATTCGGTTCAATGACACTTGCCTGCAGAAAACGGCCGGTGAGCGGTTGATGCTGGGCAATGGCATAACGCTGGCTATCAAAGCCGCCATCATTAAGTTGACCATGAACTGCACGAACTTTGAGTTTCATTGACCATACTTGTCCGGCACAAACCGCTTGCGGAAGATATTCGCCATACAGTACGAGGCCTGGCGCAGGGAATATACGTCGACCTTGTAGATGAGTAATTTGACCGTAATGAGTGGTCATGCCGTCAGTAGCAATGATCTCAACAATTGCATCCTGCGTCGCGCCAGTTAAGGTTTCTCCTGCCCACAAAATTTGCTTTGCTGCTAATATGCCCCAAACGAAAAACAGCAACGTCAGCACGATATAACGGACGGTTTTAACAGGGATAAATGCCAGTACACAGGCGAAGAGAGTCAGAAACGCAAGGGTTACTGTCCCAGGCAATTGGGGCAAAATCAGCAACGGAAAAATTCCGCAAATTATGCATACGCCGACTGTCGTTATTTTCATGCACCCTCCCTGTTTATAGAAAGTGTGCAACTTTGTTGAACGGTTGTCTGGTGGGAGTTTTGCGTTCCCCGAGGCACGTTCAGAAGAATTTAACGATAGGGTGAAAACTGCTCAAAACTGTGCGAGGCAGCTTCCAGTTCCAGATTAGAGAAATGAAAAAAGCACCCGACAGGTGCTTTTCTCGCGTTCAAGTTTGAGTAAAAACTTAACCGTAAATATTGGCGCGATCGCGCAGTTCTTTACCTGGTTTAAAGTGAGGAACGTATTTTCCTTCCAGTTCTACTTTATCGCCAGTCTTCGGATTACGTCCGGTACGTGGTGCGCGGTAGTGCAAAGAGAAACTGCCGAAACCGCGGATTTCAATACGCTCGCCCTGCGCAAGAGTCGAGGCCATATGCTCCAGCATCTCTTTTACTGCATCTTCAACCGTCTTGGCGGGAATGTGCGATTGCTGGGTGGCAAGTCTTTCTATCAATTCTGACTTGGTCATGATTCCTCCGGTTCCTTAAAGGCAAATTAAGCGGCTGCTGTTGCTGCATTGATTAAGGGCGGCCGTAGCCGCCCTTAGTGCTTGATTACAGGACGAAACCTGCAATCTGTCAAGTAAACTCAACAAACTTCGGAATAAAAATCCCGAAGAGTCAGAGAATTACTCGCCTTTAGCTGCTTTGAAAGCTTCAGCCATTGCGTTGTTGGAGAAGTTTGCATCTTCCTGTTTGTTAACAGTTGCGATTGCATCTTTCTCGTCAGCTTCGTCTTTCGCACGAACAGACAGGCTGATTGCGCGGTTTTTACGATCAACGCCGGTGAATTTAGCTTCAACTTCGTCGCCAACGCTCAGAACCAGGGTAGCGTCTTCAACGCGGTCACGGGATGCTTCAGAAGCACGCAGGTAACCTTCAACGCCGTCAGCCAGTTCTACGGTTGCGCCTTTAGCGTCAACTGCAGTTACTTTACCGGTTACGATAGCGCCTTTCTTGTTCAGAGCAACCCAGTTGTTGAACGGATCTTCTGCGAGCTGTTTAACGCCCAGGGAGATACGTTCACGTTCTGCGTCAACCTGCAGAACAACTGCAGCGATTTCGTCGCCTTTTTTGTATTCACGAACTGCTTCTTCGCCTGCAACGTTCCAGGAGATGTCAGACAGGTGAACCAGGCCGTCGATGCCGCCATCCAGGCCGATGAAGATACCGAAGTCAGTGATAGACTTGATTTTACCTTCAACACGGTCGCCCTTGTTGTGGGTTTCCGCGAACTGCTGCCACGGGTTAGCTTTGCACTGTTTCAGACCCAGGGAGATACGACGACGTTCTTCGTCGATATCCAGAACCATAACTTCCACTATATCGCCAACGTTAACAACTTTGGACGGGTGGATGTTTTTGTTGGTCCAATCCATTTCGGAAACGTGTACCAGGCCTTCAACGCCTTCTTCGATTTCAACGAAGCAGCCGTAGTCGGTCAGGTTGGTCACGCGACCGGTCAGTTTGGTACCTTCCGGATAACGTTTAGCGATAGCTACCCACGGATCTTCGCCCAGCTGTTTCAGGCCCAGGGATACACGGGTACGTTCGCGGTCGAACTTCAGCACTTTAACAGTGATTTCGTCGCCCACGTTGACGATTTCGCTCGGATGCTTAACGCGTTTCCAGGCCATGTCAGTGATGTGCAGCAGGCCGTCAACGCCGCCCAGATCAACGAATGCACCGTAGTCAGTGAGGTTCTTAACGATACCTTTAACTTCCATGCCTTCCTGCAGGTTTTCCAGCAGCTGATCGCGCTCTGCGCTGTTTTCGGATTCGATAACGGCACGACGAGAAACAACAACGTTGTTGCGCTTCTGATCCAGCTTGATTACTTTGAATTCAAGCTCTTTGCCTTCCAGGTGCAGAGTGTCACGCACCGGACGAACGTCTACCAGAGAACCTGGCAGGAACGCACGAATACCGTTCAGCTCAACAGTGAAGCCGCCCTTAACTTTGCCGTTGATAACACCGGTAACAGTTTCAGCATCTTCGTAAGCTTTTTCCAGCGTGATCCAGGCTTCGTGACGTTTAGCTTTCTCACGGGACAGCAGAGTTTCACCGAAGCCGTCTTCTACTGCGTCCAGAGCAACGTCAACTTCGTCACCTACCTGGATTTCCAGCTCGCCCTGGGCGTTTTTGAACTGCTCAGCCGGGATGGCGGACTCAGATTTCAGACCAGCGTCAACCAGTACTACGTCTTTGTCGATAGCAACAACAACGCCACGAACGATAGAACCCGGGCGGGTTTCGATTTCTTTTAAGGACTCTTCAAAGAGTTGAGCAAAAGATTCAGTCATGTTTAATCTTCAGGTTTATATTTAACGTCCACCTGGCTCCATGCCGGATGGGGTTGTTTAACATACCCGCTGTCATTCCATTGCAACGGGGGTACTGCAAATTCGGTCGCTTATGCGAGAGCCAATTTCTGGCGCGCGTATTGTAGCGCTTTTTCAATCACTTGCTCAATGCTTAAGGTGGTGGAATCCAACACTAAAGCATCGGCTGCCGGAACCAGTGGCGCTACCGCTCGATTACGATCGCGGTCGTCACGTTCTTTGATCTCGGCCAAAAGGCGCTCAAAGTTAACACTAAAGCCCTTCTCCTGCAACTGTAGCATGCGGCGATGCGCACGTTCTTCCGAGGAGGCGTCAAGGAAAATTTTCACTGGCGCATCAGGGAATACCACCGTTCCCATGTCGCGCCCATCGGCAATCAGGCCTGGTAATTCGCGAAACGCGCGTTGGCGACGCAATAATGCTTCACGAACGCGTGGGAATGCCGCGACTTGTGAAGCAGCATTCGCCACCTCCTGAGTACGAATTTCGCCGCTGACATCTTCCCCTTCGAGGATCACTTCCAGATTGCCGTTGGTTGACACAAAACGTACATCCAGATGGGATGCCAGCGGCACCAGCGCATCTTCCGATGCAACATCAACATGGTGATGTAATGCCGCTAGTGCCAGTACGCGATAAATTGCACCCGAATCCAGCAGATGCCATTGCAACGCTTCCGCCATAGCCTTACACAAGGTGCCTTTCCCTGCACCGCTTGGGCCATCAATGGTAATAACCGGGGCAATTGCCGTCATCTTTATCTCCTTAAAACAGGCGTACCGTTAACATAACCGCGCGCATTATACGCGCCGACGCCACAAATCGTTAACGTTGTGTGCAAAAACCAGTTTTGTCTGTATTCAGATGGGGATTTATTGCGCAATTATAGCGGGCAGGCAGAAGACCAGCCCGAAAGATGACAATGATTTACTTACCAGAGGCGATACGATCACGGATGTGTTGCGCACGCTCTGTTGATGGTGGGTGAGAATCAAACATGGACTGGGTGCGACCGCCATCCAGGCTGGCCAGTTTTTCAAAGCTACCAACCAGCCCCTGGGTACTGATGCCACGTTTCTTCAACAGATCAAAAGAGAAATCATCTGCTTCGGATTCTTTATCACGGGAGTATTTAGCATTGATAGCGCCTTCTGCGATATCACCTAATTGTGAACGGGAAAGCTGGGAAGCCACACCGCTGGTAGCTGAAATGGCATCGCGTGCGGCCACGATCGCATAAGAAGCTTTCATTTCAGCCAGCGAGTGACCCAACGCGACGTGGCCCAGTTCATGGCCCAGAACGCCTTCAATTTCGTTGTCGTTCATCATGTCCATCAGGCCACTGTAGACACGAACACAACCGTTCGCCATCGCCCATGCGTTGACGTCGCTGGTCATATAAACCTTATAGTTGACTGGCGTGCCATTAATATTGTTACCCAATGCTTTGGCGATTTTTGCCAGACGTTTCCCGTACTTGCTGGATTTGCTTGCCACTTTATTGCCGCTGTCCATTTCGACACAGCCCTGATTGGCGATTGCTTTAGCATCAGCATCGCTTAATGTTGCGGCTTTATAAGCATTCAGACCTGAGCTGATAGCCAAATCGGTATTAATACCGTGCGTATTCTGACATCCTGTCAGTAAGGCTGCAGAGGTCGCAATCGCCAGCAATAATTTAGTATTCTTCATGTGAATCATCCGTTGATTAATTATATATAAACATTATGTATCAACAAGTTACATTGATAATTAACGCTACCATTAATAAAAATACCCCACAAGGTCCGAAAAAAAACGCCGGCAATGTGCCGACGTCTTTGAAAAGAAAGGATTGTCTATGTTATCGCCCGTTATTCATTCAGCCGGGTTGACTTATCCGCGCCAATTGCTCGAAATAGTCTGGAAAAGTTTTAGCGGTACATTTTGGATCAAGAATCGTCACAGGCGTATCTGATAATGCGACCAGCGAGAAACACATCGCCATCCGGTGATCATTATAAGTGGCGATCTCAGCAAATTTCAGTTTTTCCGGTGGCGTAATGCGAATAAAATCGTGCCCCTCTTCGACTTCCGCACCGACTTTACGCAGTTCTGTTGCCATCGCAAACAGGCGATCGGTCTCTTTAACACGCCAGTTATAGATATTGCGCAGCATGGTGGTGCCTTTTGCAAATAACGCCGCGGTGGCAATGGTCATCGCCGCATCGGGAATATGGTTCATATCCATATCAATGGCGTTCAGTTCACCACGCGTGCAGGAAATATAATCATCGCCCCAGCAAATGGTCGCACCCATATTTTCCAGAACATCAGCAAAGCGAATATCACCCTGCATACTGTTGCGTCCAATGCCGGTCACTTTTACAGTGCCGCCTCTGATTGCTGCTGCTGCCAGGAAATAAGAAGCCGAGGATGCATCGCCTTCGACCAAATAAGTACCCGGAGACTGATAAGACTGCCCCCCTTTTACGACAAATTGTTGATAGTGCTGATTTTCAATTTCAACACCAAACGTCTTCATCAGATTGAGGGTGATATCGATATAAGGTTTAGAAACCAGATCGCCTTTAATATGAATCACCGTATCTTCCGGCGCAAGAGGCGCAGTCATTAACAGTGCGGTGAGGAACTGGCTGGAAACGGAGCCATCAACATCAACGTTGCCGCCAGTAAAGCCGCCCTGTAAACGCAATGGCGGATAATTTTCTTGTTCCAGGTAAGTGATCTTCGCCCCGCCCTGGCGCAGCGCATCCACCAGATGACCAATCGGGCGTTCTTTCATTCGCGGTTCACCGGTCAGTACAATATCATTGCTACCCAGGCAAAGTGCTGCCGCCAGCGGACGCATTGCCGTTCCGGCGTTACCGAGGAACAACTCACGGGCACTTTCTGCGTGTAATGGACCACCGTTACCGATAATTTCGCAACGCGTACGATCGGCTGAAAGCGTATAGCTTACCCCTAACGCTGTTAATGCATTCAGCATATGGCGCACGTCATCGCTATCCAGCAGATTGGTTAATACTGTTTTGCCGTGTGCTAATGCCGCCAGCAATAAAGCGCGGTTAGAAACGCTCTTGGAACCGGGCAGATTAATAGTGCCATCGACACGAGCGATGGGTTGTAACGTTAGGGATTCCATGAACTCAACTCTCTACAACAGAAATAAAAACCCCACAGGCTGGCTGTGGGGATTATGCAAAATTTCGACATTAGCCGTGACGGCGTTCGAACTCAACCATGAAGTCTGTCAGCGCTTTAACGCCTTCCAGTGGCATGGCGTTATAAATAGACGCACGCATTCCGCCGACCACTCGGTGGCCTTTCAGCGCATGTAAGCCCGCAGCGAAAGACTCTTCGAGGAACAATTTATCAAGCGCGCTATCCGCCAACTG
This sequence comes from Escherichia sp. R1, assembly GCF_003000935.1. Lineage (NCBI taxonomy): Bacteria > Pseudomonadati > Pseudomonadota > Gammaproteobacteria > Enterobacterales > Enterobacteriaceae > Escherichia > Escherichia sp. R1. Next base: position 205,795 of record NZ_PSRU01000001.1, read on the forward strand.
GAACGGCACGTTCATCCGCGAACGGTTAGCTTTCGCCACATCATTGCGGTAGAAATCGCTGTTATCAATCACCCCATACAGCAGTTCTGCTTTTTGCTGATTGATCTTATCCATTGCAACCACACCGCCGTTCGCTTTCAGCCATTTGAAGACCAGGCCAGATAAGTACCAGGCAAATGTCGGCGGCGTGTTGAACATGGAATCGTTATCGTTGAGGATGGAGTAATCCAGAATCGATGGGCAGGCGATATTCGCTTTGCCCAGCAAATCTTCACGAACGATGACGATTGTCAGGCCAGCCGGGCCGATATTTTTCTGCGCGCCAGCGTAAATTACACCATAACGGCTGACATCAATCGGACGGGAAAGAATGGTTGAAGAGAAGTCAGCGGCGACCACCACGTCTTTACCGAAGTCTGGTGTTTCATCGATAGCGATACCGTCAATGGTTTCGTTCGGGCAGTAATGCATATAAGCAGCATTATCAGAGAGTTGCCATTCACTCATTGGCTTAACTGCGCGAAGACCATCAACGGTCACTTTCGCATCAAACACATTTGGTGTGCAGTATTTTTTCGCTTCTTTGATAGCACTTGCTGCCCAGTAACCCGCATCAACATAATCTGCAGTGGTTTTATCACCAAGAATATTCAGCGGTACAGCAGCAAATTGACCGCGACCACCGCCATGGCAGAACAATACCTTGTAGTTGGAGGGGACGTTAAGAAGATCGCGAAAATCCTTCTCGGCTTCCTCTGCAACCTGAATGAACTCTTTGCCACGGTGACTCACTTCCATCACCGACGTACCAAGACCGTTCCAGTCGCGCAGTTCCTGTTGAGCCTGTTTAAGCACCTCTGCCGGTAGCATTGCCGGACCAGAACTAAAATTGAAGATTTGAGCCATTTCCCCTCACCACGTTGCGTTGCCATTAACCCGCGGTCAATCAATTGCGACCACAGGCAATACATTATTCCTGTGGCTATCGGTTTTATCATTCAGTGACACGCATCGCAATGAGTAAAACCGTTGAGGGCAAAAATGAGGCACGCGTCACACAAAAGAATCTCTCGGATTATTTTCAAAAAACCGATGTTTTGGCTGTCAGGTCACCCGTTTAGCCCGACTTGCCTTCGTCCATTCTGGATTTGCACAGCGCGGACATAATTGTTTTTCCCCCGCGTTCATATGAATGATTTCACTGCAACGGATGCAGGCATAGTCCGCCGACTCCGGCACCACTTTGTAACGCTGAGTACAGTCACTGGGTAAAATAAGTAACCCCGGTTTCACCTTGTCATCTTCAAAGAAATAAACACTGATTTGCCCGTTGGTTTCGAGAATCGCCAGACGTACCTGCCCCAACTGCTCTACACCGCGCAATCGTAGCTCCATAAAGAACTCAAATTCCGTCATGTTGGAGTTATTGAGTTTCGACCAGGCCAGCTCGCCATCTTCAATAATGACAACCGGCTTGCCTTCCAGAAGATCTTCCAGTTTTTCACTGTGCGCCATCAACCACATTACCAGGCGGTATAACAACGCCAGAGTAATAAAGACGATAAGTACCGGGACCATCGGCACATCATCATAAAACGCCACATCTCCCGCCGCTGAACCCAGTGTCAGAATGATTAACACTTCAAACAGCGACATCTGCCGCACACCGCGTCTTCCGGTCATTTTGAGGAACAAAAAGACCAGTACAAAGGTATAAAGACTACGTAGTGCAACTTCGCCAAGGAAATCAAAAGGCACTTTATCGAATGCCATACGGTGGAGATCAAACGCCTTCATTTTTATGCTCTTATCGTAGTTAATCCGCTAAAAGCATAGCTAACAGTTCATCAGCGTGGCGGCGGTGATAGCACCTTTGAGATAAAACCCGTATTATTGCGCGCTTTCCGTACGACTAAAGTGATTTTCATGACGCAAACATTTATCCCCGGCAAAGATGCCGCTCTGGAAGATTCCATCGCACGCTTCCAGCAAAAACTTTCAGACCTCGGTTTTCAGATTGAAGAGGCCTCCTGGCTGAATCCCGTGCCTAATGTCTGGTCTGTACATATTCGCGACAAAGAGTGCGCACTGTGTTTTACCAACGGTAAAGGCGCAACCAAAAAAGCGGCGCTGGCTTCTGCCCTCGGTGAATATTTCGAACGTCTCTCAACCAACTACTTTTTTGCGGACTTCTGGCTGGGCGAAACCATCGCCAACGGCCCATTCGTGCATTATCCCAACGAAAAATGGTTCCCACTGACCGAAAATGACGATGTACCAGAAGGGCTGCTCGATGACCGTCTGCGCGCATTTTACGATCCGGAGAATGAACTGACCGGTAGTATGCTGATTGACCTGCAATCCGGTAACGAAGATCGTGGTATTTGCGGTCTACCGTTTACGCGCCAGTCCGACAATCAGACCATTTATATTCCGATGAATATCATTGGTAACTTGTACGTTTCTAACGGTATGTCTGCTGGCAATACCCGTAACGAAGCACGCGTTCAGGGGTTGTCCGAAGTTTTCGAACGTTACGTGAAAAACCGCATTATTGCTGAAAGCATCAGCTTGCCGGAAATCCCGGCAGACGTGCTGGCACGTTATCCAGCAGTAGTTGAAGCGATCGAAACGCTGGAAGCGGAAGGTTTCCCGATCTTCGCTTATGACGGTTCGCTTGGCGGCCAGTATCCGGTGATTTGCGTGGTACTGTTCAATCCTGCTAACGGTACCTGCTTTGCCTCATTCGGTGCGCATCCTGATTTTGGCGTTGCACTGGAACGTACCGTGACCGAGTTGCTGCAAGGTCGTGGCCTGAAAGATCTGGATGTGTTTACTCCACCAACCTTCGATGATGAAGAAGTCGCTGAACATACCAACCTCGAAACGCACTTTATCGATTCCAGCGGTTTAATCTCCTGGGACCTGTTCAAGCAGGATGCCGATTATCCGTTTGTTGACTGGAGCTTCTCCGGCACCACGGAAGAAGAGTTCGCCACGCTGATGGCTATCTTCAAAAAGGAAGATAAAGAAGTTTATATTGCCGATTACGAGCATCTGGGTGTCTACGCTTGCCGTATTATCGTGCCTGGCATGTCCGATATTTATCCGGCTGAAGATCTGTGGCTGGCGAATAACAGTATGGGCAGCCATTTACGTGAAACGATTCTTTCGCTACCAGGTAGCGAGTGGGAAAAGGAAGATTACCTGAACCTCATCGAGCAACTGGATGAAGAAGGTTTTGATGACTTTACCCGCGTGCGTGAACTGTTGGGTCTGGCGACCGGGTCGGATAACGGCTGGTACACTCTGCGTATCGGTGAATTAAAAGCCATGCTGGCGCTGGCTGGTGGCGATCTGGAACAGGCTCTGGTCTGGACCGAATGGACGATGGAGTTTAACTCATCAGTATTCAGCCCGGAACGCGCCAATTATTATCGCTGCCTGCAAACGTTGTTATTACTGGCGCAGGAAGAAGATCGCCAGCCGCTGCAATATCTGAATGCGTTTGTTCGCATGTACGGCGCAGATGCCGTGGAAGCCGCCAGTGCGGCAATGAGCGGCGAAGCGGCATTTTATGGCTTGCAACCAGTAGATAGCGATCTGCACGCGTTTGCTGCACATCAGTCGTTGTTGAAGGCCTACGAAAAGCTGCAACGCGCCAAAGCAGCATTCTGGGCAAAATAAAATCAAATAGCCTACGCAATGTAGGCTTAATGATTCGTCTGAGTTATATTACGGGGCGTTTTTTTAATGCCCCGCTTTACATATATTTGCATTAATAAAATAATTGTAATTATAAGGTTAAATATCGGTAATTTGTATTTAATAAATACGATCGATATTGTTACTTTATTCGCCAGGTGCTCCCTTTTAATTAACTGTTTTAGCGGAGGATGCGGAAAAAATTCAACTCATTTGTTAATTTTTAAAATTTATTTTTATTTGGATAATCAAATATTTACTCCGTATTTGCATAAAAACCATGCGAGTTACGGGCCTATAAGCCAGGCGAGATATGATCTATATCAATTTCTCATCTATAATGCTTTGTTAGTATCTCGTCGCCGACTTAATAAAGAGAGAGTTAGTGTGAAAGCTGACAACCCTTTTGATCTTTTACTTCCTGCTGCAATGGCCAAAGTGGCCGAAGAGGCAGGTGTCTATAAAGCAACGAAACATCCGCTTAAGACTTTCTATCTGGCGATTACCGCCGGTGTTTTCATCTCAATCGCATTCGTCTTCTATATCACAGCAACCACTGGCACAGGTACAATGCCCTTCGGCATGGCAAAACTGGTTGGCGGCATTTGCTTCTCTCTGGGGTTGATTCTTTGTGTTGTCTGCGGAGCCGATCTCTTTACTTCCACAGTGTTGATTGTTGTTGCCAAGGCGAGTGGGCGCATCACCTGGGGTCAGTTGGCGAAAAACTGGCTAAATGTTTATTTTGGCAACCTGGTCGGCGCACTGCTGTTTGTACTTTTAATGTGGCTTTCCGGCGAGTATATGACCGCAAATGGTCAATGGGGACTAAACGTCCTACAAACCGCCGACCACAAAGTGCACCATACTTTTATTGAGGCCGTCTGTCTTGGTATCCTGGCGAACCTGATGGTATGTCTGGCAGTATGGATGAGTTATTCTGGCCGCAGCCTGATGGACAAAGCGTTTATTATGGTGCTGCCGGTCGCGATGTTTGTTGCCAGCGGTTTTGAGCACAGTATCGCAAACATGTTTATGATCCCGATGGGTATTGTAATCCGCGACTTCGCATCTCCGGAATTCTGGACCGCTGTCGGTTCTGCACCGGAAAATTTTTCTCACCTGACCGTGATGAATTTCATCACTGATAACCTGATTCCGGTTACGATCGGTAATATTATCGGCGGTGGTTTGTTGGTTGGGTTGACATACTGGGTCATTTACCTGCGTGAAAACGATCACCATTAATGGTTGTCGAAGTACGCAGTAAATAAAAAATCCACTTAAGAAGGTAGGTGTTACATGTCCGAGCTTAATGAAAAGTTAGCCACAGCCTGGGAAGGTTTTACCAAAGGTGACTGGCAGAATGAAGTAAACGTCCGTGACTTCATTCAGAAAAACTACACTCCGTACGAGGGTGACGAGTCCTTCCTGGCTGGCGCTACTGAAGCGACCACCACCCTGTGGGACAAAGTAATGGAAGGCGTTAAACTGGAAAACCGCACTCACGCGCCAGTTGACTTTGACACCGCTGTTGCTTCCACCATCACCTCTCACGACGCTGGTTACATCAACAAGCAGCTTGAGAAAATCGTTGGTCTGCAGACTGAAGCTCCGCTGAAACGTGCTCTTATCCCGTTCGGTGGTATCAAAATGATCGAAGGTTCCTGCAAAGCGTACAACCGCGAACTGGACCCGATGATCAAAAAAATCTTCACTGAATACCGTAAAACTCACAACCAGGGCGTGTTCGACGTTTACACTCCGGACATCCTGCGTTGCCGTAAATCCGGTGTTCTGACCGGTCTGCCAGATGCTTATGGCCGTGGTCGTATCATCGGTGACTACCGTCGCGTTGCGCTGTACGGTATCGACTACCTGATGAAAGACAAACTTGCACAGTTCACCTCTCTGCAGGCTGATCTGGAAAACGGCGTAAACCTGGAACAGACTATCCGTCTGCGCGAAGAAATCGCTGAACAGCACCGCGCTCTGGGTCAGATGAAAGAAATGGCTGCGAAATACGGCTACGACATCTCTGGTCCGGCTACCAACGCTCAGGAAGCTATCCAGTGGACTTACTTCGGCTACCTGGCTGCTGTTAAGTCTCAGAACGGTGCTGCAATGTCCTTCGGTCGTACCTCCACCTTCCTGGATGTGTACATCGAACGTGACCTGAAAGCTGGCAAGATCACCGAACAAGAAGCGCAGGAAATGGTTGACCACCTGGTCATGAAACTGCGTATGGTTCGCTTCCTGCGTACTCCGGAATACGATGAACTGTTCTCTGGCGACCCGATCTGGGCAACCGAATCTATCGGTGGTATGGGCCTCGACGGTCGTACCCTGGTTACCAAAAACAGCTTCCGTTTCCTGAACACCCTGTACACCATGGGTCCGTCTCCGGAACCGAACATGACCATTCTGTGGTCTGAAAAACTGCCGCTGAACTTCAAGAAATTCGCCGCTAAAGTGTCCATCGACACCTCTTCTCTGCAGTATGAGAACGATGACCTGATGCGTCCGGACTTCAACAACGATGACTACGCTATTGCTTGCTGCGTAAGCCCGATGATCGTTGGTAAACAAATGCAGTTCTTCGGTGCGCGTGCAAACCTGGCGAAAACCATGCTGTACGCAATCAACGGCGGCGTTGACGAAAAACTGAAAATGCAGGTTGGTCCGAAGTCTGAACCGATCAAAGGCGATGTCCTGAACTATGATGAAGTGATGGAGCGCATGGATCACTTCATGGACTGGCTGGCTAAACAGTACATCACTGCACTGAACATCATCCACTACATGCACGACAAGTACAGCTACGAAGCCTCTCTGATGGCGCTGCACGACCGTGACGTTATCCGCACCATGGCGTGTGGTATCGCTGGTCTGTCCGTTGCTGCTGACTCCCTGTCTGCAATCAAATATGCGAAAGTTAAACCGATTCGTGATGAAGACGGTCTGGCTATCGACTTCGAAATCGAAGGCGAATACCCGCAGTTTGGTAACAACGATCCGCGTGTAGATGACCTGGCTGTTGACCTGGTAGAACGTTTCATGAAGAAAATTCAGAAACTGCACACCTACCGTGACGCTATCCCGACTCAGTCTGTTCTGACCATCACTTCTAACGTTGTGTATGGTAAGAAAACTGGTAACACCCCAGACGGTCGTCGTGCTGGCGCGCCGTTCGGACCGGGTGCTAACCCGATGCACGGTCGTGACCAGAAAGGTGCTGTAGCGTCTCTGACTTCCGTTGCTAAACTGCCGTTTGCTTACGCTAAAGATGGTATCTCCTACACCTTCTCTATCGTTCCGAACGCACTGGGTAAAGACGACGAAGTTCGTAAGACCAACCTGGCTGGTCTGATGGATGGTTACTTCCACCACGAAGCATCCATCGAAGGTGGTCAGCACCTGAACGTTAACGTGATGAACCGTGAAATGCTGCTCGACGCGATGGAAAACCCGGAAAAATATCCGCAGCTGACCATCCGTGTATCTGGCTACGCAGTACGTTTCAACTCGCTGACTAAAGAACAGCAGCAGGACGTTATTACTCGTACCTTCACTCAATCTATGTAATTAGATTTGACTGAAATCGTACAGTAAAAAGCGTACAATAAAGGCTCCACGAAAGTGGGGCCTTTTTTAGCACGAGAGCCTTTTTTGTCAGCTATCTATACTTTAAGGTGACTGCCAAAACAGACTCGACGTAGCCTTCGAGCTGCGCACCAACACGGCCTCAGATGGGCCACATCTGGAGAAACACCGCAATGTCAGTTATTGGTCGCATTCACTCCTTTGAATCCTGTGGAACCGTAGACGGCCCGGGTATTCGCTTTATCACCTTTTTCCAGGGCTGCCTGATGCGCTGCCTGTATTGTCATAACCGCGACACCTGGGACACGCATGGCGGTAAAGAAGTTACCGTTGAAGATTTAATGAAGGAGGTGGTGACCTATCGCCACTTTATGAACGCTTCCGGCGGCGGCGTTACCGCATCCGGCGGTGAGGCAATCCTACAAGCTGAGTTTGTTCGTGACTGGTTCCGCGCCTGCAAAAAAGAAGGCATTCATACCTGTCTGGACACCAACGGTTTTGTTCGTCGTTACGATCCGGTGATTGATGAACTGCTGGAAGTAACCGACCTGGTAATGCTCGATCTCAAACAGATGAACGACGAGATCCACCAAAATCTGGTTGGAGTTTCCAACCACCGCACGCTGGAGTTCGCTAAATATCTGGCGAACAAAAATGTGAAGGTGTGGATCCGCTATGTTGTTGTCCCTGGCTGGTCTGACGATGACGATTCAGCGCATCGCCTCGGTGAATTTACCCGTGATATGGGTAACGTTGAGAAAATCGAACTTCTCCCCTACCACGAACTGGGCAAACACAAATGGGTGGCGATGGGTGAAGAATACAAACTCGATGGTGTTAAACCACCGAAGAAAGAGACCATGGAACGCGTGAAAGGCATTCTTGAGCAGTACGGTCATAAGGTCATGTTCTAATTTCCCCGTAAAGCGGCAACTTTATTGAGTTACCGCTTTTTTGTGCACAGAAAAGCAGAGTGTGAAACAGTAAGTTCACACTCTGCTTGAATTCATTTACACGTGAGCCACGGGTTTCGGCGTATGACCGGCGTTACGAAGCAGCATCAGCAAATAGATAAACGATACGCTGGCGATCATGATAAATAATAAATTATCGGAGAAATTCTGCATTAGCATAGCGGTAAATGACGGGCCAAGCAGGCTTCCCACGGTATAGCTCAACAGTAAGGCCTGGTTCATCGCCACCAGTTGATGATGTTCAACTTTCTCACAAGCCCAGGCCATCGCCACCGGATATAGCGTAAAGCCAGCGGCACCGAGGATGAATAACGCTGGGGCCATCGCCGCCTGGCTAAGCATCGCAATACTGCCGAGAATGACGACAAAGACCTGAACACGCAACACCAGCAGTCGACCAAACTTATCCGCCAGACGTCCAATCGGCCATTGCCCGAGGATACCCGCACTGACCAGTACCGCCATCCAGAAACCAATGCTGGCATTGCTCACCCCTTTGTGATTGAGGTACAGCGGCATCAGGCCATATAGAGATCCCAGCACGATTCCTGAGATAATGCAGCCATTCACGCCAAGCCGCGCCTGACGGAGTTTTAGCATTGACGTAATTGACGTCGAATCATGGTTTTCAGTCTGCTGATTCAGGACACGCGTAAACAACAGCGGTAAGATTCCTGCCAACGTCAAACCTGTAACCCACGGCAATACACTCATCAACTCGGTTGAGACTTTGCTGACCAGTAACTGGCCTAAAAACGTTCCGACGTAATAAACCATCATATACGCAGCAAGCAACCGCCCGCGGTTACGCGACGTCCCACTGCACATCAGCGCACTCTCAACAACTACCCAAATCATGGCACAGCCGATGCCAGCGACAAAACGCCACGCCAACCAACTCCAGAATCCAATCATCAGGCCAAGGCCGGCACAGCCAGCGGCAAAAATGAAGGAGGCCAGATAATAGCTACGGTTAAAGCCAATGCGTTTAATGACATACCCTGTCAGCAATGTACCGACAAGGTTGCCGGTAAAATAGGATGAGCTGACAACGCCTACCTGCCATGTAGACATGTGTTCCTGGGCGAGCCAAAGCGGCGCGAGTGTATTTAACACCGCGATCGCCAGAGTCAACAAAAGCAGGCCAGACAGCAAAAGCATGACAGGCCGGGTATACGTGGACATGAATTAAAACCGTGAGGAAGTTCAAATTTCATGCGCATCATGCCACCGCCAAAAACATTGTCAATGGGTGAAAATACGCGCATATCGCAGCGGCGGTATTATCGATTTATATTACTCATTCATAACGCTAATGCTGAAGAGACGATTAATCTCATCTGATTGTTTTTATTGATCTAACACAAATTTCATACGCTTCGTTCAGTCGAAAAATTTCATGGTCACAGCAAACTCATATTTCCCGTCTATGCTTTCAGAGCAATGCATCACGTCTGACCGATTTAGACGTACCACTGACTCTCGAAAGGAGAAGAGGATGACCAAACCGTATGTTCGTCTTGATAAAAATGATGCTGCCGTTTTGCTTGTTGATCACCAGGCTGGTTTACTTTCCCTTGTACGGGATATCGAACCCGATAAGTTTAAAAATAACGTGCTGGCGCTGGGTGACCTGGCTAAGTATTTCAACTTACCAACTATTCTTACCACCAGTTTTGAAACCGGTCCTAACGGCCCATTAGTTCCAGAACTGAAAGCACAATTCCCCGATGCACCTTACATTGCTCGCCCGGGAAATATTAACGCCTGGGATAACGAAGATTTTGTAAAAGCTGTCAAAGCGACAGGTAAAAAACAGTTAATTATTGCCGGTGTGGTAACCGAAGTTTGCGTGGCATTCCCGGCGCTTTCAGCCATTGAAGAAGGGTTTGACGTCTTTGTCGTGACTGACGCGTCAGGGACCTTTAATGAAATTACCCGGCATTCGGCATGGGATCGCATGTCGCAAGCTGGTGCGCAATTGATGACATGGTTCGGCGTGGCATGCGAGCTGCATCGCGACTGGCGTAATGATATTGAAGGACTGGCGACGTTGTTCTCTAACCACATTCCTGATTATCGTAACTTGATGACCAGTTATGACACGTTAACGAAGCAGAAATAAAAGCGAACCGGGGCCGAAACCCCGGTTGTTACTGATTAACTTGCGACAGCCATCCCCACGGTCATATGCAAACCATAGAATACGCCACGACCGATTAATTCCCCTGCCAGAAGCAGAATGAATGATACAGAAAGTAGCGGAACCGCAGGCTGATAACCTTTTAGCTGTGGTGCAATCCACAAGCACAGGGCAACGGCCAAAAGCACAATCCGCCAGGACATCAGCGCACCATAGTCCGGCACCAGCGCTGCGGCCTGCTGCACAGAGCTATGAATAGTCGCCAGCTCTGCGCCCTGCATCACTGACATCACGCCACTCACTACCAGTGCCAGAACAGAAATGGCTGGCAGCAGACGCATCGCCCAGCCATCGACACCAGCCAGACTCAGCAACAGGTAACCCAGTAACGGGCCGCCCATAAACATCGTCAGGAAGAAGCCCATCGGTGTCCAGATGCTGTACCAGGTGGGTACTGTATCGATGCTGTTATACACACGCACCATCATCCAGACAAAGACTACGCCAAGAACCATCGTCACCACCAGCCAAAGCGTACGCAATGCCGGTGAAAGCTTTTTCAGCATTGCCAGCAACCAGCCGATGCCGCCTACAGCAAAAAAGATCGAACCGCTGGCGATTTCGTTACTGAGTGCTGAAGCCCCTACCCGATTGAGCGAGTTAAAAGCGCGCATCGGTGAACCAAGATGAAGCATAGAGGCGATAAAGCCAATGCCCATCAGCACCCATAAACCAAACATGCAGGCGATAACACGCTGCTGGGATTCTGCTCGCAGGTCGCCTTTGAGCAGCGCCAAAGCCAGAACGATAAAACCACCCGCTACACATTGCCCGAAGACCGTGAAGATCATCAGCGGCCATTCATGCCATCCACTTCCCATCTCACACCTCCTTCGGGTTTGCCAGATAGCCAGTGGTATCCCCGGTTGGGCGGCTATTGGCGTTAGGTTTGATCACAATATTCGGTTTGGTGAAGTGCGCACGCGGCAACGGCGCAACAGCCGCCAGATCGCCGTGTTTTTTACGCAGCTCGTCGATAGGGCCGAAATCCAGCGCCCGCAGCGGGCAGGACTCTACGCAGATCGGTTTTTTTCCCTCCGCAACACGGTCATAACAACCATCGCATTTGGTCATATGGCCTTTCGTTTCGTTATATTGCGGTGCGCCATACGGGCAAGCCATATGACAGTAACGGCAGCCAATGCATACATCTTCATCGACCACAACAAAACCATCTTCACGTTTATGCATCGCACCGCTCGGGCAGACTTTAGTACAAGCCGGATCTTCGCAGTGGTTACATGAAATCGACAGATAGTAGGCAAACACGTTCTGGTGCCAGACACCGTTATCTTCCTGCCAGTCGCCACCAGCATATTCATAAATGCGGCGGAAGCTGACTTCTGGCGTCAAATCTTTGTAGTCTTTACAAGCCAGCTCGCAGGTTTTGCAACCGGTGCAACGGCTGGAATCAATAAAAAATCCATACTGGGTTGTCATCGGTTACTCCTTACACCTTTTCAACCTGAACAAGGTTTGTATGTGACGGATTCCCCTTAGCGAGAGGAGACGGACGTTGAGTGGTCAGTACGTTAATACAACCGCCCTTATCGACACGTTTTGCATCCGGGTCATACCAGGCACCTTCACCCAGTGCGACCACACCCGGCATCATTCGTGGCGTCACTTTCGCCTCAATATGGACCTCACCACGATCGTTAAAGATCCTGACTTTATCGCCGTTGTGGATACCGCGTTTTTGCGCATCAAGCGGGTTGATCCACATTTCCTGACGGCAAGCTGCTTTCAGCACATCAACGTTGCCGTAAGTTGAGTGAACGCGAGATTTATAGTGGAAACCCGTAAGCTGCAGCGGATACTGTTTGTTCAGCGGATCCTGATAACTTTCAAAGCCCGGCGTATAGATCGGCAGTGGATCGATCACATCACCTTCTGGCAATTCCCAGGTAGCGGCAATGTCAGCCAGCGCCTGTGAATAGATCTCAATTTTGCCCGATGGCGTGGTCAATGGATTAGCCTGCGGATCTTCACGGAAGGCTTTGTAAGCAACGTGATGCCCTTGCGGATCGCGCTTTTTAAAGATCCCCTGCTTACGGAACTCTTCAAACGTTGGCAGTTCAGGAATCGCTTCCCGCGACTGGGCATACAGATGCCGCATCCACTCTTCCTGAGTACGACCTTCAGTAAACTGTTGTTCGACGCCAAGACGTTTTGCCAGTTCGCTGGTCATCTCATAGATAGTCTTACATTCAAAGCGCAGTTTAATGACCTGATCATTGAAAATAACGTAAGACATATTCCCGCAGGATGCATCCAGTGCAAAGTCCATCTGTTCGGAAGCAGTGCAGTCAGGCAGCAAGATGTCAGCATATTTCGCCGATGAGGTCATGTGACAGTCGATAACCACAATCAGCTCGCACTTCTTATCATCGAGGAGGATTTCATGGGTACGGTTGATTTCAGAATGCTGATTAATCAGGCAGTTACCGGCATAGTTCCAGATCATTTTGATCGGCACATCCAGCTTATCTTTCCCGCGCACACCATCACGCAGCGCCGTCATTTCCGGGCCACGTTCAATGGCATCGGTCCACATAAACATGGAAATGCTGGTCTGAATCGGGTTTTCGAGAGTCGGCATACGGACAAACGGTAAGCTGTATGAACCTTCGCGCGCGCCGCTGTTCCCCCCGTTAATACCAACGTTACCGGTCAGAATCGCCAGCATCGAGATAGCACGGGTTGCGATTTCGCCGTTGGCATGGCGCTGCGGCCCCCACCCCTGGCTGATAAATGCCGGTTTGGTGCTACCAATTTCACGAGCAAGTTTGATGATTTTATCTGCCGGGATACCGGTAATTTGCGAAGCCCATTCCGGTGTTTTAGCCACGCCATCGGGTCCTTCACCCAGAATATAAGCTTTATAGTGACCATTTTTCGGCGCACTGGCTGGCAGGGTTTTCTCGTCGTAGCCAACGCAATATTTATCGAGGAATTCCTGATCTACCAGGTTTTCGGTGATCATCACATACGCCAGACCGTTAACCAGTGCGGCATCTGTTCCCGGACGAATAGGGATCCACTCATCTTCACGCCCGGCACCGGTGTCGGTATAGCGCGGATCGATGATGATCATGCGAGCATTAGATTTCTGGCGCGCCTGTTCAAGATAGTAAGTCACCCCACCGCCACTCATTCGCGTTTCGCCAGGGTTATTACCAAACAGCACTACCAGTTTACTGTTTTCGATATCCGACGGGCTGTTACCATCTGCCCAGCCGCCGTAGGTATAGTTCAGACCTTCCGCAATTTGCGCGGAGGAGTAGTCGCCATAATGGTTCAGATAACCGCCGCAGCAGTTCATCAGGCGCGCGACCAGGGTATTTCCCGGCGGCCACGAGCGGGTCATGGTGCCACCCAGCGTACCGGTGCCATAGTTCAGATAGATGGATTCGTTGCCGTACTCTTTGATCAAGCGCTGCATATTGGTCGCGATGATGCCGTAAGCTTCTTCCCAGCTAATGCGCTCGAATTTGCCTTCACCGCGCGCCCCGACTCGTTTCATCGGATATTTCAGGCGGTCCGGATTGTAGACACGGCGACGCATGGAACGCCCACGCAGACAGGCGCGAACCTGGTGCAGGCCGTCGTAATTGTCATCGCCGGTATTGTCCGTTTCGACATATTTGATTTCACCGTCCACTACGTGCATACGTAGCGGGCAGCGACTACCACAGTTAACTGTACAGGCGCTCCAGATAACCTTTTCGTCTGATTTTGTTGGAATAGCGCTATCGACAGCGTGCGCAATCCGACTAAAAGGTAATGTTAATGCGCTGCTGGCCATTGCCAGGCCGCCGATCGCTGTCGTTTTTACCAAACCACGGCGACTCACCTCAGCAGCCAATACCGCATCAGGGATTTTCGTTTTCATAATGGCTCACTCAAGCTTGCTCACGATTGATTCCAGTAACAAACCGTATTGTGTAATTATTTCTATAGCAGATCGCTATATAGGCTTGTATACATCGAATAATTTGAAAATCAAAGAGATAGGTAGATTTTCACTCGAAAGTAGTATTACTTGTAAGTGAGGAGTAATTATTGTTCGGTATCAAAGGGAGACAAAAAAAGCGCCCGCAGGCGCTTTTTAGATTCAGAAAAATTGGGTATTAGCCAATATATTCCAGTCCGTTCATATACGGACGCAGAACTTCTGGTACTTCAATACGACCATCAGCCTGCTGATAGTTTTCCATTACTGCAACCAGCGTACGACCAACAGCAAGACCAGAACCGTTCAGGGTATGAACCAGACGGGTTTTCTTGTCCGACTTGCTACGGCAACGTGCCTGCATACGACGTGCCTGGAAATCCCAAACGTTGGAGCAGGAAGAGATCTCGCGGTAGGTGTTCTGTGCCGGGATCCATACTTCCAGGTCGTAAGTTTTGCAAGCGCCAAAGCCCATGTCGCCGGTACAAAGGATGATTTTACGGTACGGCAGGCCCAGCAGCTGCAGGACTTTTTCCGCATGACCGGTCATCTCTTCCAGCGCCGCCATTGAGTCTTCCGGGCGCACGATCTGCACCATTTCAACTTTGTCGAACTGGTGCATACGGATCAGACCACGAGTGTCACGACCATATGAACCAGCTTCAGAACGGAAACATGGGGTGTGGGCGGTCATCTTAATTGGCAGATCATCTTCATCGATGATTTCACCGCGTACCAGGTTGGTCAGCGGAACTTCTGCCGTTGGGATCAGCGCATAGTTACTGGTGTCTGCTTCTTCTTCCAGCGGACGAGTATGGAACAGATCGCCAGCAAATTTCGGCAGCTGACCCGTACCGTACAGCGTGTCCTGGTTAACCAGGTACGGAACATAGTTCTCACTGTAGCCATGCTGTTCGGTATGCAGATCCAGCATAAACTGCGACAGTGCGCGGTGCATGCGAGCAATCTGCCCTTTCATGACGACAAAGCGGGAACCAGTCAACTTAACTGCGGCTGCAAAGTCGAGGCCAGAGTGCATTTCACCCAGCGTCACATGGTCACGAACTTCAAAGTCAAACTCACGCGGGGTGCCCCAGCGACTGACTTCAACGTTGTCATTTTCGTCTTTACCTACCGGCACTTCATCTGCAGGCAGGTTAGGGATGGTTAGCGCGATATCGCGAATTTCAGCCTGTAAAGCATCCAGCTCGGCTTTTGCTGCATCCAGCTCTTCGCCCAGTTTGTTCACTTCCAGACGTAAAGGCTCGATATCTTCCCCGCGCGCTTTCGCCTGGCCAATGGATTTCGATCGGGAGTTACGCTCCGCTTGCAGGTTTTCCGTTTTGACCTGCAATACTTTACGACGCTCCTCAAGAGCGCCCAGCTTATCTACATCCAGCTTAAAGCCCCGGCGTGCCAGTTTTTCAGCGACTGCGTCTGGCTCATTACGCAGCAGATTGGGATCGAGCATGCTTATCCTGTGCTTATCGAATTAAATGGGAGATGTGGCCACAGCCTGCGACCACAGGGATACATTAACAACATTACCGCAACGATAACATTAACGGTAGCGTTTTATGGGGCTATTTTGATCCTGTTCAGCCAGCCAGGCGAGCTTTTCGCCAATCTTGCCTTCAAGGCCCCTGTTTGTCGGGAAATAATAGCGTGTTTGTGCTATTTCCGGCGGGAAGTAAACCTCACCGGCAGCATAAGCGTTTGCTTCATCATGAGCGTAACGATATTCCTGCCCGTAGCCCATTTCCTTCATTAATTTCGTCGGCGCATTACGCAAATGAACCGGCACGTCATAATCCGGACGTTCGCGAGCATCGGCCAGCGCGGCTTTAAACGCAGTGTAGACAGCGTTGCTTTTTGGCGCGCAGGCCAGGTAAACAATCGCCTGAGCAATGGCGCGTTCACCTTCCGCCGGGCCAACGCGAGTAAAGCAATCCCAGGCCGCAATTGCCACCTGCATCGCCCGTGGGTCGGCATTGCCGACATCTTCGGAAGCAATTGCCAGGCAACGACGCGCGACATATAACGGATCGCCACCGGCGGTAATAATTCGCGCATACCAGTAGAGCGCCGCATCGGGTGCGCTACCACGTACCGACTTATGCAGTGCGGAAATCAGATCGTAAAAGCGATCGCCTTTGTTATCAAAGCGGGCGCTACGTTCACCGGCGATTTCGGTCAGTAATTCAGGCTTCAGGACCCGCTTACCGCTATCATCGACTTCGGCCATATCCGCCATCATTTCCAGCGTATTTAACGCCCGGCGCGCGTCGCCATTCACCAGTTCAGCAATGGCGCGTCGTGTTTCATCTGGCAGAACAATATCCTGACCACCATAGCCACGGGTTTTGTCTTCCATCGCCTGAGTTAGTACTTGCTCAATATCCTCTGTACTCAGGGATTTCAACAGATAGACACGGGCACGGGAAAGCAGTGCCGAATTAAGCTCAAACGACGGGTTTTCAGTGGTTGCGCCAATAAAAGTGATGGTGCCGTCTTCAATATGTGGCAGAAATGCATCCTGCTGGCTTTTGTTGAAACGGTGAACTTCGTCAACAAAAAGAATAGTGCGGCGACCTGCATTGCGGTTTTGCCGAGCGCGCTCGATCGCCTCGCGAATCTCTTTCACACCAGAGGTGACGGCAGAAATACGTTCCACATCAGCGTTCGCATAGCGGGCAATCACTTCAGCGAGGGTTGTTTTGCCGGTACCCGGCGGCCCCCAGAGGATCATAGAATGCAGATGCCCGGCTTCGATAGCGCGCGGCAACGGCTTCCCCGCAGCCAGCAAATGTTGCTGGCCGATATACTGTGCTAAATTTTCTGGCCGCATACGCGCGGCCAGAGGTTGAAAAGTATTATCCGAAAAATCGAGCGACAGATTGCTCACTCAGGTGCCTCTACTTACGTTGATCATCTACCGTGACGCCTTGCGGCGGGGTGAAGGTAAATTTCGCTGCATCCACAGCCCCATTTTGCTGGGATTTCAGCTGATAACTGCTGCGCTGATCGTCCTGCTCCACCGCGCTAAACTGATGGATTGTGCCATCACGTCCCACGTTAATGGTGAACTGCTTCAGATTGCCATTGCTGGCTTTCGGCGTCAGAACAAAGTCATCGCCATTCTGTTTGATATTGTACTGCTGCCAGTCGCTGGACTGGTTGCGGGCAATCAGCATAAACGGCGTATTACCGGTGGCATCTTTCAGCCAGGTTGCCGTAGCTTGCTCAACGAACGGGTTATAGAACCACAGTGTTTTACCGTCAGAAACCAGAATGCTTTCATCAGGTTGAGTCATATGCCAGTTGAATAAGTTTGGACGTTTCACCCACAGATCGCCCTGACCTTCCTGCACCGCCGCGCCGCTACCGTCAGTCACTTTCTGTGTGAAGCTGGCGTGGAAGCTGCTGACTTTATCCAGGCGGCTTTTAAGATCGCTTGCGGCATCAGCCCAAACGCTGCTTGCTACTAAGCTTGAGAGTAATGCACAGGTGATGGCAATTTTTTTCATCATTATTCCTCAAATTACGTCACTCCCAATCGGGAGTTCCCTCTACTCTCTATTCCAGGCTAATAATCAGCTTGAGGAAAGAAGAAAATACTGAATTTTCAGTTGATAGAATACCGGATGCGACGCTATCGCGTCTTATCCGGTCTACGTTGCATTAATTAGTCAAATGGCGGTGGGGCCAGCACTTCACGATTACCGTTGTGCCCCTGTTCGCTGACAATCCCCTGCGCTTCCATCTGTTCGATAATACGCGCTGCACGGTTATAACCAATGCGGAACTGACGCTGTACGCCAGAAATTGACGCTTTGCGTTTTTCAGTGACAAACTGCACCGCCTGATCGAACAACGGATCCAGTTCTTCAGCGCCATCGAAACCGCCCACGCCACCTTCGCTTTCACTGTCGGAGGTGATGCCATCAACATACTGTGGGCGACCACGCGCTTTCCAGTCCTGCACCACGGCATGAACTTCCTGATCGCGAACAAAAGCACCATGGACACGTACCGGCAACGTGGAGTTCGGCCCAGAGTAGAGCATATCCCCCATACCCAGCAGTGATTCCGCACCAGCCTGATCAAGAATGGTACGTGAGTCAATCTTACTGGATACGGTAAAGGCGATACGGGTCGGAATATTCGCTTTAATCAGACCAGTAATAACATCAACCGATGGACGCTGCGTTGCCAGTACGAGGTGGATACCCGCGGCACGGGCTTTTTGCGCCAGACGTGCTATCAGCTCTTCCACTTTTTTACCTACCGTCATCATCAGGTCGGCAAATTCGTCCACCAACACCACAATGTACGGTTCTTTTTTCAGCACCGGATGCTGGGCATCCATACTGTCACCCGGCTTCCAGTACGGGTCTGGAATCGGACGCATCATCCTATCGGCTTCAGCAATTTTTTCGTTATAACCCGCCAGATTACGCACACCCAGCGCAGACATCAGTTTATAACGACGCTCCATCTCGTTAACACACCAGCGCAGCGCGTTGGCGGCATCTTTCATATCGGTAACGACTTCCGTTAACAGATGCGGAATGCCTTCATAAACCGAAAGCTCCAGCATTTTCGGGTCGATCATGATGAAACGCACATCTTCTGGCTGTGCTTTATAAAGCATGCTCAGGATCATCGCGTTCACCCCGACAGACTTACCGGAACCGGTAGTCCCCGCAACCAACAAGTGCGGCATTTTCGCCAGATCGGCAACCACCGGCTCACCGGCGATATCTTTACCCAGCACCACGGTTAATGGCGACGGATTATCGCGGAATTTGGCGTTATCCAAAACTTCGCGCAGATAAACGGTTTGTCGTTTTTTATTCGGTAACTCCAGACCTACATAGGGTTTGCCAGGAATAACTTCAACGACACGCACCGCCACCGTCGAAAGTGAACGGGCAAGGTCACGTGACAAGTTAGAAATGCGCGCTGCTTTTACGCCCGGTGCCAGGTTCAATTCAAAGCGAGTGATAACTGGCCCCGGAGAGTAATTGACAACATCGGCTTTAATACGGAAATCAGCCAGACGCGCTTCTACCAGGCGCGCCATTTGTTCAAGCGCAAAGGTATCTACCGGCTCCACTTCGCTCGGCGGAGGTGTCAGCAAATCCAGAGAAGGCAGCGGCGTCGTCGGTTTATGCAACGGACGGCTGTCACCATTGCGCATCAACAGCGGATGAAGCAGGGTATCATGCGGCTGCGGCGCAACTGGCTGTTGCGGCTGCTGATATTGCGGCTGCTGTGCAACCGGCTGTTGCGGCTGCTGATATTGCTGCTGCGGTGCAACCGGTTGTTGCGGCTGCTGATATTGCGGCTGCTGTGCTACCGGTTGTTGCGGCTGCTGATATTGCTGCTGCGGTGCTACCGGTTGTTGCGGCTGCTGTACAGGTTCAACAATTGGCGTAAACAGCGGTTCGTGTGGACCATCATCCAGCAACGCTTTCATTGGCGAAAATTCAAAATCATCCAGCGAGAACGGATTCGCCCCAGCCGGTTGTTCGCCGGAATAACGTTGTTGTTGAGTTTGAGCAAACTGACGAGCCAGTTCTGCCTCTGCCGCAGCATCTGCATCTTCTGTGTTCACGGGCACATCATGTTGATACTGTTCGCCATAGCGTTGCTGCTGCGTCTGGGCGAACTGACGTGCCAGTTCATCCTGCTGCATCGCATCGATTTCATCATCGTTGTACTGATCGCCAGAATCGTACTGATTACGCTGGGCTTCGCGGGCTTTTTCTTCTGCCGCACGCTGTGAGGGCAGCTTAATACCGTAAGACGCCAGTTCACGACGAGTTGGCACGCGGATGCGTTTCGGTCGTGGCAACTGCGGGCCAATCCCCTCTTTGACCTGCGGACGCGGTCCACCGCTATTTGCCAGACTGAAGACTGGCGCGGCAACGGTTGCGGCAGCCCCCGTCGCCAGTGTCGCTTTTTTCACACCAGATGCCAGCGGAGAAACAGCGGCAGCGGCTTCTACTGGAGGTACTGCTGCAACAGAAGGTGCTTTCAGCGAAGATTTGATCGGTTCCGGTTCTTTAACCGGTTCTGGAATCGGTTGATACCAGGCCGCAAGTTGTTCACGTTCACGGGCTCGCTTCTCTTCCACTTCTTCAAAATAGTAAAGCGGCGGACGCGTGGGTTTTGTCTCTTCTACAACGGGTTCAGGCTCCACAACAGGCTGCTGTTCAACGGGTTGCGGCTGTTGGTACAACGGCTCCTGAGCAGCTGGCTGCTGATAAGTTTGCTCCGTCTGGTATGTAGACTGTGGAGCAAAAGTGGATTGCTGCTCTTCGGCTTGCCAGGCGTTACCTGCCACCGGTTGTTCTGGCGCAGGGGCGTAATACGGTTGCTGAACAGGTTGTTCCGCCGCAGGAGCGTAGTAAGGTTGTTGCACAGGTTGTTCAGCCGCAGGCGCATAATACGGCTGCTGTGGCTGTACAGGTTGTTGCAGCGGCTCATTATATTGCACTGCAGGCTGCGCATATTGTGACTGGTGTGGGTAACCTTCCGGTGCAGGTGCAATAACCGGTTCTCCCGTTTGCGGCCCCGGTACAGGCTGCCAGGCTACTGTAGGTTGCGTAGGTGGAACATCAACAGAGGCAACTGGCGGCGTCTGAGTCACAGGTTCAACCGGTGCAGCCCAGCTTTGTGTCGCCGTGGTAGCAGCAGCTGCTACAGCAACAGGTTCGGTAATTGGCGCACCGTTTAATAATGGATCGTATTCGTCATATTCTGGCTGCGTTGCACGATTGCCCGAAAACAGGACGTCGTCAGGGTCAGCAGCCACACCGCGTGCAGTGTAGGTAATCTCTTCTTCATCATCCATCCGCTTACCGGAGAACAGCGCAGCATCTGTTTGCCGCCCCATCGGATTAATGAATTTTTCCGCCAACCGTTTACGACGCGCTAGCGCGCCGCGAAGAATACGGGCACGGCGTGATTCATGCTGTTTGCCGTGATTTTCATCTTCATACTCTTCGTCGTCTTCATACTCATCTTCATCGACCCAGGTATCATCGCGACGGGTACGATTACTGGCGAAGGTAAGAATATTTAAAATCCAGCCGCCGAGTTTTTCAGCAATGGTCACCCATGACCAACCGGTGAACAGCGTCAGGCCCGCTGCCCAAACGCAGAGCAGCGCAATAGTTCCCCCGCTACTGTGTAGCAGTGGTTGTAGCGTAGTGCTTAGTAAGCTGCCAATGACGCCACCGGAGGCAAAATACCAGATATCGTCAGCGTTGATTGCCGCCAGACCACAGGAGGTAAGGATGAGCGCCAAAACGCCAATGATGCGTAGCGAAACGGCAAAATAATCAATGTATTCGTCGCTGGACTGATGACGCCAGGCAAACCAACAACCGCCGACAATAATGACGGGAATGGTGTAAGCCATCACGCCAAAAATAAAGAACAGCGTATCTGCCAACCACGCACCGGGCATCCCACCTAAATTATGGATAGGTTCATGCCAGGCCGTTTGCGACCAGCTGGGGTCCGAAGGGTTAAAGCTTAGTAAGGCAGCCATCAACCAGACGGCAAACAGGACAATAAGGATCAGCAACGCCTCCAGAAGACGGCGGCCGCTACTTAACTTTGTCAATGTGACTTCTTTGTCTTCAGTGTATTCCTGGCTCAAGAAAGGCTCTCCAGGTTACAGGCTTTTCCTGCCCGATGCTAAAACGGACAACAGTACCAGGTTACCCCAGTACTGTTGCTGTATGGATTAACAGGAGTGTAATCAAAATACGCCGATTTTGCACCTGTTCCGTGTTAGCGCGTCTTAATAACCAGACGATTACTCTGCTTGACTTCTTCCATAACAACGTATGTCCGTGTGTCATTGACGCCAGGCAGACGCAGCAGGGTTTCCCCCAGTAACTTACGGTAAGCAGACATATCCGGCACGCGTGTTTTCAACAGGTAGTCGAAATCACCGGATACTAAATGACACTCCTGAATTTCTTCAAGTTTTTGTACAGCGGTATTGAATTGTTCAAACACATCCGGTGCGCCACGATTCAGAGTAATCTCAACGAATACCAGAAGTGATGCATCCAGATAATGGGGGTTCAGCAGCGCCGTATAGCCCTGAATAAACCCTTGTCTTTCCAGCCGACGCACACGCTCAAGGCATGGCGTTGGGGAAAGTCCCACACGTTTAGAAAGCTCGACGTTAGAAATACGCCCATCCTTTTGCAACTCATTAAGAATGTTACGATCGATACGGTCGAGATCTTTGCCAGGGCGCTTCTTGCTATCTACCATTATTATTGTCTCTCTGTATTCCTTCCCTACTCCTGTCTGACCCTGAAACATCACTGTTCAGAGTCGCTACCCGTCACGATAGACCGAAATCATGAAGATTCACGGCGCGCAATGCCTGGGTCTACGGTGAGAAGACCGTTGCCTTGTGGCAGCTATCGACATCACGAATGGCGTCTGTCCACGCCATACGTAGATTTCACTAGCACGGTAAACATGGTATTTACATGCATGGTTATGCGCATATAAGAATACTGTTTTTTTTCTTCCTCGAATGTTTTCGCAAAACACCAGGGGATTGTCAAAGCAAAACATCGATTTTTAGTACAACATGCCAGATATTCATTAACAGGGGCGTTTATTCATCATTTAATCGGCTTATAAAGCGGGAAATTTAAGTAGCAGAGGTGATAATGACGGGAGAATTTGACCTGCTTATCGATGCTGCCGATTGCACAAATTGTTAACAAAATCGTCATACTCTTTTTTTACGTCTGTAAATTCCCTACAATCCTGCCATTGTCTGCCAACAACTATGGGGATCTCATGGGCACGACCAAACACAGTAAACTGCTTATCCTGGGTTCAGGCCCGGCGGGATACACCGCTGCTGTCTACGCGGCGCGCGCCAACCTGCAACCTGTGCTGATTACCGGCATGGAAAAAGGCGGCCAACTGACCACCACCACGGAAGTGGAAAACTGGCCTGGCGATCCAAACGATCTGACCGGTCCGTTATTAATGGAGCGCATGCACGAACATGCCACCAAATTTGAAACTGAAATCATCTTTGATCACATCAACAAAGTTGATTTGCAGAATCGTCCGTTCCGTCTGACTGGCGATAGCGGCGAATACACTTGCGACGCGCTGATTATTGCCACCGGAGCTTCTGCACGCTATCTCGGCCTGCCCTCTGAAGAAGCCTTTAAAGGCCGTGGAGTTTCTGCTTGTGCAACCTGCGACGGTTTCTTCTATCGCAACCAGAAAGTTGCGGTCATCGGCGGCGGCAATACCGCGGTTGAAGAGGCGCTGTATCTGTCTAACATCGCTTCGGAAGTTCATCTGATTCACCGCCGTGATGGTTTCCGTGCGGAAAAAATCCTCATTAAGCGTCTGATGGATAAAGTGGAGAACGGCAACATTATTCTGCACACCAACCGTACGCTGGAAGAAGTGACCGGCGATCAGATGGGTGTCACTGGCGTTCGTCTGCGCGATACGCAAAACAGCGATAACATCGAGTCACTCGACGTTGCCGGTCTGTTTGTTGCTATCGGTCACAGCCCGAATACTGCCATTTTCGAAGGGCAGCTGGAACTGGAAAACGGCTACATCAAAGTACAGTCGGGTATTCATGGTAATGCCACCCAGACCAGCATCCCTGGCGTCTTTGCCGCAGGCGACGTGATGGATCACATTTATCGCCAGGCCATTACATCTGCTGGTACAGGCTGCATGGCAGCTCTTGATGCGGAACGCTACCTCGACGGTTTAGCTGACGCAAAATAATTTTACAAGTCAGTAACAAAAGTAAAGAAGGCGACACCATGCGACTATGGGTCGCCTTTATTTTTTCCCCGTTGTAACATTGCTCTGCAAATAATTCTGATAACTCACCTGCTAAGCGTGCAATGAATAAATCCCGTCAAAAAGAATTAACCCGCTGGTTAAAACAGCAAAGCGTCATCTCCCAACGTTGGCTGAATATTTCTCGTCTGCTGGGCTTTGTGAGCGGCATATTGATCATTGCCCAGGCCTGGTTCATGGCGCGAATTCTGCAACATATGATTATGGAGAATATTCCCCGTGAAGCCCTGCTGCTTCCCTTTACGTTACTGTTTCTGACCTTTGTACTGCGCGCATGGGTGGTCTGGTTACGCGAACGGGTGGGTTATCACGCCGGGCAGCATATCCGCTTTGCCATCCGCCGTCAGGTTCTCGACCGTCTGCAACAAGCAGGGCCAGCGTGGATTCAGGGTAAACCTGCGGGGAGCTGGGCGACGCTGGTGCTCGAGCAAATTGACGATATGCATGATTACTATGCACGCTACCTGCCGCAAATGGCGCTGGCAGTGTCGGTGCCGCTGCTGATTGTGGTGGCTATCTTCCCCTCTAACTGGGCTGCGGCGCTCATTCTGCTGGGCACTGCACCGCTAATTCCGTTATTTATGGCGCTGGTTGGAATGGGGGCTGCCGATGCTAACCGACGTAACTTTCTCGCTCTTGCTCGCTTAAGTGGGCATTTCCTCGATCGCCTGCGCGGCATGGAAACATTGCGTATTTTTGGTCGTGGTGAAGCTGAAATTGAAAGTATTCGTTCTGCTTCGGAAGATTTCCGCCAACGGACAATGGAAGTGCTACGGCTGGCGTTTTTATCCTCCGGCATTCTCGAATTTTTTACCTCGCTGTCGATTGCTCTGGTGGCGATCTACTTTGGTTTTTCCTACCTCGGCGAGCTGGATTTTGGTCACTACGATACTGGTGTGACGCTGGCTGCGGGTTTTCTAGCCCTGATCCTTGCGCCAGAGTTTTTCCAGCCATTACGCGATCTCGGTACGTTTTATCATGCTAAAGCCCAGGCTGTTGGTGCAGCTGACAGTTTGAAAACGTTTATGGAAACCCCGCTCGCCCATCCGCAGCGCGGTGAGGCGGAATTAGCATCGACCGATCCGGTGACCATTGAAGCCGAGGATCTGTTTATCACGTCGCCGGAAGGTAAAACGCTGGCCGGACCGCTGAATTTTACTTTGCCAGCAGGCCAACGAGCAGTGTTGGTTGGTCGCAGCGGTTCAGGTAAAAGTTCACTGTTGAACGCGCTTTCTGGTTTTCTCTCATATCAGGGATCGCTACGAATCAACGGGATAGAATTACGCGATTTATCACCGGAATCATGGCGTAAACATCTCTCCTGGGTTGGGCAAAACCCACAATTACCGGCAGCAACATTACGGGATAACGTACTACTGGCGCGACCTGATGCCAGCGAACAAGAGTTACAAACAGCGCTGGATAACGCCTGGGTCAGTGAGTTTCTACCGCTCCTGCCGCAAGGCATTGATACGCCTGTTGGTGACCAGGCTGCCCGCCTTTCCGTGGGGCAGGCGCAGCGCGTGGCGGTGGCCCGTGCGTTACTAAATCCCTGTTCGCTATTACTGTTGGATGAACCCGCTGCCAGCCTTGATGCTCACAGTGAACAGCGCGTAATGGAGGCGCTGAATGCCGCCTCTCTGCGCCAGACAACGTTAATGGTCACCCATCAGTTAGAAGATCTTGCTGACTGGGATGTCATTTGGGTAATGCAGGATGGTCAGATTATTGAGCAAGGACGTTACGCGGAATTAAGTGTGGCTGGCGGCCCATTCGCCACATTACTGGCCCATCGTCAGGAGGAGATTTAAATGCGCGCTTTGCTACCCTATCTGGCACTGTATAAACGTCATAAATGGATGTTAAGTCTTGGTATCGTGCTGGCAATTGTCACGCTGCTCGCCAGTATCGGTCTGTTGACCCTTTCCGGCTGGTTCCTCTCCGCCTCAGCGGTAGCGGGGGTTGCCGGACTGTACAGCTTCAACTATATGCTACCCGCTGCGGGCGTGCGTGGCGCAGCAATCACCCGTACTGCCGGGCGTTATTTTGAACGTCTGGTAAGTCACGACGCGACTTTCCGCGTGTTGCAGCATCTGCGCATATACACCTTCAGCAAATTGCTGCCCCTCTCCCCTGCCGGACTGGCGCGCTATCGTCAGGGCGAATTACTCAACCGCGTGGTGGCGGATGTTGATACGCTCGATCATCTTTACCTGCGCGTTATCTCGCCGCTGGTAGGTGCTTTTGTGGTGATTATGGTGGTGACAATCGGGTTAAGTTTCCTTGATTTCACCCTCGCCTTTACGCTGGGCGGCATTATGTTACTGACGCTTTTCCTGATGCCACCACTGTTTTATCGTGCGGGAAAAAGCACCGGGCAAAATCTGACTCATCTTCGCGGGCAGTATCGCCAACAACTGACGGCCTGGCTGCAAGGGCAAGCTGAGCTGACCATTTTTGGTGCCAGCGATCGTTATCGCACGCAATTAGAGAATACAGAAATTCAGTGGCTGGAAGCGCAACGCCGTCAATCTGAACTCACCGCATTGTCGCAAGCGATAATGCTGCTCATTGGCGCGTTAGCGGTGATCCTGATGCTGTGGATGGCGTCCGGCGGCGTTGGCGGCAATGCTCAACCCGGCGCGTTAATTGCCCTGTTTGTCTTCTGCGCGTTAGCCGCGTTTGAAGCGCTGGCACCAGTAACGGGTGCATTTCAGCATCTGGGGCAAGTCATTGCCTCTGCCGTACGGATCACTGATTTAACGGATCAAAAACCGGAAGTCACCTTCCCTGATACCCAAACTCGTGTTGCCGATCGCGTTTCGCTGACATTACGGGATGTTCAGTTCACTTATCCGGAGCAATCCCAACAGGCACTTAAAGGGATTTATCTTCAGGTAAACGCCGGGGAACATATTGCGATTCTCGGGCGAACCGGATGCGGCAAATCAACACTGTTACAACTGCTGACCCGCGCATGGGACCCGCAACAGGGCGAGATTTTGCTTAACGATAGTCCCATAGCCAGCCTGAATGAAGCGGCTCTACGACAGACCATTAGCGTTGTTCCCCAGCGAGTGCATCTGTTTAGCGCCACGCTGCGTGATAATCTGTTACTCGCCTCGCCTGGTAGTAGTGATGAGGCTCTGGCGGAGATCTTGCGTCGCGTTGGTCTGGAGAAGCTGCTCGAGGATGCAGGTCTCAACAGTTGGTTAGGTGAAGGCGGACGCCAGCTCTCCGGTGGTGAACTGCGCCGTCTGGCTATCGCCCGTGCGCTGTTACATGATGCGCCGCTGGTATTGCTGGATGAACCTACAGAAGGCTTAGATGCCACAACCGAAAGTCAGATCCTTGAATTGCTTGCAGAAATGATGTGCGAGAAAACGGTGTTAATGGTCACCCATCGACTTCGCGGACTCTCTCGTTTCCAACAAATAATAGTGATGGACAACGGGCAAATTATTGAGCAAGGTACTCACGCAGAACTGCTTACCAGACAGGGGCGTTATTACCAGTTTAAGCAGGGTTTGTAAGCTATTATTGAACGATCCGACTTGCGTGGAGTTTTGCGGTCATGCGCCTGGTTCAGCTTTCTCGCCATTCAATAGCCTTCCCTTCCCCGGAAGGCGCATTACGTGAGCCTAACGGCCTGCTGGCACTGGGGGGCGATCTTAGCCCTGCGCGCCTGTTAATGGCTTATCAGCGTGGTATTTTCCCGTGGTTTTCTCCTGGCGACCCCATCCTCTGGTGGTCGCCCGATCCCCGCGCGGTGTTATGGCCAGAATCACTGCATATCAGCCGTAGTATGAAGCGATTTCATAAACGCTCACCCTATCGTGTCACGATGAATTACGCTTTTGGTCAGGTCATCGAAGGCTGTGCCAGCGATCGCGAAGAAGGAACCTGGATCACGCGTGGCGTGGTCGAAGCCTACCATCGCCTTCACGAACTCGGTCATGCCCACTCCATTGAAGTCTGGCGTGAAGATGAGCTTGTCGGCGGTATGTACGGCGTGGCCCAGGGAACACTATTTTGTGGCGAGTCCATGTTCAGCCGGATGGAAAATGCGTCCAAAACGGCGCTTCTGGTCTTCTGTGATGAATTTATCCGTCATGGCGGTAAACTTATCGACTGCCAGGTCCTTAACGATCACACAGCATCGCTTGGTGCCTGCGAAATTCCCCGCCGGGATTACCTTAATTATCTCAATCAAATGCGCCTCGGACGATTGCCGAATAATTTCTGGGTACCTCGATGCTTGTTTTCACCACAAGAATGAATGTTTTCGGCACATTTCTCCCCAGAGTGTTATAATTGCGGTCGCAGAGTTGGTTACGCTCATTACCCCGCTGCCGATAAGGAATTTTTCGCGTCAGGTAACGCCCATCGTTTATCTCACCGCTCCCTTATACGTTGCGCTTTTGGTGCGGCTTAGCCGTGTGTTTTCGGAGTAATGTGCCGAACCTGTTTGTTGCGATTTAGCGCGCAAATCTTTACTTATTTACAGAACTTCGGCATTATCTTGCCGGTTCAAATTACGGTAGTGATACCCCAGAGGATTAGATGGCCAAAGAAGACAATATTGAAATGCAAGGTACCGTTCTTGAAACGTTGCCTAATACCATGTTCCGCGTAGAGTTAGAAAACGGTCACGTGGTTACTGCACACATCTCCGGTAAAATGCGCAAAAACTACATCCGCATCCTGACGGGCGACAAAGTGACTGTTGAACTGACCCCGTACGACCTGAGCAAAGGCCGCATTGTCTTCCGTAGTCGCTGATTGTTTTACCGCCTGATGGGCGAAGAGAAAGAATGAGTAAAAGGTCGGTTTAGCCGGCCTTTTTATTTTGTGATATGTATGGAGTACTTTAGAAGTATAAGTCCGTAACTTGTCTCGATGTAGATATACTGCACAACTTGTTTACAGTATGAGCAAACAATAATTATCATTAAAATTCTTCTTGACCGTTTTATTCCAACTCCCTATAGTAGCGCCCCGTTGCCCCCCATGAGGTCAGGCAACAAAACAATTTGGTGAGGTGTCCGAGTGGCTGAAGGAGCACGCCTGGAAAGTGTGTATACGGCAACGTATCGGGGGTTCGAATCCCCCCCTCACCGCCATATTTAAAGAAGAGCTCGTACGAAAGTACGGGTTTTTTTTCGCATTTTATCTGCCTGTACGGCAGTGAACTTGTCATTATTGGCAGACAGGATCCGCGGCAATTTCTAAGCTGCCTGTACGGCAGTGAACCCAGCATTAATCCCCACCAGCTCGACGTGTGCTTTCTAAGCTGCCTGTACGGCAGTGAACTCAAATACTACACGTTTAGCCCGTTGTTAATAAAGCAAAACCATCTCAATCTCCTGCTGCCACCCTTTTTTATCCTTACCTACCCGCAGCACTAATTATCAATAACTTAGCATCATCATTAAAAAAAGGGTCTGAACCTCCTCCCCCCATAAATAAAAAGTCCGTAACCCCTGACGAGATTACGGACTTCACCAACCTACCAGACAATCAGATTAATGCGCTGCTTCCGCCTTGTGCTTTTGTGCACTCTGGAATCCGTAAGTCAGCTCATTTTTCTCTTTATCCAGCGCGACGGTGACCTGACCGCCGTCCACCAGCGAACCAAACAGCAGTTCGTTGGCGAGCGGTTTTTTCAGGTTGTCCTGGATGACACGCGCCATCGGACGTGCGCCCATTGCCCGGTCGTAACCTTTCTCGGCCAGCCAGTTACGCGCTTCCTGGCTCACTTCCAGAGAAACACCTTTCTGATCCAACTGAACCTGCAACTCGACGATGAATTTATCCACCACCTGATGGATCACGTCGGTTGACAGATGATCGAACCAGATAATGTTGTCGAGACGGTTACGGAATTCCGGTGTAAAGATCTTCTTGATCTCTTCCATCGCATCGGTGCTGTTATCCTGGTGGATAAGACCAATGGATTTGCGCTCGGTTTCACGTACCCCCGCGTTAGTGGTCATCACCAGCACCACGTTACGGAAGTCCGCTTTGCGTCCGTTGTTATCGGTCAGTGTACCGTTGTCCATCACCTGCAAGAGGATGTTGAACACGTCCGGGTGCGCTTTCTCGATTTCGTCCAGCAGCAGCACCGCATGTGGATGCTTGATGACCGCATCAGTCAGCAAACCGCCCTGATCAAAACCAACGTATCCCGGAGGCGCACCAATCAGACGGCTGACGGTATGGCGTTCCATATACTCGGACATATCAAAGCGCAGAAGCTCAATGCCCAACGCTTTCGAAAGCTGTACCGTCACCTCTGTTTTCCCGACCCCAGTAGGGCCGGCAAACAGGAACGAACCGACCGGTTTATGTTCGTGACCTAAACCTGCACGCGCCATCTTAATGGCTTCAGTCAGCGCCTCAATGGCTTTATCCTGACCGAAGACCAGCATTTTCAGGCGATCGCCGAGGTTTTTCAGGGTATCGCGGTCACTCTGAGAAACACTCTTCTCTGGAATGCGTGCAATACGGGCCACCACGGATTCAATATCCGCCACATTAACGGTTTTCTTGCGTTTGCTTACCGGCATCAGACGTGCGCGAGCGCCCGCTTCGTCGATAACATCAATCGCTTTATCCGGCAGATGACGATCGTTAATGTATTTCACCGCCAGCTCTACCGCCGCACGCACCGCTTTTGCGGTATAACGCACGTCGTGGTGCGCTTCATACTTCGGTTTCAGGCCATTGATGATTTGAACAGTTTCTTCGATTGACGGTTCAGTAATATCAATTTTCTGGAAGCGACGCGCCAGAGCACGGTCTTTCTCAAAAATGTTGCTGAACTCCTGATAGGTTGTCGAACCAATTACGCGGATTTTACCGCTGGAGAGCAACGGTTTAATCAGGTTAGCCGCATCGACCTGGCCACCAGACGCTGCACCCGCACCGATAATGGTGTGGATCTCATCAATAAACAGGATGCTGTTAGTGTCCTGCTCCAGCTGCTTGAGCAACGCTTTAAAACGTTTTTCAAAGTCGCCGCGATATTTTGTGCCCGCTAACAGGGAACCGATATCGAGAGAGTAAAGCGTACAGTCAGCCATCACTTCCGGCACATCGCCCTGAACAATTCGCCATGCAAGCCCCTCCGCAATCGCGGTTTTACCGACACCAGACTCCCCCACCAGCAGCGGGTTGTTTTTACGGCGACGGCAGAGAACCTGAATAGCACGCTCCAGCTCCTTCTCACGACCAATCAGTGGGTCGATTCCGCCCACTCGCGCAAGCTGATTCAGGTTCGTCGTGAAATTCTCCATACGTTCCTCCCCACCAGCTTGTTCTTCGCTGTTTGGCTGGCTGCCAGGATCAGAAGACTGTGTCGGCTCGTCTTTACGCGTGCCATGAGAGATAAAGTTCACCACATCGAGACGGCTGACTTCATGTTTGCGCAACAGATATGCCGCCTGCGACTCCTGTTCGCTAAAGATAGCGACCAGAACGTTTGCACCGGTAACCTCATTGCGACCGGAGGACTGGACATGGAAGACCGCACGTTGCAGTACACGCTGAAAACTCAGCGTCGGTTGTGTGTCGCGCTCCTCTTCACTGGCAGGCAGAACGGGTGTGGTTTGTTCAATAAAGGCTTCCAGTTCCTGACGGAGCGCAACCAAATCCACAGAACACGCTTCCAGCGCCTCCCGGGCAGATGGGTTACTGAGCAGCGCCAGTAACAAGTGCTCGACGGTCATAAACTCATGACGGTGCTCGCGCGCTCTGGCGAAAGCCATATTTAAACTGAGTTCCAGTTCTTGATTGAGCATAGGCACCTCCCCCAATTTTTATGCCTGCATTCAGGCTTTTTCTAGCGTACACAGCAATGGATGCTCATTCTCCCTCGCGTACTTGTTCACCATCGCCACTTTGGTTTCTGCAACCTCAGCGGTAAAGACTCCGCAAATGGCCTTCCCCTGGTAGTGAACAGCGAGCATCAATTGCGTTGCACGTTCTACATCATAAGAAAAGAATTTTTGTAACACGTCAATAACAAACTCCATCGGAGTATAATCATCATTGACTAATATCACTTTATAAATAGATGGCGGTTTTAGCGCGTCGCGAACTTTTTCTTCCGCCAGTTGATCAAAGTCCAGCCAGTCGTTCGTTTTACCCATTGTCAGTTATCATCTTCGGTTACGGTTATCGGCAGAACGCCCTGCCGCTGACAAGAGCTTATTTGCCTGACCAATCTACTCCACATGATAGATAACTATCATCTATCGTTGGCATCAGCGACATCTGTCACATTCCTGTCAATAGCGTTAACTGCTTCAAATTTTTGATTCATACCTGCCCCCTGGCCCCTGTCAAATGCTTGACGGCTCGCCCTAATTCTCTAAATTGTATTTCTAGAGTTGGCGAGGTTTTGAACAGCCCCCTCTCTGACCCCGGTTTATTCCATCTTACTTGTATAAGATTTGCGAAGGATGTCGAAGCATGGAAAAGGGTACTGTCAAGTGGTTCAACAATGCCAAAGGGTTTGGTTTCATCTGCCCTGAAGGCGGCGGCGAAGATATTTTCGCTCATTATTCCACCATTCAGATGGATGGTTACAGAACGCTAAAAGCTGGACAATCCGTTCAGTTTGATGTCCACCAGGGGCCAAAAGGCAATCACGCCAGTGTTATTGTGCCCGTCGAAGTAGAAGCGGCAGTCGCGTAGCTCTTCTGTCTCATTGTGTACATCCTAAAGGCAAAATGCCAGCCCGATCGGCTGGCATTTTTATCTCAAAAATTACTCTCGTGCCAGAGCATCTACTGGATCCAGTCGTGCCGCATTTCGTGCGGGTAACCAGCCAAATAAAATCCCGGTGACCGTCGAGCAGAGAAACGCCAGCAGCAGTGCCAACGGTGAAAAACCAATCTCCCAGCCGGGTAAGAAAAGCTGCAAGGTGAAAGCAATTAACAGTGACAGTGTTATTCCCAACGCGCCACCAACCAGGCAAACCAGTACGGCTTCGATCAAAAACTGTTGCAAAACATCGCTTGCTCGCGCACCTACAGCCATGCGAATGCCAATTTCCCGCGTCCGCTCGGTCACTGACACCAGCATAATATTCATTACACCAATACCGCCCACCACCAGCGAAATCACCGCAACCAGCGTCAGAAACAGTTGTAAAGTACGTGTGGTCTTTTCAACGGTTTTCAAGACGCCATCCATGTTCCAGGTAAAGAAATCCTTCTTACCGTGGCGCAGTGAAAGTAAACGCGTGAGTTGCTGTTCCGCCTCAGCGCTGTCAAATCCTTCTTTCACCCTGACAGTAATGGAGTTCAGCCACGACTGGCCCATAACTCGCCCGGACATCGTGCTGTAAGGTAGCCAGACACGCAGCACTTTACTGCTACCAAACATCGACTGTTTTTCTTCCGCCACACCAATGACTCTGGCGGGCATATTGCCGACCAGAATCACCTCGCCAACCACATCTGCTTTATGGGGGAAAAGCTGGCGGCGAGTATTACTGTCGAGAACCACGACCTGCGCACGACCGTTCAGCTGCTCCTGATTAAAGGTGTTCCCTTCACTGAAGGTCATGCCATAGACATTAAAATAATCGCCGCTCACACCATTGGCACTGGCAGCCACATCAACATTGTTATAACGCAGGCGCAGGTTTTGCGAGACGGCGGGCGTGGCAGAGGCAACCCACGGTTGTTTTTGGATGGCGATTAAGTCGTCGTACTTCAGCGCCTGCTGATATTGCGGATCGTCATCGCCAAAATCTTTCCCGGGATAGACATCAATAATATTCGTACCAATAGAACGAATATCCGCCAGCACCATTTGTTTGGCGGCGTCGCCCACCACGACAATGGAAACCACCGACGCAATACCGATAATAATCCCCAGCATGGTCAGTAAAGTACGCATTTTATTCGCTGCCAGCGCCCGCCATGCCATCGTCAGCGCCTCGTTAAAACCGCTGACAAACTGCCGCCAGCCAGACGCCGTGTTGACAACAGGTTCCGTTCCGCCAGTAGCATTCACTTTTTCAACGGCGGGAGGATTGCGCACAATTTCGCCGTCGCGAATTTCGATCACCCGCTCGGCCTGAGCAGCAACCTGCGGATCGTGGGTGACGATAATCACCGTATGCCCGCGATCGCGCAGCTGATGCAGGATCGCCATCACCTCTTCGCCAGAATGGCTGTCCAGTGCGCCGGTCGGTTCATCGGCAAGAATTACCTGACCGCCGTTCATCAATGCCCGCGCGATACTGACGCGCTGTTGCTGGCCACCCGAAAGCTGTGCCGGGTAATACTCTGTACGGTCTTCCAGCCCCAGTCGTTGCAGTAACTCCTGGGCGCGAAGCAGCCGCTGTTTCCGCTCAAGACCGGCATAGACGGCGGGTACTTCAACGTTCTGCTCGGCGGTTAAATGCGAAAGCAAATGGTAACGCTGGAAAATAAAGCCGAAATGCTCGCGGCGCAGTTGCGCCAGCGCATCGGCGTCCAGCGTGGCAACATCCTGACCGGCGACGCGATAGGTGCCGCTGGTGGCCTTATCCAGGCAGCCGAGAATATTCATCAGGGTCGATTTACCGGAACCCGAAGCGCCGACAATCGCTACCATCTCACCGGCATAAATATCGAGGCTGATGCCCTTCAGCACCTCAACCTGCTCATCACCGGCAGGATAGCTGCGACGAATATCCTTTAATTCGAGCAAGGGCGTCATTGCGCAGCTCCTGGTTTGGCCTCACCAATCACCACTTCATCGCCCGCTTCCAGCCCTTTGACAATCTCAACATCGGTATCGTTACGTGCGCCAATCGTCACTTCACGCTCGCGTGTTTCACCATTACGCAACAATTTGACTTTATAACGATTATCGCCAACCGGATCGCCTAACGCCGACAGAGGGATCGTCAGCACATTTTTCACATCGGTGAGCTGAATATGCACTTGCGCGGTCATATCCAGCCGCAGTAAACCATTGGGGTTGGGTACTTCAAAACGGGCGTAATAGAAAATAGCGTCGTTAATCTTTTCCGGCGTCGGTAGCACATCCTTGATTTGCCCCTCGTAGCGCGTCAGTGGATCGCCAAGCACCGTAAACCAGGCTTTTTGCCCCGGCTTCAGGTGGATTACATCCGCTTCAGAAACCTGCGCTTTTACCAGCATGGTGCTCATATCTGCCAGCGTCAGAATGTTCGGTGCTTGTTGTGCGGCAATCACCGTCTGGCCTTGCAGAGTGGTGATTTGCGTGACTTCCCCGGCCATCGGGGCAACGATGCGGGTGTAATCGAGATTGGTTTTAGCCGTATCGAGAGAGGCCTGATTGCGCTTGATTTGCGCGTCAATGGTGCCAATTTGCGCCTGTTTCACAGCCATCTCCGTCGCGGCGTTATCGAGATCCTGCTGTGAAACCGCTTGCGTTTGTGCAAGACGTTGCTGACGGGAATACGTCACCCGCGCCAGTTTCAGCTCCGCTTCCGCCTGCTGCCGCTGCGCGCGTAGCTCCATCAGCGTTGCTTCCACCTCCTTGATCTGGTTTTCAGCCTGTTCAGGATCAATAACCCCTAAAAGCTGGTCTTTTTTTACTTTATCGCCAATCGCCACCGACAGCGTTTTCAACTGACCGCTGACCTGCGCGCCCACGTCAACCTTACGCAGCGCGTCCAGCTTTCCGGTCGCCAGCACGCTTTGCTGTAAATCACCGGGGCGCACAATCAGCGTCTGATAAGTCGGCACGGGTGCGTTAAGAATTCTCCATAACGTAATCAACCCGGCGATGACTATCACCATCGCAATAACGTAACGCTTCTTCACGGTTTTCCGCTTTTTCATAAATATTCTGAATACTCCATATGCCAATCCGGGTCATTAACTTCAACGAAATATCAACAAAACACTAAAATTTACGTTAATAATCACACTATTGATGTTTGGTTAAGATACGCAATGGTTAAATCGACGTCATGTATAACCATTGATTTCATGAATATGTCGCAGCTAACTGAACGGACCTTTACGCCATCTGAATCTCTCAGCAGCCTGTCACTTTTTCTTAGTCTGGCACGAGGACAGTGTCGGCCGGGTAAATTCTGGCATCGCCGTAGTTTTCGCCAGAAATTTTTGCTGCGCTCGTTGATTATGCCGCGTTTAAGCGTTGAGTGGATGAACGAACTTTCCCACTGGCCTAATCTCAATGTGTTGTTAACGCGCCAGCCGCGACTGCCTGTACGTCTACATCGCCCTTACCTTGCGGCGAATCTTAGCCGTAAGCAATTGCTGGAGGCGTTACGTTACCATTATGCGTTACTCCGCGGGTGTATGTCGGCGGAAGAATTCAGCTTATATTTGAATACCCCCGGGCTGCAACTGGCGAAGCTGGAAGGCAAAAACGGCGAGCAGTTCACGCTTGAGCTGACCATGATGATCTCAATGGATAAAGAAGGTGACAGCACCATCCTGTTCCGCAACAGCGAAGGTATTCCTCTGGCAGAGCTCACTTTTACCCTGTGTGAATATCAGGGGAAAAGGACGATGTTTATTGGCGGACTGCAAGGCGCAAAATGGGAAATTCCACACCAGGAAATCCAGAATGCGACGAAAGCCTGCCACGGGCTATTTCCCAAACGCCTCGTGATGGAAGCGGCCTGTCTGTTTGCCCAACGTTTGCAGGTAGAGCAGATTATTGCCGTCAGCAATGAAACGCATATTTACCGCAGCCTGCGTTATCGCGATAAAGAGGGCAAGATCCATGCCGATTACAACGCGTTCTGGGAGTCGGTTGGCGGCGTATGTGATGCTGAACGCCATTACCGCCTTCCAGCACAGATAGCACGAAAAGAGATTGCCGAAATCGCCAGTAAAAAACGGGCTGAATACCGTCGGCGCTATGAGATGCTCGACGCTATTCAGCCACAAATGGCCACGATGTTTTGTAGTTAGTCGGCCCGACCGCGCGCCAGCCACAGCACGCGTGAGAACATTTTTTTCAGCAGCGTCGGTACGGAGTCCACACCACGACGTCCGGCCTCCATTGCCACTTCAATGGCAAGATCGGGTTTGGAAGAGCGATGGATCGCTTTCGAGATAACTTTGCGCAGATTCATCGGTACATTTTCCGGGATTTGCGCCACGCGGTGGAACACATCGGAAAATCCCTGGCGATACATAAAATGTTCCATATCCAGCGCCGGTAACGCCGTTAAATGTTCTCGTTCGGCTTCCCGATCGTTATTCAACAGGCTGCGTACCGTAGCGGCATATTTCTTCCCTGCTTCATCGCCATCGACCAGTACATGCCATTCAATCCCCATTCGCCGGGCAAATTTAACCAGTGGCTTTAGCCCGGACTGGGCAAACTCAATGACCTTGATCCCTTCGGCATCAAAATGATGTCCGCACTGACGCGCCAGTTCATTGATAACCCAGGTTTCTGTTTCCCCTTCCACCAACAGCCAGCAGCGAGCAAACAGCGATGACGGACGATTAAAACGAATGTGAAAAGAGATGCGTCGGCTATCTTCGGTACTCAAACCACTCGGCCCCAGACGCCAGGCGGCAACGCGCGAGGACTCACGTACCAGTCGGCAAACATGCTCTACCGGCGTTAACGAAAGCAGCTCGCCAGAGTTGGTGGTGGCAATGCGCTGCAATGGCAGAAGATTCAACAGATGCCAGGCAACTGAAAGCATAATGGGGTGTAAACGGGTTTCTGGATCTTCGATCAGCAACAATGGACGGGCGTCTTTATCCAGTCGCAATGTGCCTTTTGCCTGCAACAAAGTAGCAAACAGGCCGAGCAAAATAACCCGATACGAGCGCCCTCCAGGTCGGTCAATCATCCGGTTGATGATATCCAGATAGCGCCAGCTTCGTTGCTCATTGCTGGCTCGCCGCCGCATTAAACGATATCGCGCCTGTCCGGCCCCCTGCTCAGAGAAATAATGCTCAAGCAGCTGTACCATTGCGGAAAGTCCCTGACGAATCTGCCCATCAGAGAGATTTTGCGGATGTGAGGATAATTCACGGGCGAGGAAATCGAGCTGGCGCGCGGTGACTTCCACATTGGGGACATTTGGCACCGTGCCGTTACGAATACGGCGCATAAAACGGGCATCACGCAAGCGCAGCACCGGCATTAAACGCACCAGATGACGAGCCTGATCGTTAATATCCTCAACATCAATCGGATGTCCGTCTTTATCGAGAAAACTGCGGAGTGTCATCACGCTGCCGTCTTCCGCACTCTCCCCTTCCAGACGATAAAAAATACGGTGATAACCATCGGTGCATGGCGTCCAGCACGCTTCCAGCGGCCGATAGCGGCGAACCCGATGTCGGCCTGGCAGCGATTCGCGGAAGGTCAAAATAATATGCAGATGATGTTCTCGCCCGTTGATATCTCCCGGCGGGAACCAGAAATCGTCGCGCTCAAAATGGTAGAGATCTGATTCTGGCGATAGCAGCAGGGTTAAGGCGTCCAGCAAGCTGGATTTACCCCACGCGTTCTCCCCAATCAGGACGTTGTTTTGTTCCAGCATCAACGACAAACGGTTGATACCGCGAAAACCCACAATTTCAACGCGCTCAAGAATCATATCCCCTCCAGAAATATGTGACTTATCCTTTACGCTGGCAGTATAACGGGAAAGGCCATGCTAATACGTGATGACATCACATTTAAGCATGGCAAATGTCTGAAAAATGAGCGAATAATCGCGTTATACTCCCTCTTGCTGATAAGTCTGCAAAAACAACAAAATCAAATAATTAGCATGATAAATTATTTTTTATTACGCCTAAAGGATTAAATCTTTCGCTTGCACTACACTGTCAATCAGACAAATGACTATATGGGGCAACCCGCTGTTGCCCTAAATCAAATTTACTGGATTTATTTATCTGGCGAATGATTTGCCTTCGTTTTTAAAATAGCCGCGCATTATTTCCGTCGTCACTTTTTTACGACGACCCTATAAAACGACCATATTTTTCACAGGGTCAATTTTTAATTGAGGTGGATATGTTCAGAAAATTAGCAGCTGAATGTTTTGGTACTTTCTGGCTTGTTTTTGGCGGCTGTGGTAGTGCCGTACTGGCCGCAGGCTTCCCGGAATTAGGCATTGGTTTTGCCGGCGTGGCGTTGGCGTTCGGTCTGACCGTTCTGACAATGGCCTTTGCTGTTGGTCATATTTCTGGTGGTCATTTTAACCCGGCGGTCACTATTGGTTTATGGGCTGGCGGACGTTTCCCGGCAAAAGAAGTCGTTGGCTACGTAATTGCCCAGGTTGTCGGCGGTATTGTTGCGGCGGCGCTGCTGTATTTAATTGCCAGTGGTAAAACGGGTTTTGACGCGGCAGCCAGCGGTTTTGCTTCTAACGGTTATGGCGAGCATTCACCAGGCGGTTATTCCATGCTTTCCGCGCTGGTAGTTGAACTGGTATTGAGTGCAGGTTTCCTGCTGGTGATCCACGGCGCAACTGACAAATTCGCTCCTGCTGGTTTTGCGCCAATTGCCATTGGTCTGGCCTTAACCCTGATTCACTTAATCAGTATTCCGGTGACTAACACTTCCGTTAACCCGGCGCGCAGTACTGCGGTTGCTATCTTCCAGGGCGGCTGGGCATTAGAACAACTGTGGTTCTTCTGGGTGGTGCCAATTGTCGGCGGTATTATCGGTGGTCTGATTTACCGGACTCTACTGGAAAAACGCGATTAATTAGCATTGGCATGTTGTCTGCCCTGGTGGTTTTATCTTCGACGTTACAAACCGCACGGGTGTTGGTGGCGTTAAAATCGCCGAGGCGTTCCCCGAAGGCCGGGGGGGCAGGGAGCGGCGGCGACTGGCCGCTCCCTGCGCCAGTGGCTTTATATGGCATTGCACATGAAAGGAGCGCAACAACGCTAAACACTCATATAGAATTAAAAATCCCCCTCTGATGCATAACATTTCCTTTTAATTGCAACTTTACTCGTCCTTCCGCTTTCAGTAGTGTGTCATCGCGCATTTCGAATCTTCTTTGCAAGGACTGGTTTTTCATGTTTTCTGGGCTGTTAATCATTCTGGTTCCCCTGATTGTGGGTTACCTCATTCCGCTTCGCCAAAAAGCTGCATTAAGAGTTATTAATCAGCTATTAAGTTGGATGGTTTACCTTATTCTCTTTTTTATGGGTATCAGTCTGGCGTTTCTCGATAACCTCGCCAGTAACTTGTTGGCAATTCTGCATTATTCTGCCGTCAGTATTACCGTTATTTTACTGTGTAATATTGCCGCCCTGATGTGGCTGGAGCGCGGCCTGCCATGGCGCAACCACCATCATCAAGAAAAACTCCCGTCGCGTATTGCGATGGCGCTGGAGTCGCTAAAACTGTGCGGCGTAGTAGTGATTGGTTTTGCCATTGGTCTGAGTGGACTGGCTTTCTTACAACACGCGACCGAAGCCAGTGAATACACCTTAATTCTGCTACTTTTCCTCGTCGGTATTCAGTTGCGCAATAATGGCATGACCTTAAAGCAGATTGTCCTTAATCGCCGGGGAATGATTGTCGCCGTGGTGGTGGTTGCCAGTTCATTAATTGGTGGTTTAATTAACGCCTTTATTCTTGATCTTCCCATCAATACCGCGCTGGCAATGGCCTCCGGTTTCGGCTGGTATTCTCTTTCCGGTATTTTATTGACCGAATCTTTTGGTCCGGTAATCGGGAGCGCGGCGTTTTTTAATGATCTGGCCCGTGAGCTGATTGCTATTATGTTAATCCCTGGGCTGATTCGCCGTAGCCGCTCTACTGCACTGGGCTTATGCGGTGCGACGTCGATGGATTTCACCCTGCCCGTTCTTCAACGTACAGGCGGGCTGGATATGGTCCCGGCGGCGATTGTTCACGGTTTTATTCTTAGTCTGTTAGTGCCGATTCTCATCGCCTTTTTCTCTGCATAATACCTCTCTGGCGGTAGATCTCTGCCGCCAAAATTGCGCTAAATCAATCTCCCTTAAAGTTGCATTAAAAATCTCTTTTATCCCCGCGTTAAGCGTCTTAACCTTAAACATGTATATTAAATATAACTTTAAAAGGTGTGATCATGTTTTGTGTGCAATGTGAACAAACTATCCGTACTCCGGCAGGAAACGGCTGCTCATACGCGCAGGGGATGTGTGGTAAAACGGCGGAAACCTCTGACCTTCAGGATTTACTCATCGCGACGCTGCAAGGGCTTTCGGCCTGGGCAGTGAAAGCACGTGAATACGGCATCATCAACCACGATGTAGACAGCTTTGCGCCACGTGCCTTTTTCTCAACCCTGACCAACGTTAACTTCGATTCTCCGCGTATTGTCGGCTACGCTCGTGAAGCGATTGCCCTGCGCGAGGCGCTGAAAGCACAATGCCTGGCTGTAGATGCCAACGCCCGCGTCGATAACCCGATGGCTGACCTGCAACTGATGAGCGACGATCTCGGCGAGCTGCAACGTCAGGCAGCAGAATTTACCCCTAACAAAGATAAAGCGGCGATTGGCGAAAACATTCTCGGCCTGCGTCTGCTGTGCCTGTATGGCCTGAAAGGTGCGGCGGCCTATATGGAACACGCGCATGTTCTCGGTCAATACGACAACGATATTTATGCCCAGTACCATAAAATCATGGCGTGGCTGGGGACCTGGCCTGCCGATATGAACGCGCTTCTTGAGTG
The DNA here is from genome assembly GCF_003000935.1 of Escherichia sp. R1. Lineage (NCBI taxonomy): Bacteria > Pseudomonadati > Pseudomonadota > Gammaproteobacteria > Enterobacterales > Enterobacteriaceae > Escherichia > Escherichia sp. R1. The sequence goes on from NZ_PSRU01000001.1 coordinate 247,808, forward strand.
TTCAATGGAAATCGGCCAGATGAACTTCAAAGTGATGAGCATTCTGGACGCAGGCGAAACCGGTAAATACGGTCACCCGACGCCAACTCAGGTCAACGTCAAAGCGACGGCGGGTAAATGCATTCTGATTTCCGGTCACGATCTCAAAGATCTCTACAACCTGCTGGAACAGACCGAAGGCACGGGCGTTAATGTCTACACCCACGGCGAAATGCTGCCTGCGCATGGTTACCCGGAGTTGCGTAAATTCAAGCATCTGGTCGGTAACTACGGCAGCGGCTGGCAGAATCAGCAAGTGGAGTTCGCTCGTTTCCCAGGCCCCATCGTGATGACCTCGAACTGCATCATCGACCCAACCGTAGGCGCTTATGACGATCGTATCTGGACCCGCAGCATCGTTGGCTGGCCGGGTGTGCGTCATCTGGATGGCGAAGATTTCTCTGCAGTCATTGCCCAGGCGCAACAGATGGCGGGCTTCCCGTACAGCGAAATTCCGCACCTGATCACCGTGGGCTTTGGTCGCCAGACACTGCTTGGCGCAGCCGATACGCTGATTGATCTGGTGAGCCGTGAAAAACTGCGTCATATCTTCCTGCTTGGCGGCTGTGACGGCGCACGCGGCGAGCGTCACTACTTCACCGATTTCGCCACCAGCGTGCCGGATGACTGCCTGATCCTGACCCTCGCTTGCGGTAAATATCGCTTTAATAAACTTGAGTTTGGCGATATCGAAGGTCTGCCGCGTCTGGTAGATGCTGGTCAGTGTAACGATGCTTACTCAGCAATTATTCTGGCGGTAACGCTGGCAGAGAAACTGGGCTGCGGAGTCAACGATCTGCCGCTGTCGCTGGTGCTCTCCTGGTTTGAACAGAAAGCGATTGTCATTCTGCTGACGCTGCTTTCTCTGGGTGTGAAAAATATCGTCACCGGCCCGACTGCACCTGGTTTCCTGACACCAGACCTGCTGGCGGTGCTGAACGAGAAATTCGGCCTGCGTTCTATCACCACTGTTGAAGAAGACATGAAGCAACTGTTGAGCGCGTAAGGAGTTTGTCGATGACGATGCCAACGAATCAATGCCCGTGGCGGATGCAGGTTCATCACATTACGCAAGAAACGCCGGATGTGTGGACGATTTCCCTGATTTGCCACGATTACTACCCGTATCGCGCCGGGCAATATGCGCTGGTCAGCGTGCGTAACTCAGCGGAAACGCTGCGTGCTTACACCATTTCCTCCACGCCAGGCGTGAGTGAATACATCACCCTGACCGTGCGGCGGATTGATGACGGTGTCGGCTCCCGGTGGCTGACGCGCGATGTAAAACGCGGTGATTATCTCTGGCTTTCGGACGCGATGGGGGAATTTACCTGCGACGATAAAGCAGAAGATAAATTCCTGTTGCTGGCGGCAGGCTGCGGCGTTACGCCGATTATGTCGATGCGTCGCTGGCTGGCGAAGAACCGTCCACAGGCCGATGTGCAGGTGATCTACAACGTGCGTACGCCGCAGGATGTGATTTTCGCCGATGAGTGGCGTAACTATCCGGTAACGCTGGTGGCGGAAAATAACGTTACCGAAGGCTTTATCGCTGGTCGTCTCACTCGCGAACTGCTGGCAGGTGTCCCTGATTTAGCCTCACGTACCGTGATGACCTGTGGCCCTGCTCCATATATGGATTGGGTAGAGCAGGAAGTGAAAGCGCTCGGCGTGACGCGTTTCTTTAAAGAGAAATTCTTCACCCCAGTAGCGGAAGCGGCGACCAGCGGTCTGAAATTCACCAAACTGCAACCGGCACGAGAATTTTACGCTCCGGTTGGCACCACGCTACTGGAGGCGCTGGAAAGCAATAACGTTCCGGTTGTCGCCGCCTGCCGTGCGGGTGTTTGCGGCTGCTGCAAGACGAAAGTGATTTCCGGTGAATATACGGTGAGCAGCACAATGACGCTGACCGACGCCGAAATCGCTGAAGGTTACGTACTGGCCTGCTCCTGCCATCCGCAGGGGGATTTGGTTCTCGCATAATCGCCTGATGCCCGATGATATTCCTTTCATCGGGCTATTTAACCGTTAGTGCCTCCTTTTTCTCCCATCCCTTCCCCCTCCGTCAGATGAACTAAACTTGTTACCGTTATCACATTCAGGAGATGGAGAACCATGAAACAAACGGTTGCAGCTTATATCGCCAAAACACTCGAATCGGCAGGCGTGAAACGCATCTGGGGAGTCACGGGCGACTCTCTGAACGGTCTTAGTGACAGTCTTAATCGCATGGGCACCATCGAGTGGATGTCCACCCGGCATGAAGAAGTGGCGGCATTTGCCGCTGGCGCTGAAGCACAACTTAGCGGAGAACTGGCGGTCTGTGCCGGATCGTGCGGTCCCGGCAACCTGCACTTAATCAACGGCCTGTTCGATTGCCACCGCAATCACGTTCCGGTACTGGCGATTGCCGCTCATATTCCCTCCAGCGAAATTGGCAGCGGCTATTTCCAGGAAACCCACCCACAAGAGCTATTCCGCGAATGTAGTCACTATTGCGAGCTGGTTTCCAGCCCAGAGCAGATCCCACAAGTGCTGGCAATTGCTATGCGCAAAGCGGTGCTTAACCGTGGCGTTTCCGTTGTTGTGTTACCGGGCGATGTGGCGTTAAAACCTGCGCCAGAAGGGGCAACTACCCACTGGTATCATGCGCCACAGCCGGTAGTAACACCGGAAGAAGAAGAGTTACGCAAACTGGCGCAACTGCTGCGTTATTCCAGCAATATCGCCCTGATGTGTGGCAGCGGCTGTGCGGGGGCGCATAAAGAGTTAGTTGAGTTTGCCGGGAAAATTAAAGCGCCTATAGTTCATGCCCTGCGCGGTAAAGAACATGTCGAATACGATAATCCATATGATGTTGGAATGACGGGATTAATCGGCTTTTCGTCAGGTTTCCATACCATGATGAACGCCGATACGTTAGTGCTGCTCGGTACTCAGTTTCCCTACCGTGCGTTCTACCCGACCGATGCCAAAATTATTCAGATTGATATCAACCCAGCCAGCATCGGCGCGCATAGCAAGGTAGATATGGCGCTGGTCGGCGATATCAAATCAACCCTGCGCGCATTGCTGCCACTGGTGGAAGAAAAAACCGAACGCAATTTTCTGGATAAGGCGCTGGAAGATTACCGCGACGCCCGCAAAGGGCTGGACGATTTAGCTAAACCGAGCGAGAAAGCCATTCACCCGCAATATCTGGCGCAGCAAATTAGTCATTTTGCCGCCGATGACGCTATTTTCACCTGTGACGTTGGTACGCCAACGGTGTGGGCGGCACGTTATCTAAAAATGAACGGCAAGCGTCGCCTGTTAGGTTCGTTTAACCATGGTTCGATGGCTAACGCCATGCCGCAGGCGCTGGGCGCGCAGGCAACCGAGCCAGAACGCCAGGTGGTCGCCATGTGCGGCGATGGCGGTTTTAGCATGTTGATGGGCGATTTCCTCTCGGTAGTGCAGATGAAGCTGCCAGTGAAAATTATCGTCTTTAATAACAGCGTGCTGGGCTTTGTGGCGATGGAGATGAAAGCTGGTGGCTATTTGACTGACGGCACCGAACTACACGACACCAACTTTGCCCGAATTGCCGAAGCCTGCGGCATTACGGGTATTCGTGTAGAAAAAGCGTCTGAAATCGATGAAGCTCTGCAACGCGCCTTCTCCATCGACGGTCCGGTGTTGGTGGATGTGGTGGTCGCCAAAGAAGAATTAGCCATTCCACCGCAGATCAAACTCGAACAGGCCAAAGGTTTCAGCCTGTATATGCTGCGCGCAATCATCAGCGGGCGCGGTGATGAAGTGATCGAACTGGCGAAAACGAACTGGCTAAGGTAAAAAGGGTGGCATTTCCCGTCATAATAAGGACATGCCATGATTGATTTACGCAGTGATACCGTTACCCGACCGAGCCGCGCCATGCTCGAAGCGATGATGGCCGCCCCGGTTGGGGACGACGTTTACGGAGACGACCCTACCGTTAATGCTCTGCAGGACTATGCAGCAGAGCTTTCCGGTAAAGAAGCCGCCATTTTTCTGCCGACCGGCACTCAGGCCAACCTGGTCGCTCTGCTCAGTCACTGCGAACGCGGCGAAGAGTATATCGTCGGTCAGGCCGCGCATAACTATCTGTTTGAAGCCGGTGGCGCAGCAGTGCTGGGCAGTATTCAGCCGCAACCCATCGACGCAGCTGCCGACGGCACGCTACCACTGGATAAAGTGGCGATGAAAATCAAACCTGACGATATCCATTTCGCCCGCACCAAATTACTCAGTCTGGAAAACACCCACAACGGCAAAGTGCTGCCGCGTGAATACCTGAAAGAAGCATGGGAATTTACCCGCGAGCGCAATCTGGCGCTGCACGTTGACGGCGCGCGCATTTTTAATGCCGTGGTGGCTTACGGCTGCGAACTGAAAGAGATCACGCAATATTGTGACTCGTTCACCATTTGCCTGTCGAAAGGTCTTGGGACGCCAGTCGGTTCATTACTCGTCGGTAATCGTGATTACATTAAACGTGCCATTCGCTGGCGGAAAATGACAGGTGGCGGGATGCGCCAGTCCGGCATTCTGGCTGCCGCCGGGATGTATGCCCTGAAAAATAACGTCGCACGTTTGCAGGAAGACCACGACAATGCCACCTGGATGGCGGAGCAGTTGCGTGAAGCAGGCGCGGATGTGATGCGTCAGGACACCAATATGCTGTTTGTTCGCGTCGGGGAAGAAAATGCTGCCGCGTTAGGCGAATACATGAAAGCGAGAAACGTGCTGATTAACGCCTCGCCGATTGTCCGCCTGGTGACCCATCTTGACGTCTCGCGTGAACAACTGGCGGAAGTTGCCGCCCACTGGCATGCGTTCCTGGCGCGTTAAGGAGAGAGACGTGCCGCAACGCATTTTAGTTCTCGGTGCCAGTGGCTACATTGGTCAGCATCTGGTGCGCACGCTCAGCCAGCAAGGGCATCAGATCCTGGCGGCGGCACGTCATGTCGACAGACTTGCAAAACTGCAACTGGCTAATGTCAGTTGCCATAAAGTCGATCTCAACTGGCCGGATAACCTTCCGGCCCTGTTGCAGAATATTGATACTGTCTATTTTCTGGTGCACAGCATGGGCGAAGGCGGTGATTTTATCGCTCAGGAGCGCCAGGTGGCTCTCAACGTCCGCGATGCGCTACGCGAAGTACCGGTAAAGCAATTAATCTTTCTCAGTTCATTGCAGGCGCCGCCTCATGAACAATCTGATCATCTGCGTGCTCGTCAGGCCACGGCGGATATTTTACGTGAAGCGGGTGTCCCGGTGACCGAACTACGTGCCGGAATTATCGTTGGCGCGGGTTCAGCGGCATTCGAAGTCATGCGCGATATGGTTTACAACTTGCCCGTGTTAACGCCGCCACGCTGGGTTCGTTCACGCACCACGCCCATCGCGCTGGAAAACTTGCTGCACTATCTGGTGGCGCTGTTAGATCATCCGGCCTGCGAACATCGCATCTTCGAAGCCGCCGGACCAGAAGTGCTCAGTTATCAGCAACAGTTTGAACATTTTATGGCGGTGAGCGGTAAGCGCCGCTGGTTGCTCCCCATCCCCCTCCCCACCCGCTGGATTTCGGTGTGGTTTCTTAATGTGATTACTTCAGTACCGCCCACCACCGCCAGGGCGTTGATTCAGGGGCTGAAACACGATCTGCTGGCGGATGACACCGCGCTACGTGCGCTCATCCCACAACGGCTGATCGCTTTCGATGACGCGGTACGTAGCACGTTGAAAGAGGAAGAAAAACTGGTCAACTCCAGCGACTGGGGATATGACGCGCAGGCTTTTGCTCGCTGGCGACCAGAATACGGTTATTTTGCCAAACAGGCGGGGTTTACCGTTAAAACGTCTGCCAGCCTTCAGGCGCTATGGCGGGTGGTCAATCAAATCGGCGGTAAAGAGCGTTATTTCTTTGGCAATATTTTGTGGCAGACACGGGCGTTGATGGACCTTGCGATCGGTCATAAGCTGGCGAAAGGCCGCCCGGAGCGCGAATATTTACAGACCGGCGATGCGGTGGATAGCTGGAAAGTGATTGTCGTTGAACCGGAAAAACAACTTACGTTGTTATTTGGCATGAAAGCGCCGGGGCTGGGACGACTGTGTTTTACCCTGGAAGATAAAGGCGACTATCGTACTATTGATGTCCGTGCTTTCTGGCATCCGCACGGTATGCCGGGGCTGTTTTACTGGTTATTGATGATCCCCGCGCATCTGTTTATTTTTCGCGGAATGGCAAAACGAATCGCCAGACTGGCAGAACAAAGCACAGATTAATCGACAAAACCTGCGTTATTCTTTCATGTTTCCCATTGCATCAAGGGGGAAATCACGGAAGAATGCGCACGTCATTTTCTCAACAACAGTGGATTGATATGAAGGTACTGGTTACCGGCGCCACCAGCGGCTTAGGTCGAAACGCGGTAGAGTTTTTATGCCAGAAAGGCATCAGCGTGCGAGCGACCGGTCGCAATGAGGCAATGGGTAAATTGCTGGAAAAAATGGGCGCAGAGTTTGTTCCGGCGGATCTGACCGAGCTGGTCTCATCACAAGCTAAAGTGATGCTCGCGGGCATTGATACGCTGTGGCACTGCTCCAGCTTTACCTCGCCCTGGGGGACACAACAGGCTTTCGATCTGGCTAACGTTCGCGCCACTCGCCGCCTGGGTGAATGGGCTGTCGCCTGGGGTGTGCGTAACTTTATTCATATCTCTTCTCCCTCCCTGTACTTCGATTATCACCACCATCGCGATATTAAAGAAGATTTTCGCCCTCACCGCTTCGCCAACGAGTTTGCCCGCAGCAAAGCAGCCAGTGAAGAAGTGATCAATATGCTTTCGCAGGCGAATCCACAAACGCGCTTTACTATTCTGCGCCCACAAAGTCTGTTCGGACCGCACGATAAAGTCTTTATCCCCCGTCTGGCGCATATGATGCATCACTACGGCAGTATTCTGTTACCGCATGGCGGCAGTGCGCTGGTCGATATGACCTACTATGAAAATGCCGTGCACGCCATGTGGCTGGCAAGCCAGGAAGCGTGCGATAAGCTACCTTCCGGGCGTGTGTACAACATCACCAACGGCGAGCATCGCACACTGCGCAGCATCGTGCAGAAGCTGATCGACGAGTTGAATATTGACTGTCGTATTCGTTCGGTTCCTTACCCGATGCTGGATATGATCGCCCGCAGCATGGAGCGTTTAGGTCGCAAGTCAGCTAAAGAGCCGCCGCTGACCCACTACGGCGTCTCCAAGTTGAATTTTGACTTTACGCTGGATATTACGCGTGCGCAGGGAGAGTTAGGTTATCAGCCAGTCCTCACCCTGGATGAAGGTATCGAGAAAACTGCCGCCTGGCTACGCGACCACGGAAAACTGCCGCGCTAATCCTGCCCGTATTTCTCCAGCAACGCTTCGGCAATCGCCTGAGTTTCTGCATCCGCTTCGCCGTTATATAACGTCGGGCGGAAATGCATCTGGAACGCCATAATCACGCGCCGCTGCTCGCGCGGAGTCATATCAGGCTTTACGTCATAACCATAACGCGCCAAAAGCTCCAGCAATGACGCGGTCTCTACCGGTGTGTGTGGCGCGCGCCCGGCAAGGTAAAAGTTCACCCGCTGCGCATCCGGCCAGGCACCAATCCCCTGCTGTGCCAGTTGCTGCCAGGGAAATAATGGCCCCGGATCGTCTTTGCGCTGCGGCGCAATATCCGCATGTGCTACTACGTTTTCCGGCTTGATGTGATAACGGGCAATAATATCTTTCGCCAGCGGAATAAGCGCCTGAATCTGTGCCGGTTCAAACGGGGCAAAATATTTCACCCCCGCCGATTTCTGCCAGCCACGATTTTCCAGCTCAATACCAATAGAGGTGTCGTTAAGGCGCGTTGCCCCGCGCCAGGCGCTAATCCCCGCATGCCAGGCCAGTTCTTGTTCCGGCACCAGTTGCCAGATGCGCGGTTTACCGTTGTATCGCGGTGGCACCGCAGGGACCAGATAATGCGAGCTGACCTGCTTATCGGTCAGTGTCGCCAGCGAGCTATCAAAATCATCTGCGGTGTAGTGGATCACCAGCACTTTAATGCGCGGATACGCCGCCTGCGCCTGGCGTCGGGTATCAAGCTGATATCCCTCTTTCTCGACAATGCCTTTTTCGCCTGTGCACCCTGCCAGTAACAGAGCGGCAGCGACCAGCCAGAAGACTCTTCTCATCGACGCGTTTTCACCGCCGTACCGCTGACGCTAACCATCAGCATACTGCCGTTTTGCCCGACCGTTTCGTAGTCGATATCAATACCGACGACGGCATCAGCCCCCAGCGCTCGCGCCTGGGAGCCGAGCTCCTCAAAGGCAATCTCCCGCGCTTTACGCAGTTCTTTTTCGTAGGCACCGGAGCGTCCGCCAACGATATCGCGGATACCGGCAAAGAAATCACGGAAAATATTCGCGCCTAAAATCGCTTCGCCAGTCACCACACCGCAATATTCAACGATGGTCTGGCCTTCCAGAGTTGGGGTTGTAGAAAATTGCATGATCGATCTCCTTGTTTGCTAAGCCTTCGATCTTCAAAGCATTATCGGACTGATACGCTATTATTGAAAGGATATCATTATTATCGTAGAACGCTTTCAAGGTGTTCGCTTATAAGGAAATCATCATGCGCTATAGCAAATTGACCATGCTTATCCCTTGCGCACTGCTACTCAGTGCCTGTACCACCGTCACGCCAGCTTATAAAGATAACGGCCCCCGCACCGGTTCCTGTGTCCAGGGGGGGCCTGATAGCGTGGCTCAACAGTTCTATGACTACCACATTCAACATCGCAGCAATGACATTACCGCTCTGCGCCCCTATTTGAGTGACAAACTGGCAACCCTACTTAGCGATGCCAGCCGCGATAATAGTCATCGTGAATTGTTAAGCAGCGATCCGTTCTCCAGTCGAACCACCTTGCCAGACAGCGCCCACGTTGCCAGTGCATCTACTATCCCTAATCGTGATGCCCGTAACATTCCATTGCGCGTGGATCTCAAGCAGGGTGACCAGGGCTGGCAGGATGAAGTGTTAATGATTCAGGAAGGCCAGTGTTGGGTCATCGACGATGTGCGCTACTTAGGCGGTAGCGTTCATGCCACGGCGGGTACGCTCCGTCAATCCATCGAGAATCGCTAACGTCTTGATCAACCAATAAACCCCGTAAATTGTCCGGCATTTCGTGAGGAATGCCGACATTTATGCTCGCCGACCACCGCCCCCGTTATTTTGTGCTATGTTTATTGAATAATGCGCTTTGCTTTTAACTTTTAAAGCAGAAATATTGCATAATTATTCTGTCAAAGGTACTATCTTCGACCTCAATAGCTATCAGACTGCCAGTATACGAGTGTCAATGAGTATTCAATTAAACGGCATTAATTGCTTCTACGGCGCGCATCAGGCGCTGTTCGATATCACGCTGGATTGCCCACAGGGCGAAACGCTGGTGTTACTTGGCCCCAGCGGCGCGGGTAAAAGCTCGCTGCTGCGTGTACTCAATCTGCTTGAGATGCCGCGCTCCGGTACGCTCAACATTGCAGGCAACCATTTCGATTTCACCAAAACCCCCTCTGACAAAGCGATTCGCGATTTGCGTCGTAACGTTGGCATGGTGTTTCAGCAATACAACCTGTGGCCGCATCTGACCGTGCAGCAAAACCTGATTGAAGCGCCCTGTCGTGTACTGGGGTTGAGTAAAGATCAGGCGCTGGCCCGTGCAGAAAAACTGCTGGAACGTCTGCGTCTCAAACCTTATAGCGATCGTTACCCGCTGCATCTTTCTGGAGGTCAGCAGCAGCGTGTTGCTATTGCCCGTGCGTTGATGATGGAACCGCAGGTACTGCTGTTCGATGAACCGACCGCCGCACTGGACCCCGAAATTACGGCACAAATCGTCAGCATCATTCGTGAGCTGGCAGAAACGAATATTACCCAGGTGATCGTCACCCACGAAGTTGAAGTGGCGCGTAAAACCGCCAGCCGAGTGGTGTATATGGAAAACGGTCATATCGTAGAACAAGGCGACGCGAGCTGCTTTACCGAGCCGCAAACCGAAGCATTTAAAAACTATCTCTCTCACTAAGATTCGGGATAACAACAATGAAAAAAGTTCTGATTGCCGCGTTAATTGCAGGTTTTAGTCTTTCCGCCACAGCAGCCGAAACCATTCGTTTTGCCACCGAAGCCTCCTATCCTCCGTTTGAATCGATTGATGCAAACAACCAGATCGTTGGTTTTGATGTCGACCTGGCGCAGGCATTGTGTAAAGAGATTGATGCAACCTGCACTTTCTCTAACCAGGCGTTTGACAGCCTGATCCCAAGCCTGAAATTCCGTCGCGTAGAAGCAGTGATGGCGGGCATGGATATCACTCCGGAGCGTGAAAAGCAGGTGCTGTTTACCACCCCGTACTATGACAACTCTGCCCTGTTTGTGGGTCAGCAAGGCAAATACACCAGTGTTGATCAGCTGAAAGGCAAAAAAGTCGGCGTTCAGAACGGGACGACACACCAGAAGTTCATTATGGATAAGCATCCGGAAATCACTACCGTGCCATATGACAGTTACCAGAACGCAAAATTGGATCTGCAAAACGGTCGTATCGACAGCGTATTTGGTGACACCGCAGTGGTAACAGAATGGCTGAAAGATAACCCGAAACTGGCGGCAGTGGGCGATAAAGTGACCGATAAAGATTACTTCGGTACTGGCCTCGGCATCGCAGTACGCCAGGGCAACACTGAACTGCAGCAGAAACTCAACACTGCGCTGGAAAAAGTGAAGAAAGATGGCACTTACGAAACCATCTACAACAAATGGTTCCAGAAGTAATTCCTGATGAATGAATTTTTTCCTTTAGCAAGCGCCGCCGGGATGACCGTCGGCCTTGCCGTTTGTGCATTGATTGTCGGGCTGGCGCTGGCGATGTTCTTTGCGGTATGGGAGTCTGCGAAATGGCGTCCTGTCGCGTGGGCAGGTTCAGCGCTGGTAACCATTCTGCGTGGCCTGCCAGAAATTCTGGTGGTGCTGTTTATCTATTTTGGCTCCTCGCAGCTGCTGCTGACGCTTTCGGATGGCTTCACTATCAATCTTGGGTTCGTGCAGATCCCGGTGCAGATGGACATTGAGAACTTCGACGTTAGCCCGTTCCTTTGTGGTGTCATCGCTCTGTCACTGCTGTATGCCGCCTATGCCTCGCAAACGCTGCGCGGTGCATTAAAAGCGGTGCCGGTGGGTCAGTGGGAATCCGGTCAGGCGCTGGGGCTGTCGAAATCGGCTATCTTTTTCCGTCTGGTGATGCCGCAGATGTGGCGTCATGCGCTGCCGGGTCTCGGTAACCAGTGGCTGGTGCTGCTGAAAGATACCGCGCTGGTCAGTTTGATTAGTGTGAATGATTTAATGCTACAAACCAAAAGCATCGCTACCCGTACCCAGGAACCGTTTACCTGGTACATTGTGGCGGCGGTGATTTACCTGGTGATCACCCTGCTCAGTCAGTACATTCTCAAACGCATTGACCTGCGCGCGACACGTTTTGAGCGGAGGCCCAGCTAATGTTTGAGTATTTACCCGAACTGATGAAAGGGCTGCACACCAGCCTGACGCTAACCGTTGCCTCGCTGATTGTGGCACTGATTCTGGCATTGATTTTTACCATCATCCTGACGCTGAAAACGCCGGTGCTGGTGTGGCTGGTGCGGGGCTATATCACGCTGTTTACCGGTACGCCGCTGCTGGTGCAGATCTTCCTGATTTATTACGGACCGGGCCAGTTCCCAACGTTGCAGGAGTATCCGGCACTGTGGCATTTGTTGTCAGAACCGTGGTTATGTGCGCTGATTGCGTTGTCGCTGAACAGTGCGGCGTACACCACGCAGCTGTTTTACGGTGCGATTCGCGCGATCCCGGAAGGTCAATGGCAGTCCTGTAGCGCCCTGGGAATGAGCAAAAAAGATACGCTGGCGATCCTGCTGCCGTACGCGTTTAAACGCTCGCTCTCTTCTTATTCCAACGAAGTGGTGCTGGTGTTCAAAAGTACCTCTCTGGCTTACACCATTACGCTGATGGAAGTGATGGGATACAGCCAGTTGTTGTACGGACGCACCTACGATGTAATGGTATTTGGCGCGGCGGGGATTATTTACCTGGTCGTCAACGGCCTGCTGACGCTGATGATGCGTCTGATCGAGCGTAAAGCACTGGCATTCGAACGGCGGAATTAATGTAGCTGCATGCTGATGCCGGATGCGGCGTGGACGCCTTATCCGGCCTACATAGTGCATAAATTCTTATTATGAAGACGGGCAACCCACTAATCTGTCCGTCTTTTTTTATTTCATATAAATTATTTACTCATATTTATTGCATATAAATTCACTTAATGGCATTGTTATCCCATGCCGCAGACACGGCCAAAAATCATAAGATTGACAGACGGGAGTTCCATCATGAAAAAGTTAGTTCTTGCCGCATTACTTACTTCCTTTACTTTCGGTGCTTCTGCCGCAGAGAAAATCAATTTTGGCGTTTCAGCCACCTATCCACCCTTTGAATCTATAGGTGCTAATAATGAGATTGTCGGCTTTGATATCGACCTGGCAAAAGCCTTGTGCAAACAAATGCAGGCAGAATGTACTTTTACTAATCACGCGTTCGACAGCCTGATCCCGTCACTGAAATTCAGAAAATATGACGCCGTAATCTCCGGAATGGATATCACGCCGGAGCGTAGCAAACAGGTATCGTTTACCACGCCCTACTACGAAAACTCAGCCGTCGTGATTGCCAAAAAAGATACCTACAAAACGTTTGCCGATCTGAAAGGCAAACGTATTGGGATGGAAAACGGCACCACGCACCAGAAATATATTCAGGATCAGCACCCGGAAGTGAAAACTGTCTCCTATGACAGTTATCAGAATGCCTTTATCGATCTGAAAAATGGCCGTATTGATGGCGTATTTGGTGACACCGCAGTGGTAAACGAATGGCTGAAAACCAATCCGCAACTGGGCGTTGCTACTGAAAAAGTGACCGATCCGCAATACTTCGGCACCGGCCTGGGTATCGCTGTACGTCCGGATAACAAAGCTCTGCTGGAAAAACTGAATAACGCGCTGGCAGCAATTAAAGCTGACGGTACATATCAGAAAATCAATGACCAGTGGTTCCCACAGTAAGATTCAGAAAGCCGCACCTGCGGCTTTTTTATTGCTTCACCAGCAGTATCAGCACTTCGTAATGCGCAGTGTGCGGGAACATATCAAAAAGCTGTACCCGTTCGATGCGAAACCCAGGCAGTTCGCGGATATCTTTCGCCATGGTTTGGGCGTTACAGCTGGAGTAGATAATAAAACGCGGTGCCATCGTTGAGAGATAATCACACAGCGGTTTACCAATGCCGCGGCGCGGCGGGTTAACCAGCACCAGCTCCGGCACTTCCCCCTGGGCGGTGGCAAACTGAGTGGAGTCCAGCGCCTGAAATTGCAAACGCGTTAAGCCCAGTTCAGCGGCTGACTGCTTCGCACAGGCAATGGCCTCTGGTGCAATTTCGATCCCGGTTAACTGCATGTCAGGCGTCGCGCAGTGTAAACCAAAGCCACCCACACCGCAGAACAGATCCCACATATGTTTAACCGGCAGCTGTCGTACCCAGTCGCGCGCGGTGGCGTACAGCTGGCTGGCGACCGCCGGATTAGTCTGGAAGAAACTTTGCGGACGGATCCACAGCGGTACGTCATTAAAACGCTCTGCCAGTGCCTGTTGTTCGGTCAGGTAGATCTCCGTCTCCCCTTCCATAATCGCCATATGTACCGGCTGAATATTGACGGTAATAACTTTCAGCTGCGGTAATTGTTCCTGTAACCACGGCAGCGCCTTACGCAGTTGCGTCAGTTTGGTATCAGAACGCAGTACAAAACGCAGCATCATGCCGCCATCGCTCTGGCTTTCAGTCAGCAGAATGTATTTCAGTTCACCACGTTTACGCGCCACGTTGTAGGGCGTTAACCCCGCACGGGCGATAAACGGTTTTAGCGCCGCAAAAACGGGCGCAAATGAGGCTGGATAAAGCGGGCAGTCACAAAGGTCTTCCGGTGTACCATCTCGATGCAGCATACCGAGCAGTGGTTTTTCAACGCTACCACTCACCACCATTTTGGCTTTATTACGAAACCCTTGTTCCGGGCCTGACACCGGCGCACACCATTCCTCAACCGGAAAATCGGCGAGCAGATTTTTAAGATCGACGGTTTTAGCGGAGAGTTGCTCTGGAATCGGCTGCGTTATCCACTGACAGGAACGACAGCGACCCGCGTCGTAAAGTGCGCACTGCATACATTGACCTTCACATCATCAGGGGCGACGATTATACACATTATTGCAACTGGAAGAACCGCCGACTAGTCGAGGGAACGAACAGCAGCATCAGGATGAGCATATCCGGCAGCTTCTGCAGCATCAGGCTATGGAAGATTTCACGTTTTGATTCACCGGGAATGCTGAACAGCTCCGGATAACCATACCCCAGCGAGGCCGCCCACAAGTAACTTGCGGCTGTGATTTGTGTCAACAGATACAGCCAGCGCGCCCAGCGACGCCCTTTCACCAGTGAAAACGCACACCAGATCTCAATGAAAACCAGCACCAGACTGCTCAAAAAGACCAGCGTTAAACTCCAGGTTTGTACGCTGCGATGAATGAACTCGCCAATACCGCGCACGCCCAGCGTATTAAAAATCATCAGCACGTCGAGGCCACGGATCATAATAATGGCGAGCGCCGCCACCTGCACCAGCGCAGGCACATTCAGGCGAGCATGAGATGAAGATGTTTTCTTAAAAAATCCCAACGTTTCGTCTTCCATGAAAACAATGCCGCGACATGCGCGGCATTATGTAGCCAGGTTGGCAAATTTTAGTGTCTTCAGCCACGTCTTGCACGCTGGATGTCGCGTATCCGCTGTTTTTCTGCGCGCGCCATCAGATACCAGGCGATAAATCCGACAATTCCGACCGCGCCGAGGATCAATGTTGCCAGGGCGTTGATTTCCGGATTCACCCCCATCCGCACGCTGGAAAAGACCAGCATCGGTAAAGTGGTGGCTCCCGGCCCGGAAACAAAGCTGGCGATCACCAGATCATCAAGCGACAAAGTAAAAGCCAGTAACCAGCCAGAAATGATCGCGGGCATGATCATCGGTAGCGTAATGACAAAAAACACTTTCAGCGGCGTCGCACCGAGATCCATCGCGGCTTCTTCTATCGAGCGATCCAGTTCCCGCAGACGCGACGAAATAACGACTGCCACATAAGCCGTACAGAAAGTGACATGCGCCAGCCAGATGGTGAGCATACCGCGGTCCGCAGGCCAGCCAATAGCATGAGCAAGCGCGACGAATAACAACAACAGCGACAAACCCGTGATGACATCTGGCATTACCAGCGGTGCGGTGATCATGAAGGCAAAACCATTTGATCCGCGAAACCTGCCAAAGCGCACCAGCACGACCGCCGCAATAGTCCCGAGGATCGCCGCCGCCGTCGCCGCACAGGCCGCAATTGTCAGACTTAAACCAACCGCACTCATCATTGCGTCATCGCGCAATAATTCGCCATACCAGCGCGTTGACCAGCCGGCCCACACCGTCACTAACTTCGAGCTGTTAAACGAATAGATAACAAGCATCAGCATTGGCGCGTAGAGAAAGGTGAAGCCCAACAGCAAAATCACAATCCGCCAGGGCGAACGAACCACCGGTAAATTATTCATCCGTGTTCTCCCACGCTTTTTTGCTGATGTTTGTGGAACCACATTATCGGCATAATTAGCAGCAGCAACATGATGATCGCTACCGCTGAGGCCACCGGCCAGTCGCGGTTGTTAAAGAACTCCTGCCACAGCACGCGCCCGATCATGATGCTGTCCGGGCCACCGAGCAGTTCCGGGATCACAAACTCGCCCACAGCCGGGATAAACACCAGCATCGATCCGGCAATAATCCCACCTTTAGTCAGCGGCACGATCACAGTAAAGAACGTTTTCAGCGGTCGTGCACCGAGATCCAGTGCCGCTTCTACCAGCGAATAATCAATACGAATCAACGCGGTGTAAATCGGCAGCACCATAAACGGCACGTAGGCGTAAACAATGCCAATATAAACCGCAAAGTTGGTATGCAGAATGGTCAGCGGTTGATCGATAACCCCCAGCCACAGCAGAAAATTATTCAGCACACCGTTGTTTTTTAATATTCCCATCCAGGCGTAGACACGAATCAGAAACGAGGTCCACGACGGCAGGATCACCAGTAGTAATAAGATATTACGGGTCGAAGGCTTACTGTGCGCCACCGCCCACGCCAGCGGATAGCCGATCAGTAAACAGCAAATAGTCGAAATCGCCGCCACCTGTAACGACTGGAGATAAGCATCAAAATAGAGCGGATCGTCAGTCAGTTGCAGAAAATTACCGAGATTAAGAGTGATAGAAAGTTGCCCGTCAGCCCACTCCATCAATTCGGTATAAGGTGGAATAGCGCGCGCCATCTCCGCCAGGCTTATTTTAAAGACGATCAGAAATGGCAGCAGAAACAGCAAGATCAACCAGATATATGGCAACGCAATGACCAGTTTGCGCCCATGCTTCATTTGCAGCTGCGACAACCACAGCTTAAATCCGCCCGGCGGTTTCGACTGGGCAGCAGGTTCAAGTGTACTCATCTTTGCTCCTTAAACCGTCAGCACCACACAGCTGTCCACTTCCCAGCACAAACGTACTTCGTCGCCCCAGGTCGGTAACCCTTTACGATGGCGATGGGCGTTTTGTAGCTGGGCGCTAATCATCTGCCCACTTTTCAGGCGAACGTGATACACCGAAAGATCGCCGAGATAGGCAATGTGTATCACCTCCCCCACCGCGAAGTTACAACCATTGGCGGGCGGTTCCTCGCAAAGCATGATTTTTTCCGGGCGAAGCGCCACATGCACCGGCACGTTATCAACCACTGAAGCATCCGCATCGACTTTCAGTGGATGCACCAGCCCCGGCGAATAAAGCACCAGACCATCTTCCTGACGCTCTTTGAGTACACCTTCAAAGACATTAACCGAACCGATAAATTCAGCGCTGTAGCGGGTGGTCGGATGCTCGTAGATCTCTTCCGGCTCGCCAATCTGGACAAATTTCCCACGATTCATAATGGCGATGCGCCCCGCCATAGTCATCGCCTCTTCCTGATCGTGAGTAACCATTACGCAGGTCACACCGACGCGCTCCAGAATATCCACCACTTCAAGCTGCATCCGGTCACGCAGCTTTTTATCCAGCGCGCCCATCGGCTCATCGAGCAGTAATAGTTTCGGGCGCTTGGCAAGGCTTCGGGCCAGGGCCACACGCTGACGCTGACCACCAGAAAGCTGATGCGGTTTGCGTTTGGCGAACTCCTGCATATGCACCAGCCCAAGCATCTCATTGACCCGGCTGGCAATTTCCGCTTTCGGTAGTTTGTCCTGTTTCAGGCCAAAAGCGATGTTCTGTTCCACGGTCATATGCGGAAACAGCGCGTAAGACTGAAACATCATATTGATGGGGCGCAGGTAAGGCGGCACCTGTGACAAATCGACGCCATCGAGCATAATCTGCCCGGCAGAAGGTTGTTCAAAACCTGCCAGCATACGCAGCAGCGTGGACTTGCCACAGCCGGATGCGCCCAGCAGCGCGAAGATTTCACCTTTGTAGATGGTCAGGCTGACATCATCCACCGCATGTTGACCATCGTAGGATTTGGTCAGGTTACGGATTTCTAATAGCGGCGTCAGCGCCTTACGGGTTTTCGCCTGCGGGCGAGGGATAGCGTCATTCACGGCTGCTCTCCGGCATTGAATGTGTGCAAGCGCACCATGATGGTGCGAATTGCCGGCGGGTGTGGTGCGCCCGTCCGGCATCTACGGCTGCGGATTATTTTCCGCTCTTCACTTTGGTCCACGCGCGGGTGCGCACACGGTCGATTTTCGGGTCCTGCACTTTCAGAGTGAACAACTTCGCACGAACATCCGCAGGCGGATAAATACCCGGGTTATCACGGACTTCCGCACTCACCAGCGGCGTGGCTGCTTTATTGGCGTTAGCATAGAACACATGGTCAGAGATATGTGCCACCACATCAGGACGCAGCAGGTAATTCAGGAACTGATAGGCTTCGTCTTTGTTTTTGGCATCCGCAGGCATGGCGAATACATCAAAGAACACCATCGCCCCTTCTTTTGGAATCGAGAACGAGACATTCACGCCATTCTTCGCTTCCTTCGCGCGGTTTGACGCCTGCCAGACATCGCCCGCCCAGCCAATAGCGACACAGATGTCACCATTCGCCAGATCATTGATGTATTGGGATGAATGGAAATAACGAATGTTCGGGCGCAGCTTTAACAGCAGATCGGTAGCCGGTCCGGTGTAATCATCCGCTTTAGTGCTGTTAGGATCTTTGCCGAGATAATTCAGCACGGTAGCAAACACTTCTTCTGGCGCATCCAGGAAAGAGACACCGCAGCTTTTCAGTTTTTCCAGATTTTCAGGTTTGAGGATCAAGTCCCAGCTATCGACGGGCGCGTTTTCGCCCAACACCGCTTTAACTTTATCGACGTTATAGCCAATCCCGGTCGTCGCCCACATATAGGGCATAGCAAATTTATTGTCGGGATCGTGTTTGGCGACCAACTTCAGCAGCTCCGGATCGAGATTCTTCCACTCCGGCAATTTGCTTTTATCCAGCGGCTGGAAAACTCCCGCTGTCAGCTGGCGCTCAAGAAAGCTTGCTGACGGCACCACCAGATCAAAGCCAGTGCTCCCCGCCATTAATTTGCCTTCCAGTACTTCGTTAGAATCGAAAACATCGTAGACGACTTTAATACCGGTTTCTTTTTCAAAGTTGGCCACCGTGTCCGGGGCGATATAATCAGACCAGTTATAAATGTGGAGTGTTTTTTGTTCAGCCGCGAGCGTGCTGACAGAGACGGCCATCAGAGCCCCCGCAACCAGACCCGATAGCCATTTTTTATTTAAGGCGGTCATATCTCTTTCCTTCTGAAAATTCGTTAACAAACGAACAAAAGTTGTCACACTGAAAGATATGCAATAAACGTGCATATTTTTATCGGCGCGGTGTAAGAAAAGAGAACTCTCTCCCGGCCTGCACTGCTCACTATATAAAAGCATCGCAAGAATAACTTTAGCCAGGGTTTGAGACTATAGCTCGGATTAAAAAACGGTATTTAACAAATTTTTATGCGTATTTGCTCTATGTGATAAAGCCAAATCGGCACAAGAGAAGTGAATTAATCTTTAATAAAAGGTTAAAAACAGCGGATAATTTTGCGGCACGCAGTCACTGCGGCAGCGACTGCGTGCTCGAAAGGAGTTATCAGTGGAGGAAATAGTTTTCGGTAACGTTATTTTGCCCTTCATCGTCAGTCGGTAACAGCAGTTGATGGGCATTAGCTTCAAGAATGACCATCGAAATCTGCTCTTCGCTCTGACGCACGAACCATGCAAACTGCTCATAGGTTACGCCCTGCATAACGGATAAAGACTGGCAAACCACCAGCTTTGGCAGATTATCATCCTGCATATCAAGAAATGCTTTCACGGTCAGCGAACTGGCATTGATGGCTGATAAATCCGCCGCCAGCGGCAATACGGCTGAAGGTCGGACTTCCGCCATGGCAGAAAACAGGATCGTGTTATCGATCAGATCGATTTTAGCATCAAAGACACCGTCGAAATTCTGCATATGGGGCAGATGCAGAGCCTGACAGTTATCACATTCAAAAAAACTCATCCCCAGGTCATCGAGCCATTGACGCAACGTATCCAGACCAGGAACGACCAGCGATGTCATAATTTTGTACAACCTCTTCCGATAAAAAGACCGGCACAGCTTACGCAAAAAGCGCAGGCAAAACCATGATCAGTAATGTGATTGCGACTAACCACCCGTTTTCAGGCAATATTCTGTCGTAGCGTGGCGTTCGATCCAGCGGATCATTTTACCCGCGATGTCGATACCGGTGGTTTTTTCTATTCCTTCCAGCCCTGGCGACGCATTCACTTCCATCACCAACGGCCCGCGATTAGCACGCAGAATATCCACACCAGCAACGTCCAGCGCCATCGTTCGCGCGGCTTTTATCGCGATTTCACGCTCCTGTGGTGTGATACTGGCGACGCTTGCCGCGCCGCCACGATGCAAATTGGAACGAAAATCGCCCTCTTTCGCTCGCCGTTCAATCGCAGCGACTACTTCATCGCCAACAACCAGACAGCGGATATCGCACCCTTGCGCCTCTTTGATATATTCCTGCACCAGAATATGCGCGTTCAGACCGCGGAAAGCGTCAATCACGCTTTCCGCCGCCTGACGCGTCTCCGCCAGCACGACACCAATTCCCTGCGTGCCTTCAACCAGCTTGACCACCAGCGGCGCACCACCGACCATGTCGATTAAATCGCTGGTATCATCCGGCGAATGCGCAATGCCCGTGACAGGCAGGTCGATGCCCTGACGCGCCAGCAGTTGCATGGAACGCAATTTGTCACGCGCCCGGGCAATGGCGACCGACTCATTGAGCGGATAGCTCCCCAGCATCTCGAACTGGCGCAGTGCCGCCGTCCCATAAAAGGTAATGGCGGTGCCAATACGCGGGATCACTGCGTCAAAATGGGGTAACTTGCGGCCTTTGTAGTGAATAGAAGACGCCGCAGGATTTATGTTCATGTAGCAAGAAAGCGGATCAAGAATTTCAACCAGGTGACCGCGCTGTATAGCGACTTCACGCAGCCGCTTACACGAATAGAGCGTTCCATCCCGGGACAATATGGCAATTTTCACCCTGCACCTCTCTGTCAGACCTGGTCAAAAGCCCGCGTATCATACATCGACGTGGCAGTTTTAGCGCGTCGCCCAACCCTGTTTGTGCAAATAATCCAGAATAAATGGGCGGCTTTCTTTAATGATTGTTCGGCGGATATGATCGCTCCAGGTATCCCGGCGATTATTGCTGCCACGGGTGAGGTAATATTCCGCCAGTTGCTCGTCATACTGCGCCAGTGCGTCTTTATCCAGCGGTTGATAGCTGTTTTCATGCACCAAAATGGAGGCCGGTAAACGCGGCTTAAGATCCGGATTATCCGCAGGCCAGCCAAGGCACAGCCCAAACAGCGGCAGAACATGCTGCGGTAATTTCAGCAGTTCCGTCACCGCTTCAATATTATTGCGCAGGCCGCCGATATATACCCCGCCCAATCCCAGCGATTCCGCTGCGGTTAATGCATTCTGCGCCATCATTGCCGTATCAACGACACCGAGCAACAGTTGTTCCGCCAGGCCGAGCTGAGCATCCGGACAGATCTGTAAATGGCGGTTAAAGTCGGCACAGAACACCCAAAACTCCGCCGCTTGTGCTACGTGTTTTTGCCCGCCGGTCAGCGTCACCAGTTCTTCACGTAACGCTTTGTCGGTAATGCGAATAATGCTACTGCACTGCAAAAAACTGGAACTGGACGTCGCACGGGCGCTGTTAATAATCGCCTCACGCTGCGCTTCGGAAATGGGTTCATCAGTGAAATGGCGAATGGAGCGATGGCCACAAATAAGTTCAATGGTTGGCGTCATTATCTTTTTCTCTTTCTGAACGTGAATATTGCGGTGGATGGTTCATCAGCTGTGGGGCAAGACGTTTTGCCACCTGAAGAATCACCACCACCGCAGCGGGAATCATGAGCAAAACACCGAGAAAAATCATCAGAATCTGCACTTCTGGCCGAGAAAATGGCTCAGGTAGCGACAGGGAGTCGCTTACCGACAGCAGCGCCACCGCCAGCAACATCATTCCGATAAATTCCAGTATCAACACGCTTTTAGGCAATTTACCGATCGCGCGCATACGCTTCCCTCTGCAAAGTGAGCCTTCAGTCTAAAACTTTTCACTGCATTGTGTTTAACAGTTATAGCTTTTAGCAATTAATGCAACAGGTTAAACCTACTTTCAGCGAATACATTTTAGCGTGATCATTACAGGCATAAATCTATGAGGAGAGAAATAATGCAAACCGTTATTTTTGGTCGTCCGGGTTGCCCTTACTGTGTGCGTGCAAAAGATCTGGCCGAGAAATTGAGCAATGAGCGCGATGATTTCCAGTATCAGTATGTAGATATTCGTGCGGAAGGGATCACTAAAGAAGATCTACAACAAAAGGCAGGTAAACCCGTAGAAACCGTGCCGCAGATTTTTGTCGATCAGCAACATATCGGCGGCTATACCGATTTTGCTGCATGGGTGAAAGAGAATCTGGACGCCTGATCGTCTGACAAGCCCTCGCGTTGAGGGCTTTATTGATTTTTTCTGTGCTGTGGTTTAAACAAGCTACTGATAAATAAGAAACACAATGCCCCCAGCGCACACCAGAACACCGCACTTAATAACCATGCCAGCTCTTGCCAGAATGAGCGCGTCGGTGAAAAAAACAGCCGCATAATGAGCATCGAACAGGGTGCCGCCAGCATTGCGCCAAACAGAGGTTTCAGGACTTCTCTACGATGTGAAAAGAAGCTGGCAACTGCACCAGGAAGAATGAAAAATAGCAAACCGATTTCAGGATGCCCGGCAGCCCGAAAAGCGCCTTTCATGTGCGTCGCCAGAAAAAGACACACCACAATGAAGAGGACAAAACAGCAGATTGCCCCCGCCCAACGTTGTTTATGTTTCACTCGTTCCTCCTGACACTGCGTCTATCGAACACATTTTTCGCCAGTGTGGCGTTCAGTAAGATAAAGCCGCTTCGCATTCCATGCTAATATAGGCCAACGCAATTCATATAGCCGTTGATACCTAATGTGATTACACTAGTAAAATATATTGTTACTTTACTATCGTTTAGGTGCGCTGAATGAATCTGCGCCCTGAATTCTGGTAAAAAACATTATCGTAAATTACCATTTCTTTCAACAGCTTACTAGTAAACAAGAAGTTAGCCTCCGTGAATATAAACGTCGCCGAATTGTTAAATGGGAATTACATTCTGTTATTATTTGTGGTCCTCGCGCTTGGGCTATGTCTCGGGAAATTACGACTTGGTTCGATCCAACTGGGTAATTCCATTGGCGTTTTAGTCGTATCGCTGTTATTAGGCCAACAACATTTCAGCATTAACACCGACGCGCTTAATCTTGGCTTTATGCTGTTTATTTTCTGCGTCGGGGTCGAAGCCGGACCGAACTTTTTTTCCATTTTTTTTCGCGATGGGAAAAATTACCTAATGTTAGCACTGGTGATGGTTGGCAGTGCGCTGGTGATCGCCTTAGGGTTAGGTAAGCTGTTTGGCTGGGATATTGGCCTGACGGCCGGTATGTTAGCTGGCTCTATGACGTCGACACCGGTTCTGGTCGGTGCTGGCGATACACTGCGTCATTCCGGCATGGAAAGCAGGCAGCTCTCACTGGCACTGGATAATCTGAGCCTCGGGTATGCCTTAACCTATTTAATCGGTCTGGTGAGTTTGATTGTTGGTGCGCGTTACTTGCCGAAATTGCAGCATCAGGACTTACAGACCAGCGCCCAGCAAATCGCCCGCGAACGTGGCCTGGACACTGATGCCAACCGTAAGGTTTATTTACCGGTGATCCGCGCCTACCGCGTCGGCCCGGAGCTGGTGGCCTGGACCGACGGCAAAAATCTGCGTGAACTGGGTATTTATCGACAAACTGGCTGCTACATTGAACGTATTCGACGTAACGGGATTCTGGCGAATCCAGACGGTGATGCTGTGCTACAAATGGGCGATGAAATAGCGTTGGTAGGCTATCCCGACGCCCACGCACGACTCGATCCCAGCTTCCGTAACGGCAAAGAAGTTTTCGATCGTGACCTTCTCGACATGCGTATCGTCACTGAAGAAGTGGTCGTTAAAAACCATAACGCCGTGGGCAAACGTCTCGCACAACTGAAGTTGACCGATCACGGTTGCTTCCTTAACCGCGTCATTCGTAGCCAGATTGAGATGCCGATAGATGACAACGTCGTGCTTAACAAAGGTGACGTTTTACAAGTCAGCGGCGATGCCCGTCGCGTAAAAACCATCGCCGATCGCATCGGCTTTATCTCGATTCACAGCCAGGTCACTGACTTGCTGGCATTCTGCGCCTTCTTTGTTATTGGGCTGATGATCGGGATGATCACCTTCCAGTTCAGCACATTCAGTTTCGGCATGGGGAACGCTGCCGGGTTGTTATTCGCCGGAATTATGCTGGGATTTATGCGCGCTAACCACCCGACCTTCGGTTACATTCCGCAGGGTGCATTAAGCATGGTGAAAGAGTTCGGCTTAATGGTGTTTATGGCAGGCGTTGGTCTGAGCGCCGGTAGCGGTATTAATAACGGCCTGGGCGCGATTGGCGGTCAGATGTTGATTGCCGGATTGATTGTCAGTCTTGTGCCAGTGGTTATCTGTTTCTTGTTCGGTGCTTATGTATTGCGAATGAACCGCGCACTGTTGTTCGGCGCAATGATGGGCGCACGCACCTGCGCGCCGGCAATGGAGATCATCAGTGATACAGCTCGCAGTAACATCCCGGCGCTGGGCTATGCGGGCACCTATGCAATCGCCAACGTCCTGCTGACGCTGGCAGGGACAATCATCGTCATGGTATGGCCAGGATTAGGATAAAACTGAAGTTGCCCTGAAAATGAAATTTTTTTGCACAACCGCAGAACTTTTCCGCAGGGCATCAGTCTTAATTAGTGCCACTGCTTTTCTTTGATGTCCCCATTTTGTGGAGCCCATCAACCCCGCCATTTCGGTTCAAGGTTGATGGGTTTTTTGTTGCCTGAAATTTATCTACTACCCAGCAATCCTCTCAACCATCCTCAAAATCTCCTCGCGTGATAGCGGCTTACGGTCGGTGACAAAATGCAGCGTCATTCCCTCAATAAACGCATCAAGCGCGCGGGCGGTTCCGGGTTCAAACCATTGTTCGAGCGTTTGTTGACTGCGCTGCATCCAGTTTTGCATTACCGTTTTTAAGAGCGGTTTTCGGCTAGCCAGCGCGTAGAGCTGGTACATCAGCTCCATATTATCCGGCGTTGCGACCTGTGAGCTGTAGATCATATCGGTGATAGCCTGGCATGCGCCTGGAGCATCACTAACATCGCTAAAAAATGCCTGATATTGCCGGGACATGATCTCAGTAAAACGGCTGAACGCCTCCAGCAACAACTCATCAATTCCTGAAAAATAGTAGGTCATCGATCCCAACGGCACCCCGGCAAGGGTAGCAATTTTGCGGTGTGTAACAGCATGTATTCCGTAAAGTTTCACCGCCTCCAGCGTGGCCTGGATAATTTTTTCTCGCCGTTGCGGATCGTTAGCGCGACGCATGTCATTTCCTCTCTCTGCAATTGTGTACAAATGTACACAGTCTTGCTAATGTTGTCTTCCCTCTTCTTATTTTGACGTGGTCTATGACCGTAAATTCTTCACGTAATGCATTGAAACGCCGAACCTGGGCGCTGTTTATGTTCTTCTTTTTGCCAGGCCTGTTAATGGCGTCCTGGGCAACCCGTACGCCTGCTATCCGCGATATTCTCTCTGTCTCGATCGCTGAAATGGGCGGTGTTCTCTTTGGTCTGTCGATCGGTTCGATGAGCGGTATTCTCTGCTCGGCGTGGTTAGTGAAACGCTTTGGGACGCGTAATGTCATCCTTGTGACGATGTCCTGCGCATTGATTGGGATGATGATATTAAGTCTGGCACTCTGGCTGACATCGCCCTTGCTCTTTGCCGTTGGTCTCGGCGTCTTTGGGGCTAGTTTTGGTTCTGCGGAAGTGGCGATAAACGTTGAAGGTGCCGCCGTTGAGAGAGAAATGAATAAGACGGTTTTACCGATGATGCACGGTTTTTATAGCCTGGGCACGCTGGCAGGCGCAGGTGTCGGGATGGCACTTACGGCCTTTGGCGTTCCGGCAACGGTGCATATTTTATTGGCGGCGCTGGTAGGCATCGCACCTATTTATATCGCCATTCAGGCAATCCCTGACGGTACGGGCAAAAATGCTGCCGATGGCACCCAGCATGGTGAAAAAGGCGTACCTTTTTATCGGGATATCCAGTTGCTGTTGATTGGTGTTGTGGTGCTGGCGATGGCCTTTGCCGAAGGTTCTGCCAACGACTGGTTACCCTTATTAATGGTTGATGGTCACGGTTTTAGCCCTACTTCCGGCTCGCTGATTTATGCCGGGTTTACCCTGGGGATGACCGTTGGACGCTTTACCGGCGGTTGGTTCATTGACCGTTACAGTCGCGTTGCCGTGGTTCGGGCCAGTGCACTAATGGGGGCGTTGGGTATTGGGCTGATTATTTTTGTCGATAGCGCCTGGGTCGCTGGGGTGTCTGTTGTACTTTGGGGACTGGGTGCCTCGTTGGGCTTCCCGCTGACTATTTCTGCCGCCAGCGATACCGGCCCCGATGCACCAACCCGCGTCAGCGTGGTAGCTACGACCGGTTATCTGGCTTTCCTCGTCGGGCCGCCGCTGCTGGGCTATCTCGGCGAACATTATGGATTACGTAGTGCAATGCTGGTTGTACTGGCGCTGGTTATTCTCGCGGCTATTGTCGCGAAAGCCGTCGCCAAACCCGATACCAAAACGCAGACGGCGATGGAGAATAGTTGATGAGCATTAAATTAATTGCGGTAGACATGGATGGTACTTTCTTAAGCGATCAAAAAACCTATAACCGTGAGCGGTTTATGGCTCAGTATCAGCAAATGAAAGCACAAGGCATTCGCTTTGTGGTCGCCAGCGGGAATCAATATTATCAGTTGATCTCTTTCTTCCCTGAAATTGCTAATGAAATAGCCTTTGTGGCTGAAAACGGCGGCTGGGTAGTGAGCGAAGGCAAAGATGTTTTTAATGGCGAGCTGTCGAAGGATGCGTTTGCTACTGTCGTGGAACATTTGCTGACGCGCCCGGAAGTGGAAATTATTGCCTGCGGAAAAAATAGCGCCTATACCCTCAAAAAATATGACGATGCCATGAAAACGGTGGCGGAAATGTATTATCACCGTCTGGAATACGTCGATAACTTTGACAACTTAGAAGATATCTTCTTTAAGTTTGGTCTGAATCTTTCCGATGAACTGATTCCACAAGTACAAAAAGCATTACATGAGGCCATCGGCGATATTATGGTGCCGGTCCACACCGGCAACGGCAGCATCGATCTGATTATCCCCGGCGTACATAAAGCCAATGGCCTTCGCCAACTGCAGAAATTATGGGGAATAGACGACAGCGAAGTGGTGGTCTTTGGCGATGGCGGTAACGATATTGAGATGCTGCGTCAGGCAGGCTTTAGTTTTGCAATGGAAAATGCCGGCAGCGCGGTCGTCGCAGCGGCAAAATACCGGGCAGGCTCCAATAACCGTGAAGGCGTACTGGATGTGATCGATAAAGTGCTTAAACACGAAGCGCCATTTAAGCAATAAAAAAGGCAGCACGCCCGGCAACACAATGCCTGAATGAAGGCTGCATAATTCGCGGAAATTAACCCGCTGCATTATTTCAGGCGAAATGATTATGAAAAATTGTCTACTGTTGGGCGCGCTTTTAATGGGCTTTACTGGTGTGGCGATGGCGCAAAGTGTCACCGTCGATGTGCCGAGTGGATACAAAGTGGTTGTGGTTCCTGATTCAGTCAGCGTTCCACAAGCGGTCAGCGTCGCGACTGTGCCGCAAACCGTCTATGTGGCTCCTGCGCCAGCTCCGGCTTACCGCCCGCATCCTTATGTTCGCCATCTTGCCAGCGTAGGTGAAGGGATGGTTATCGAACACCAGATTGACGACCATCACCATTAATTCGAGAATGCCTGATCGCACAAAGCAATCAGGCATTTTTTTACCCTTCGTGAGAATTTCCCATCTGTTTATCTTTTAAAAAGATAACCATCAGCGACAGCCACAAAATGCCGTTGACAAGGTTGAAGAGATTAAACAGTCCGTTGCCCCCGTTCAGCCAGGCATGTTTGCTGATTTCAATACCGACGGTAAAGATCAGCATTTGCAGCATCCCCATCGCCGCAGAAACCGTACCTTTACTCATATCGCTGGCAAACAGGGTTAATCGCACCAGTCCCGCATTCGCCAGACCAATACCGAAAGCATAAATACTTAACCCGGCGGTCATCCATAAATACGCGTGCGATGAGATAACCGTTGCCGCAGCAGCGACCAACAGACCAATCATAATCGGCCAGCCACCCATAATAATCAGCGAACGTACGGTGCGGCGCGAGGTCAGACGCGCTAACAGCAAGTTACCCGCAATTAACGCCCCGAAAATAGGCACTTGCAGCAAGCCATATTCATAGCTGCTCAACTGCTCACCGGTAATAATGATAATCGGCGACTGGGCGATCCACGCCAACAACGGCAGGCTAACGAATCCCAGCGCCAGCGCCCCCGCCACAAAGCGGCCGTTCTTCAGCACCAGCTTATAGTCACGACCGAGTTCTTTCAGCGACAGTTTCTCGCCTATACGCGTGGCGGTTTCAGGCATAGCTCGTTGCAGACCGAAAAAGGAGATCGCTGCCAATGCGGCAAACAAGACAAACATCCCTTCCCAGGGCAGCACATGGATCCACGCCGCGCCCACCAGCGGACCAAGTAGTGGAGCAATCAGCGCCACGTTCGCCATTAGCGCGGTGATCTTGATACAAACGGCCTCTTCGAAGGATTCCTGAATTGCGGCGTATCCCACAGCGCCAATGAAACAGAGGCTTATGCCCTGCAAGAAGCGCAACAGGGTGAATTGTTCAATGTTTTGCGCCAGTAATATTGCCAGACAGGTGACGATAAACCACACCACTCCCGCCAACATCACCGGACGGCGGCCAATACGATCCGACAACGGCCCCAGGAGCCATTGTAAAAACATCCCGCCCGCCAGATACGCAGTCATCGAAGTAGGAACCCAATCAATGCCCGCCTGATATTGTTCCACCACGGCCAACATACCGGGTTGAATCATATCGTTGCCGATATAGGTTGAAAATTCGTAAAGCACCAGACAGAGAGGGAAAAGTAACGCCTGACGTCCAAGCCTGACACCGGAAGCTAATTTATTTTGCATGCAATTTCTTCGCCAATAATAATCGCGCAAAGTTTAATAAAAGCGCAGCTAACGAGAAAGCGAATTTTGTAGCTGAAACCACGGTTAAGCACATTCTTACATTATTGCGAGTATAGCTACGCTTTCTTTAAGTTTTATTTAACCTTTGCCCGTTACAATCACCTACCGTAAACAGGCCGCTTGAGGGAAATAAGACGATGCCGCTTTACCCAGTTTAACCTGCACTTTATTCTCAACGACTTGCCTGTATTGGCTCCCTTTTAATCACTTTGCGTCGGGAAGTTATGCTGGAAAATTTGAATCTCTCTCTATTCTCTCTTATTAACGCAACGCCAGACTCTGCGCCGTGGATGATCTCGTTGGCGATTTTTATTGCTAAAGATTTGATTACCGTGGTGCCGTTGCTGGTCGCAGTACTTTGGTTGTGGGGGCTTACAGCACAACGGCAACTGGTGATAAAAATCGCTATCGCGCTGGCGGTCAGCCTGTTTGTGTCCTGGACGATGGGACATCTTTTTCCGCACGACCGACCCTTTGTCGAAAATATCGGCTATAACTTCCTGCATCATGCGGCGGATGACTCATTCCCGAGCGATCACGGTACGGTGATTTTCACCTTTGCACTGGCATTTTTATGCTGGCATCGCCTGTGGTCCGGCTCACTTTTAATGGTGCTGGCCGTCGTCATTGCCTGGTCGCGCGTTTATCTTGGCGTCCACTGGCCGCTGGATATGCTCGGTGGATTGCTGGCAGGTATGATTGGCTGCCTTAGCGCCCAGATTATCTGGCAAGCGATGGGGCATAAACTCTATCAACGTCTGCAATCGTGGTATCGCTTCTGTTTTGCATTACCGATCCGCAAAGGCTGGGTGCGTGACTGATCTCTGCTAAAAAGTGTAGTATTGAGCGGCTCGCTTCAATAACTATTCAGAGGGATTATGGAAACACGTCGCGAAGAGCGTATCGGGCAGCTGCTGCAAGAATTAAAACGCAGTGATAAGTTACATCTTAAAGACGCCGCCGCCCTGCTTGGGGTTTCGGAGATGACGATTCGTCGCGATCTGAACAACCACAGTGCGCCCGTCGTTTTGCTCGGCGGCTATATTGTTCTGGAACCACGCAGCGCCAGCCATTACCTGTTAAGCGATCAAAAATCCCGCCTGGTGGAAGAAAAACGCCGGGCGGCAAAACTGGCTGCGACGCTGATAGAACCCGATCAGACCCTCTTTTTTGACTGTGGCACCACCACGCCGTGGATTATTGAAGCAATTGATAATGAAATCCCTTTTACCGCCGTTTGTTATTCGCTAAATACTTTTCTGGCGCTGAAAGAGAAACCCCATTGCCGCGCGTTTCTTTGCGGTGGTGAATTTCACGCCAGCAACGCCATTTTCAAACCCATCGATTTTCAGCAAACGCTGAATAATTTTTGCCCGGATATCGCTTTTTATTCCGCTGCGGGCGTGCATGTCAGTAAAGGCGCTACCTGCTTTAATCTTGAAGAGTTGCCGGTAAAACACTGGGCCATGTCGATGGCGCAAAAGCATGTGCTGGTTGTCGACCACAGTAAATTTGGCAAGGTGCGTCCGGCGCGCATGGGTGACCTGAAACGCTTTGATATTGTTGTGAGCGATTGTTGCCCGGAAGATGAGTATGTGAAGTACGCGCAGACGCAGCGTATTAAGTTGATGTATTAATGACGTATAACCGGATGACGTTTCGCGCCATCCGGTTATCAGAAGATTAAGAGAACCAGCTGCCGAACCACTGATGGAATTTCATCATCACGAAATCCCACATCCGACCAAAGAATCCGCCCTCTTCCACATTTTCCATCACGATCAGCGGACGCTGCTCAATGGATTTACCGTTAAGCTGGAAATCAATGGTGCCGACAACCTGACCTTTTTTCAGCGGTGCGGTAAGCTGCGGTTCCGTTAACGTATAACTCGCCTTCAGGTTTTTCAGCTGCCCACGCGGTATGGTCACTGAGCCCGCTTCGCCTGCCCCGAGATTCACTTCGCTCTTATCACCAAACCAGACGCGCTGAGTCACAAATGTGGCATCAGGTTTAATTGGCGTCACGGTTTCAAAGAAACGGAAGCCCCAGGTCAATAATTTCTCAGACTCATTAAAACGGATACGGTCAGTTTTCGCCCCCAGCACTACGGAGATTAAACGCATATCGCCCTGGGTAGCCGAAGCAACCAGATTATATCCCGCGCCTGCCGTGGTTCCTGTCTTCATGCCATCAACATTCAGATTGCTGCTCCACAGCAGACGATTACGGTTAGGCTGACGAATTTTGTTGAAGGTGAACTCTTTCTCTTTATGAATGGCGTACTCTTCCGGCACATCGTGGATCAATGCTTTACCCAGCAATGCCATATCGCGCGCGGTACTGAACTGCCCCGGCGCATCCAGGCCGTGCACCGTCTGGAAGGTAGTGTTGGTCAGACCCAGTTTTTTGGCATAACCATTCATCAAACCAATAAATGACTCCTGGCTCCCGGCAACGTAATCAGCCAGCGCAATACAGGCGTCATTACCGGACTGGATAATCACACCTTTGTTCAAGTCTGCCACCGAAACCTGATCGCCCGGTTTGAGGAACATTACCGATGAACCACGCAGTGCCGGATTTCCCGTCGCCCAGGCATCTTTACCGACCGTCACCATATCGGTGAGTTTAATCTTATCGGCCTTAAGCGCCTGCCCAACCACATAGCTGGTCATAATTTTAGTCAGGCTCGCGGGATCCAGTTTCTCATCCGCATTGCCTTCTGCCAGCACTTTACCGCTGGCGTAATCCATTAAAATCCATGCACGCGCATCCACGCTCGGCGCTTCAACGGTTTGTTCCGCCGCGAATGCCGTTGGGGCAAAAAGGAATAAAAATGCAGAACCCGCTGCAAGACCACGAAGGAGAGAGGAGTATTGCGTCATAAATGCCACCCGAGTATCCATTCAAAAAAATACGTTATATCGCCGTATGATAAGTTCGGTGATTAATAACGCACACACAAACTTAAAGAAACCGTAAGTTGGTAAAGTTTTTAAAGTTTATGCAATATCCTGCCGCTTCGCTGCTTCTGGTGTCATTTTTTTGCCAGCTGTTGCTTAAAAGTTAACTTTACTTCACCATCGGAGTCCTGTTCAGCCTGTGGCTGCCTGTCGGAAAAGGGGTGAGTATGATTACGCTGTGGGGTCGGAATAATTCAACCAACGTAAAAAAAGTATTGCTGACGCTCGAAGAACTGGAACTACCTTATGAGCAAATTCTCGCGGGCCGTGAGTTTGGGATAAATCACGATGCTGATTTTCTGGCGATGAACCCTAACGGGCTGGTGCCGTTGTTGCGTGACGACGAAAGTGATCTCATTCTTTGGGAATCAAACGCCATTGTCCGCTATCTGGCGGCACAGTACGGGCAAAAACGCCTGTGGATCGACTCACCGGCACGTCGTGCGGAAGCAGAAAAATGGATGGACTGGGCAAACCAGACGCTCAGTAATGCTCATCGCGGGATCCTGATGGGATTAGTCAGAACACCACCGGAAGAGCGCGATCAGGCCGCCATTGATGCCAGTTGCAAAGAGTGCGACGCCCTGTTTGCCCTGCTCGATGCGGAACTGGCAAAAGTAAAATGGTTCTCAGGCGACGAGTTTGGTGTGGGCGATATCGCTATCGCACCGTTCATCTACAATTTGTTTAACGTTGGCCTGACCTGGACACCGCGTCCAAATCTGCAACGCTGGTATCAGCAACTCACTGAACGCCCCGCAGTGCGCAAAGTGGTGATGATTCCCGTTAGCTAATTGCGTGGGCTAACTTTAAGTAATTCCCCACTGGACTCGTCGGTGAGAACGTATAAATAACCGTCGGGTCCAGTGCGAACATCACGAATTCGCTGCCCTCTGTCCGTTAAAATACGGCCATCTTCTGTCACTTTGTCGCCGTTGACGCTCATCACAATGACATCTTTATCTTTCAGCGCGCCAATAAATAATTTTTGCTGCCACTGGGGGAATTTGTCGCTGTTATAGAAGGCCATGCCGCTCACGGCGGGCGAATCTTTCCAGTAAAAAACAGGTTGCTCGGTCCCGGCGACGATCTCCCCTTTCGCTTCCGGTATCTTAAAGCCCGAATAGTTGATTCCCCAGGTTGCCAGCGGCCAGCCGTAGTTTTTGCCTTTTTGCGGAATATTAATTTCATCACCACCGCGCGGGCCATGTTCATTCAGCCATAGTGCATTACTCCACGGATTCATCGCCATTCCTTGCGGATTACGAATGCCATAAGACCAGATCTCGGCGCGCACACCGGATTCCTTTATAAAAGGATTATCATCCGGGATTTCTCCCAGGTCGGTCAGACGCACCAGTTTGCCCTGTAATTTATCCAGATCCTGCGCCGTCGGGCGCTGATTATTTTCGCCCAGAGCAATAAAAAGATAACCTTTACCGTCGAATACCATCCGCCCGCCAAAATGGTTGCCGGTAGACAGTTTTGGCATCTGACGAAAGACGGTGCGGAAGTCGGTCACTTTTGAGAGATCATCACTTAAGCGGCCATAACCCACAGCAGTTCCGGCTTTGCCATCATCGCCAACTTCGGAATAACTTAACCAGATGCGGCGCGACTGAGCAAAATCGGGCGCTAAAACCACGTCCAGCAGACCGCCCTGCCCGTGCGCCCAAACGTCCGGCACTCCGGAAAGCGGCGCAGATAATCCTTTTCCTGCTTGCCAGTGACGCAACTCGCCGCCGCGCAGAGTGATTAACATACCGTGATTATCGGGTAAAAAGGCCAGCGCCCAGGGATGGTCGAGTTTGTCTTGCAGTACTTCGACATTTACCGTTGCAGGAGCTGCCCAGAGAGCGGAAGAAAGACAAATAAGGGGCACAAGGAAAAAGGATTGTCGATGCATAACGCCTCCGGATTGACTCTGGCTTAAAGCGTAGTCAGTGGAGGAGATAACAAATTCATTTTTACAAAAACTTAAACATGAAGGGGGAGACGCTTTCTCCCCCTTAGTTTTCAGGCCTTCTCAAGCATGGCGTGCTTCTGCAGGCTCTGGATACTCAGCGTTAAGCTCATCAGACAATTTTCAAGCTTATCGGCGTTGACGGTAATAACAGTCGGGCAATCATGGTGCCCACTCATCAAACATACTGCGGCTGTCGCTAATGCTTCTTCAGCATGATGAAGAGCACTCCACTCTTCCTGATCCAGATGAAGATTCAACCGCAGCGATTTATCGTGCAGTTCGCGATTCAGTTTAAAAAAGTTATCTCGTAGATGATTGCTTTCGCTGACGGACATGTATCCTTTTGCCTTCCTCAGTTGCACGTATGCGGCGAGGTCAACGCGTGCGTCGATCAACCGGTTCAGCAGATCGATTCGCTGTCTGTCAACGAACATACTTCGATCCTCCTCTTTCCAGCCTTGTTGCAATTAAATAGTATGGCTGTTTTTTGAGCAAAATGCTGTCCAGGATCAATTCTTCACGCCGAATTAACAAAATTTACATTTCCTTCCACTCCGCCAGCGAATGAGATTGCGATACAAATTTTATCCAGAACTCTGTAGAATCCCTGCCCTGACCTTTCCTGTAACTGAATATTTTTTAAGCTATGAGCAAAGTAACTCCCCAGCCGAAAATCGGCTTTGTTTCCCTTGGCTGTCCGAAAAACCTTGTCGATTCAGAGCGTATTCTCACCGAACTACGCACTGAAGGTTATGACGTGGTACCGAGCTATGATGATGCGGACATGGTGATCGTCAACACCTGCGGCTTTATTGACAGCGCGGTACAAGAATCACTGGAAGCCATTGGTGAAGCGTTGAATGAAAACGGCAAGGTAATTGTGACCGGTTGTCTGGGGGCAAAAGAAGATCAGATCCGCGAAGTCCACCCGAAAGTGCTGGAAATCACCGGGCCTCATAGCTATGAGCAGGTTCTGGAGCACGTTCATCACTACGTGCCAAAACCGAAACACAACCCATTCCTGAGCCTGGTGCCAGAACAAGGTGTGAAACTGACGCCGCGTCATTATGCCTATCTGAAAATTTCTGAAGGCTGTAATCACCGCTGCACCTTCTGCATTATTCCGTCTATGCGCGGCGATCTGGTGAGCCGTCCGATTGGCGAAGTGTTAAGTGAAGCGAAACGTCTGGTTGATGCGGGCGTTAAAGAAATTCTGGTGATCTCGCAGGATACTTCCGCGTATGGCGTCGATGTTAAACATCGTACTGGCTTCCACAACGGCGAGCCGGTAAAAACCAGCATGGTCAGCCTGTGCGAACAGTTATCGAAACTGGGGATCTGGACACGTCTGCACTACGTTTACCCTTATCCGCATGTGGACGACGTCATCCCACTGATGGCAGAGGGCAAAATCCTGCCGTATCTGGACATTCCGTTGCAGCACGCCAGCCCGCGCATTCTCAAACTGATGAAACGTCCGGGTTCTGTAGATCGCCAACTGGCGCGCATCAAACAGTGGCGCAAAATCTGCCCGGAACTGACCCTACGCTCAACCTTTATTGTTGGCTTCCCTGGCGAGACGGAAGAAGATTTCCAGATGCTACTCGACTTCCTGAAAGAAGCACGTCTGGATCGCGTTGGCTGCTTTAAATACAGCCCGGTTGAAGGTGCAGACGCCAATGCCCTGCCTGACCAGGTTCCGGAAGAAGTGAAAGAAGAACGCTGGAACCGTTTCATGCAGTTGCAGCAGCAAATTTCCGCCGAGCGCCTGCAAGAGAAAGTGGGCCGTGAAATTCT
The DNA here is from genome assembly GCF_003000935.1 of Escherichia sp. R1. Classification (NCBI taxonomy): domain Bacteria; kingdom Pseudomonadati; phylum Pseudomonadota; class Gammaproteobacteria; order Enterobacterales; family Enterobacteriaceae; genus Escherichia; species Escherichia sp. R1. The sequence continues at coordinate 283,893 of NZ_PSRU01000001.1, forward strand.
GGTGATTATCGACGAAGTGGACGAAGAAGGCGCGATTGGTCGCAGCATGGCAGATGCACCGGAAATCGACGGCGCGGTTTATCTCAATGGTGAAACCAACGTTAAGCCGGGTGATATCCTGCGAGTGAAAGTCGAGCACGCCGATGAGTACGATTTGTGGGGTAGCCGGGTTTAATTAATTCAGGCCGGGCAAAATCATTTGTCCGGCCTGCGAATAATGATTACTGCCAGCTAATCTGCGCCCTGCCGTTTTTCTTACTCTTATACAGCCGCTCATCCGCCAGCATTTTCAAACGTTCAACGGTAGTACATTCATTTGAATGCGCTACACCGATACTGGTGCTTAAATTAATGCTTCCCACCTGGAAATGAACGATTTCTTTTAGAATCGATAGCAACTCTTCCAGCGTGCCGCCAGTATAAATCACCGCAAATTCGTCACCTCCGAAGCGGTAAACTTTACCTTTATCTACCGGGATCTGTGATTTAAGGATTTTCACCACTTTCATCAACACTTCATCGCCCAGCAAATGACCGAAGGTGTCGTTAATGTTTTTGAATTTATCGACGTCAAACAGGCACAAATAACCGCCTTTTTCCGGCAGCGCTTTTAAATCTTCGTCAAAGGATTTTCTGCCCATCGCTTTGGTCAGATCGTCCAGGAATGCCGAGTTATACATACTGTAGAGTTTTTTGACATCGGCAGCCGAAAAGAAAAGCCCGCCATCCAGTACGCGTTCAAAATGGTTATTAATAATGGCTTCTTTCTCCACAATACCACGATTAATCACTCTGCGTACCAGATAGAGGCAACTGGCACCCGATATCACTGCCACCAATGCGGCAAAGAAAATAATCAATGTACATACCTGAAAATAAACGTCTTTTTTATAAGCAAATACGTACAACCCGGTCGGCAAATAGGAGAAGTGCTCCATTGCTTCCGAAACGGTGAAGATGGCGTTTTTAGCGTTATATTCATCACCGGTCACCGATTTACCGTTCTTGAACAGGGAGAACATCAGGTTCTCGCTATCCATCGCCAGCGATTTTGACAGTAAAGAAAAACGTTCCAGACCAAGCAAAAATATCAGACTACGATTGTGAGTTACCGGATAGAGGTAATAGACGAAGGTTTTACCATCAAAAGAGATAAACCCTGTATTTTTGACATGTCGATACTTAACAACCTGCATAATATCTGCACAATAATTTTTCTCGAACTCCTTTACCTGAATACATTCGTCACTGGAAATCAGATAAGGACCGACATCGTACAAATAAGAGGGTGAAACCGAGTCGGCGTAAGCTGTGCGTAAGCCAACCAACAGCTGTTCCTCCGTAGGATTTAGCGTGTTGATGAGATCAATTGCCACACTACGCCGATATTCAGCAATATTTGCCACCGCAAAAGCAGTATCAATAACGGACTGTTTCAGGCCATACACCCGTTCCTTTACCATTTGAGTGTAGATCCCGCAGGCAACTGCTGAAATCATGATAAAAATCAGCAGACTGACTGTAAGTACGAATTTATTGATTCTGGACATACGTAAACTACTCTTTTACTAATTTTCCACTTTTATCCCAGGCGGAGAATGGCATGGGTTTCTGGTACAGATACCCCTGAGCCTGAACACATCCTAATTTGATTAATTCACGCGCAACGTCTTCGCTCTCTACGCCTTCCGCAATCACCGGGATCCGGTTATAGCGTGCCAGATCGAAAATAATGCGCACAATTTTTCCTGCAGTACCGAAAATATCGCCGGTAAATTGCGAATCCACCTTTATACTGTCTGGATTAATTTCATAAAAACGTTTCAGGTTTGACAAACCGGTGCCAAAGTCATCAATCGATACCCGTACCCCTTGTTTACGCAGTTGTTCAATATTGAGATAGAAATGTTCATTAATTCGCTCGATCACGGTTTCGGTGATCTCAACACAAAGGCTGTTCGCCTTCAGGCCATTTTCTTTCATGATGGTAGTAAAACGCTCATGAAAGTGTGGTTCGTTTAACTGCCAGGGCGAAACATTAATATGCAGTAAGAAATCATCCTTCAGCGACGCACGCTGACTAAAATGTCTGAATTCACCCATCGCGGTTTTAATAATTTGATAGCCCAGCTCATTGATAAACCCGATATCTTCAGCAATGGTAATGAACTTCAGCGGTGAAATAATCCCCCGCTCCGCAGACACCCAACGGCACAACGCCTCCGCGCCCAAAATGGTGCGGGTGTTAATATCAACAATCGGTTGATAGACCAGGAATAGTTCGCCAATTTCCATTGCATGGCGAATATTACGCGCAATCCAGATATTCTCTTCTATTTCGTTGAGTTTCGCATCATCACAGAAAATAAACTCTGAGAACATATGGTTGCGGATACTGGAAATCGCCAGTTTCAGCTTTTCTGCGTAACTCCAGGCGTTTTCCCCCTGCAAAGGTTCACAAATAGCAGACTTATGGATGCGCAGATTGCGGTAGCCAAAACTGCTGTCAAAATCGTTTACCGTCGCTATCTTACGGGTAAACGTCTGTACATTTTCCCGGCACAGGAGTAAATAGAGATCGGCATTAAATGTCACGATATCGCAGCATTGCGCATATTTCTCGGCAATTCGCTGACACAATTTCCTGACGATTTTATTGCGTTCATCAACACCAAACACCGCTTCCACAGCTTCCAGACCACACAGTTTGATGATCCCCACAGCCAGATACTGATTATTGTTGGACTCAATAATCGCCATATTTTTAATAAAACCGCTTTCCTGATCGTAAGAGATCAGCGAGAGCAATTTATTTGCCCGTTCAATTTCAGCATCTTTCATTTCCGCGATCGAATTTTTGATGCTGATAATCTCTTTCGCATCGCCTTCACGAATCTTCAGAGCCTCGATTTGATCCGTAGAGTCGGGCAAAAACGCCAGCGTATTGACCAAATCTGTCATTTCAGAAAATTGCCGACGGAACACTCGAGTGGTCATTAAATAAACCACCAGCAATACGATAATAATGAAAGCAAACGGCAGATAAAAAAGTTTATCTGATGCGTTCAATAAATTACCACCAGGATAATAAAAATAGATTTCGAATAATGCGTTGTTTGGCACCGCTGATGTTTTTTCAATATATTCCGTATCGACAGAATCAATAATATTATAATTACCTTCGCTATTATAAATAATCAATTTTTCACGAGCGAGTTGATTCTTAGCAATGATCTCATGACCTTGCTTTAAAAATAGAACTTCATCATTAGCGCTGATGTGATCAAGATACTCGTTCAGATATCGCCAGTTTAAATCGACATGAATTTTATCTACCGCTAACAAATCATGATCTTTGCCGTTGATGTGTAGCGTAAAAGAGATACATTTTTTACCCGGACGATCAAAGCAATTGTATGCCGGATTCCAGCTGTTGTTAGAGTCATCTGAAGCCATCGACCACGGTCGTTTCGATGGGTTAAAATCGGCAAAAATAACCCGCCCTGACTCGTCGACAAGCGGTCCATTTACTTGTTCCTGATGATAAACAACGATTTTATCATTCGCCCTCCGCGAAAAGAGATAATATTTATTATCATCAAGTACCAGTCCCACCGAGTCTAAAAATGGCATCATTTCCATTTTCAGAATCACGGCACGTTGAATCTCCTCTGTATTTTTTAATAAATACAGTGAGTCCTTTAATGTCAGGGCCGAACGTTCAATATCTTTAAAGAAATAGCCAACGTTTTTCTGAATAAGTTCAAAGCGGCTATCGGCACGTTTTACCGCGCGTTCCGATACCAGTTGATAGTTAATGATGAAAAAAAGACCAATAAATGACAGTGCTGCCAATAAAAATAAAATTATCAGCCTTATCTTTATCTTTTCGTATAAACTCAGCATGTTAATACATTTAACAAAATAACTGTCTGAACGCTGTGCCGCTGCAAAATAGTCCCTTGCTGCGGCTTTTTAACCAAATTACCCGATTCTACAAAATCAGCAGAAAGTTACAACACTTGCTTAGGGCAATAATTTCCTGTGAGGTGATTACCCTTTCAAGCAATATTCAAACGTAACTATCCTTTAATTTTCGGATCCAGCGCATCGCGTAAACCATCGCCCAACAAATTGAACGCCAGTACGGTCAGAAAAATAGCCAGGGCCGGAAAAACAGCGACATGCGGCGCGATAACCATATCCGCTCGTGCCTCATTGAGCATTGCACCCCACTCTGGTGTCGGCGGCTGCGCACCGAGGCCGAGAAATGACAGGCTGGCGGCAGAGATAATCGAGGCGCCAATGCGCATGGTGAAAAACACCACGATAGAAGAGACGGTCCCAGGCAAGATATGACGCAACAAAATGGTCATATCGCTGGCACCAATACTGCGTGCTGACTCGATAAAGGTTTGCTGTTTCAACACCAGCGTGTTGCCGCGCACCAGCCGGGCAAACGCGGGGATGGAAAAAATGGCGACTGCGATAATCACGTTAGCAATGCCGCTTCCCAACACCGCAACAACAGCGATCGCCAGTAAAATACCCGGGAAGGCAAACAACACATCGCAAATGCGCATGATCAGCCGATCCCACCAGCCTTCATAATATCCAGCCAGCAAGCCCAGCAACGTCCCGATCGCCGCACCGATAAACACGGCAAACACGCCCGCCGCCAGCGATATTTGCGCACCAACCAGGACACGGCTGAAAATGTCGCGCCCCAGTGAATCGACACCAAACCAGTGCTGCAAAGAAGGTCCGTTATTCAGATTGTCATAATCAAAATAATTTTCGGCGTCATAGGGAGCGATCCAGCGTGCAAAAATGGCCACCACAATCAATAAAATAACGAACAATGCGGCGGTCATCGCCATATGCTGACGGCGAAATCGTCGCCAGAATTCATGCCACGGTGTACGTACCTGGTCAGGTTTGACCAGTGGCATGGCGTTTAACACCGCCTGACGTCGCCAGTTAAATAGTCGCATCCTTACTTGTACCTGATAGCCGGGTTAATGGCGGCGTAAAGCACATCCACCACTAAGTTGATAAGAATAAATTCCAGCGAGAAAAGCAGAATTTCCGCCTGAATCACCGGGTAATCGCGCATTTCAACGGAGTCAACGAGTAAGCGTCCAAGTCCGGGCCAGTTGAAAACTTTCTCCACCACGATGGAACCACCGAGTAAAAATCCAAACTGTAAGCCCATCATGGTCACTACCGGGATCATCGCGTTGCGTAGCCCGTGTTTGAGGACAACCCAGGTTTCGCTCACCCCTTTCGCCCTCGCGGTACGCATATAATCTTCGCTTAAAACGTCGACAAACGACGCGCGGGTAAAGCGCGCCATCACGGCGGCCACTGCCGCGCCGAGCGTCAGGGAGGGTAAAATGTAGTGCTGCCAACTGTCTGCTCCCACGGTAGGCAGCCAGCCCAGTTCAACGGAGAATACCTGAATTAAAAGCATCCCCAGAGCAAATGCCGGAAACGAAATCCCCGACACCGCAATAGTCATACTCAATCGATCCGGCCAACGGTTACGCCAGACGGCGGCGATAATTCCCGCCGCCATACCAAATATCACCGCCCAGACCATACTGGTTATGGTCAGCCACAGCGTTGGCATAAAGCGGCTGGCAATCTCATCGGCAACCGGACGACGCGACACCATCGACAGGCCAAAATCCCCCTGCACAGCATTGCTGATATAGTGCCAGAACTGGTGATATAGCGGCTGATCCAACCCCAGCTGCTGACGCACCAGTTCTATAACCTGCGCATCAGCTTCGGGCCCGGCAATTAATCGCGCCGGATCGCCGGGCAGCATGTGGACAAATAAAAACACCAGCACCGAGACGATAAACAGCGTCGGAATCAACCCCAGTAAGCGTTTGATAACGTAATTAAGCATTCCACTCCCTGCGTTGCTTATTGCAAATCCGCATCTTCAAAGCTGAAGCCGGTGTCTGGCATGATCCAAAAACCGGTCAGGTTTTTACTGTGTGCCGACACCAGTTTTTCTACCACCAGCGGGATCCACGGCGACTCTTGCCAGATGATATCCTGCGCCGCCTTATACAAGCGGGTCTTTTCCGCCGGATCATTAGTTTTCAGTGCCTGAGCCAGGAAGTCATCCACCTGTTTATTGCTGTAAAACGCGGTATTAAACAGCGTCGGTGGCCAGTTCTGCGAGGCAAACAGCGGCGATAGAGCCCAGTCTGCTTCGCCGGTTGAAGCCGACCAGCCAGTGTAGAACATCCGCACGCCGCTCTCTTTTTGCCCTTTACCTTCAACTTCTGCCGCCCGCTGTCCGGCATCCATCGCAGTCACCTGGGCTTTAATCCCGACCTGCGCTAACTGCTGCTGGGTAAATTGCAGCACTTTCTGCGCGGTGCTGTGGTTATGTGACGACCACAGCGTGGTACTGAAACCGTTGGGATATCCCGCCTTTTTCAGTAATTCGCGCGCTTTCACTGGATCGTAAGGCCACGGTTTATAACTTTGCGCGTAGGCGATACTCGGCGGTACCACACCAGTAGCTGGCGTTGCATAGCCCGCGAAGGCCACTTTCACCAGCGCCGGGCGGTTAATGGCGTAATTCAGCGCCTCACGGACCTTCGGGTTATCGAACGGCTTTTGCGTCACGTTCATACTGATATAACGCTGCATAATTGACGGACTGGCCATCAACTCGATATTTTTGTTTTTCTCCAGCAGTGCGGCCTGCTCGTAGGGAATGGGGAAAGCAAACTGCGCTTCACCGGTTTGCAGCATTGCCGCGCGGGTGTTGTTATCCGCCACCGGACGCCAGGTTATGCTGTCCAGTTTGGGCAATCCTGGCTGCCAGTAACCCACGAATTTTTTCACCTTCACAAAATCGGTCTGATTCCAGGTATCCAGTTCATACGGTCCGGTTCCCACCGGATGAAAACCAATCTCCTTGCCATATTTTTCCAGCGCTGCCGGTGAAATCATCGCGGTCGCCGGATGGGCAAGAATATTAATAAACGCTGAGAATGGCTGTTTGAGAGTAATCTTTACCGTTGTCGGATCGATCGCTTCCGTTTTGGCAATATTCTTATACAGGTTATAGCGTTTAAGATGATTCGCCGGATCGCTGGCCCGGTCCAGATTCGCTTTCACCGCCGCTGCGTTGAAATCGGTGCCATCCTGGAATTTAATGCCTTCCCGCAATTTCACGGTGTAAGTAAGGCCGTCATCGGAAACGGTATAACTCTCCGCCAGCACGTTTTTCAGTTTCATCTCTTTATCCAGACCGAACAGCCCCTGGTAAAACGATTTCGCTACGGCCTGAGATAACGTGTCATTTGCGTCATACGGATCGAGCGTGGTGAAGTTCGATCCTACTGCCACCACCACATTTTTGGCAGCGAATGCACAAGATGCCATCAACGCTGTCGCAATGCCCAGCGCCACTAACCCACTACGGTGTACAGCTCTTGCCATTTTATTCTCCGCCTGAATGTTATCTACGCATGAATGCGTATTCTGATTGTGGTTGTGCGACGTAATGCCCCGGCCCGACGCATTGCAACGAGACGGCTGCAACTTCTTCGCCACGCAGATGAATATTGCTGGGAAGATCGTCCGACAGCAGTACACGCTGCGGTCGTTGTCGGGACGGTTCAGCGACCGGAACTGCCGCCAGTAATTTACGCGTATAAGGATGCTGCGGATTTTCAAAGACCGCGCGCCGTGGACCAATTTCAACAATTTGCCCGAGATACATCACCGCCACACGATGACTAATCCGCTCAACCACGGCCATATCGTGGGAGATAAACAGATACGCAATGCCGAAATCACGCTGGAGATCGAGCAACAAGTTGATAATCTGCCCGCGAATAGAAACATCCAGCGCCGAGACGGCTTCGTCGGCAATGATCACTTTTGGATTCAATGCCAACGCGCGAGCAATGCAGATGCGCTGGCGCTGACCGCCGGAAAACTCATGAGGGTAACGCCAGGCATGTTCCGGTAACAGGCCCACGCGCTCCAGCAACCACGCAACGCGTGCAGCCGCTTCTTTACCTGGCAATAAACCGTGTACGCGCAGCGGTTCGAGAATCGAATCACCGATGGTCTGACGCGGGTCCAGCGAAGCGTAAGGGTCCTGAAAAATAAACTGAATATCGCGGCGCAATGCCTGAAGTTTGCCGGGTGACAAGGTATCGATTCGCTGACCGTTAAAGATAATTTCGCCGCCTTGCGATTCGACCAGGCGCAGCAACGCCCGCCCGGTGGTGGATTTACCGCTGCCAGACTCTCCCACCAGCGATAGCGTTTCACCAGGCCAGAGATCAAAACTGACTTTCTCAACGGCATGCACTTCCCGCGTTACGCGATTCAACAAACCGCTGCGCAAAGGGAAACGGGTGACCAGATTACGCACCCGTAAAACAGGTTCGCCATCCACCACCGTTTTCTGCTCGATGGGTGGCTCCTGTTTCGCTGGATGTTCAAGCGATATCAATGGGAAACGTCGGGGATAATCTAACCCTTTCATCGCACCAAGTTGCGGAACAGCAGCTAACAGCGCACGGGTATAAGGATGTTGCGGTGCATGAAAAATCTGTTCGACGCTACCCGTTTCCACCGCCTCGCCCTGATACATCACCAGTACCCGATCGGCAATCTCTGCCACCACGCCCATATCGTGAGTGATAAAGATAACGCCCATCGACATCTCTTTTTGCAATACTTTGATTAATTGCAGGATCTGCGCCTGAATAGTGACATCCAGCGCGGTGGTTGGCTCATCGGCAATCAGCACCGCCGGGCGGCATGACAGCGCCATCGCAATCATCACTCGCTGGCGCATCCCGCCAGAGAGTTGATGCGGATAACGTGAAAGAATGGTTTGTGCCTCCGGAATGCGTACCTGATCCAGCATCCGCTTCGCCTCGACCATCGCTTCTTCACGACTGGCGTTCTGATGCAGACGAATAGATTCAGCAATCTGTTCACCCACAGTAAATACCGGGTTCAGCGATGTCATCGGCTCCTGAAATATCATCGCCATATCCGCACCGCGCACATGGCGCATTTGTGCAGCGCTCTGCTCGCTAAGTTCAATTACTTCGCGACTGCGCCGCTGCAACAGCATTTTATCGCACTGCACTAAACCGCCCGCCTGTTCCAACAGGCGCATCAATGCCAGCGCAGTCACTGACTTACCGGAGCCGGATTCGCCAACAATTGCCAGCGTCTCACCACGTTGCAGGCTAAAAGAGAGATTGCGGACCGCAGCTATTTTCTGCTGCTCCTGCATAAAGGCAATATTCAGATTTTCAACCGCCAGCACATCACCGGCATCAAGTTCATCACTGTGTGGCAACGGTGTCCCCTCTTTCACGGTAGATACCGGTGGTTGGCGTATCGCCTGCGTAGCCCCAGGCGCGATACATTCCTTCGGTGTTAAACGGTAGCGCGACATTCCCTTCATGGTCGATAGCGATTAAGCCACCGCTACCGCCAAGCGCAGGGAGTTTTTCCATTACTACCCGCTCGCAGGCTTCCGCGAGACTTAATCCGCCGTAATCCATTAACGCGGCGATATCATATGCCGCCAGCGCGCGGATGAAGACTTCGCCCGTGCCGGTACAGGAAACCGCCACACTGGCGTTATTGGCATAGCATCCGGCCCCCACTAAGGGACTATCGCCAACTCGTCCGGGTAATTTATTGGTCATTCCGCCCGTGGACGTGGCTGCCGCCAGATTGCCGTCTAAATCTAACGCCACGGCCCCTACGGTGCCCATTTTTTGTTTTTCATCCAGTGGCGCACCGCTATGGTCGAGGACGGTTGCCCCTTCCTCGCGCGCTGCCATTAGTTGTTCATAACGCAAAGGTGTGGAGAAAATCTCCGGCGAGACGCGCTCCATGCCATGAGCAAACGCAAAATTTTCTGCCCCTTCGCCAATCATCATCACATGCGGGCTTTGCTCCATCACCAGTCGGGCGGCAAGAACCGGATTACGCAGATGGCTAACGCCCGCCACCGCACCGGCTTTCAGGGTGTTACCATCCATCACACAGGCGTCCAGTTCATGGGTTTCATCACGCGTAAAGACAGCGCCAATTCCGGCGTTAAACAGTGGACACTCTTCCAGCAGACGCACCGCTTCCGTCACCACATCCAGCGCACTTTCGCCCGCTACCAGCATTTTCTGCCCGGTTTCAACAATGGCAGACAACGCCTCGATGTAGCGTAATTCCTGTTGCAGACTCATCTGCGCGCGGCTAATTGCACCTGCGCCACCATGAATTGCAATGACTGCTTTGCCCATAGTATTCGTCCATTAAGGGTGGCTCGCCACTTTTGCTATAAATATCAGAATTTTTATGAATGACTCATTCAATTTTTGAATATAGAAAGATGGATATGGCATGTAAAGGCAGGAGCCAGCGCTACGCCCGAGGTGGCATACAGTCTGTGGCGTTTTTCTGACATAATAGGCAAATTCGATTTTGCCTCCGCAGGAGTGTTTTCATGGAATTTACCACCGGATTGATGTCGCTCGACACCGCGCTTAATGAGATGCTTTCTCGCGTTACCCCACTGACCGCCCAGGAAACGCTGCCACTGGTTCAGTGTTTTGGCCGTATTCTGGCGAGCGATGTCGTTTCGCCACTGGATGTCCCGGGGTTTGATAACTCCGCTATGGACGGCTACGCGGTGCGTTTAGCCGATATTGCCTCCGGGCAACCGCTGCCCGTTGCCGGTAAATCCTTTGCCGGTCAGCCGTACCATGGTGAATGGCCTGCGGGTACCTGCATTCGTATTATGACCGGTGCGCCGGTGCCGGAAGGCTGCGAAGCGGTGGTGATGCAGGAGCAGACTGAACAAACGGACAATGGCGTGCGTTTTACTGCTGAAGCGCGTAGCGGGCAAAATATTCGCCGTCGCGGTGAAGATATCTCTGCAGGTGCGGTTGTTTTCCCGGCGGGGACTCGCCTGACTACCGCTGAACTGCCAGTGATTGCTTCGCTAGGGATTGCCGAAGTTCCGGTGATTCGTAAAGTGCGTGTAGCGCTTTTTTCTACCGGTGATGAACTCCAGTTGCCCGGTCAGCCGCTGGGCGACGGCCAAATCTACGATACCAACCGTCTCGCCGTACACCTGATGTTAGAACAGTTGGGATGCGAGGTAATCAACTTAGGGATTATCCGCGACGATCCCCATGCCCTGCACGCCGCATTTATTGAAGCCGACAGCCAGGCGGATGTGGTGATCAGTTCCGGCGGTGTTTCAGTGGGTGAAGCGGATTACACCAAAACGATTCTTGAAGAGCTGGGGGAGATCGCCTTCTGGAAACTGGCGATTAAACCGGGTAAACCGTTCGCATTCGGTAAACTTTCTAATAGTTGGTTCTGCGGCCTGCCGGGCAACCCGGTTTCAGCGACGCTGACCTTCTATCAACTGGTACAGCCTTTGCTGGCAAAACTAAGCGGCAATACCGCCAGTGGCCTGCCCGCGCGCCAGCGTGTACGCACAGCGTCCCGCCTGAAAAAAACGCCAGGACGCCTTGATTTCCAGCGCGGCGTGCTGCAACGCAACGCCGATGGCGAACTGGAAGTGACGACCACCGGACATCAGGGTTCACATATATTTAGCTCCTTTAGCCTCGGCAACTGCTTTATCGTGCTGGAACGCGAGCGCGGCAATGTTGACGTGGGCGAATGGGTGGAAGTCGAACCGTTTAACGCGTTGTTCGGAGGCCTGTAATGGCAGAACTCAGCGATCAGGAGATGCTGCGCTACAACCGGCAAATCATTCTGCGCGGTTTTGATTTTGACGGTCAGGAGGCGCTAAAAGATTCTCGTGTGCTGGTCGTCGGCCTTGGTGGACTCGGCTGCGCAGCTTCGCAGTATCTGGCAAGCGCCGGTGTCGGCAACCTGACGCTGCTCGACTTCGACACGGTTTCGCTCTCCAATCTGCAACGCCAGACGCTGCACAGTGATGCCACGGTCGGGCAACCAAAGGTGGAATCCGCCCGTGACGCCCTGACGCGGATCAACCCACATATCGCGATTACGCCAGTCAATGCGCTGCTTGATGACGCTGAACTTGCTGCGATGATTGCAAAACACGATCTGGTGCTCGACTGTACGGATAACGTTGCAGTACGTAATCAACTGAACGCAGGCTGTTTTGCCGCGAAGGTGCCGCTGGTTTCCGGCGCGGCAATTCGTATGGAAGGGCAAATCACGGTCTTCACTTATCAGGACGGCGAACCGTGCTATCGCTGCCTTAGCCGTTTGTTTGGCGAGAACGCGTTAACCTGCGTAGAAGCAGGCGTGATGGCACCGTTAATCGGCGTAATTGGTTCGTTGCAGGCAATGGAAGCAATCAAACTGCTGGCAGGTTATGGCAAACCAGCCAGCGGGAAAATCGTGATGTACGATGCGATGACCTGTCAGTTTCGCGAAATGAAACTGATGCGTAATCCGGGGTGTGAGGTGTGCGGGCAGTAACTGCCACCTCCAGGCCAGATAAGACGCGGCACTCCGCCACGTCATCAGCAATTTATGAGGATGCAGAACGTCCGGTTAAATCGACGTTCTGCCAAACGCTCCCAGCCAGTCCTGTTCAAACTTCGCCACAGCGGCATCAACCGCCGGATAGCTAATCATCTGTTGTGCCACATCCAGCGGCAGAGTAATTGATTCACATCCTGCCAGTAAGCAGTCCAGCGCCTGACGCGGGGTTTTGAAACTCGCGGCTAACACTTTCGCCTGCGGCGCATGCATTTTCAATAACTGGTGTAAGTCGGTCACAGTCTGAATACCGCTACCGCCCTGAGCATCAATACGATTAACGTAAGGCGCAACATATTCCGCACCTGCCAGCGCCGACAGTAGCCCTTGTGCTGCGCCATATACCGCGGTTCCCAGCGTCGGAATCCCTTCCGCTTTTAACATCTTAATAGCTGCCAGCCCCTCAGCGGTCACCGGAACTTTCACCACGATATCCGCAATAATAGAACGCAATTTACGTGCGTCATTAACCATCCCTTCAGCAGTGGTAGCCATTACCTGGGCAAACAGACGCCCCTGACCGCCCATCGCCTCGTGAAGTTGCGGAAGCACAACCTCCAGCGGTTTTTTACCCGCTGCGATAATGCTTGGGTTAGTGGTCACACCCGCCAGCGGAAAAATACGTGACAGCGCCGTCACCGCAACAACGTCTGAAGTATCCAGATACAGTTCCATAACCATCCTCAAAATGTACTTTTTGTCTGAATGTAGACTATCACGGGAAAACTCTCTGAACAGTTGACGCACATCAATCTAACTTTCATTCGAAAGTATTTTAATGTTTGAACGAAACAGAGAGGCAACTATGATTTTCAATATTCAACGCTACTCGACCCATGATGGCCCCGGTATCCGCACGGTCGTATTTCTTAAAGGCTGTTCGCTGGGCTGCCGCTGGTGTCAGAACCCGGAAAGCCGCGCCCGCACGCAGGATCTGCTGTATGACCCACGACTCTGTCTGGAAGGCTGTAAGCTGTGCGCTAAGACCGCACCGGAAGTGATTGAGCGCGCGTTGAATGGTTTGCTTATTCATCGGGAAAAGTTAACCCCGGAGCATTTTACGGCGCTAACCGACTGCTGCCCGACACAGGCGTTAACCGTGTGTGGTGAAGTGAAAAGCGTTGAGGAGATCATGGCAACCGTTTTGCGCGATAAACCGTTTTACGATCGCAGCGGCGGCGGCTTAACGCTTTCTGGCGGTGAACCGTTTATGCAGCCGGAAATGGCGACGGCGCTGCTGCAAGCCAGCCACGAGGCCGGCATTCATACTGCGGTAGAAACCTGTCTGCATGTGCCGTGGAAATATATCGCCCCTTCTCTGCCCTATATCGATCTGTTTCTTGCCGATTTAAAACACGTTGCCGACGCGCCGTTTAAACAGTGGACCGACGGTAACGCCGCCAGGGTGCTGGATAACCTGAAAAAACTCGCCGCAGCCGGCAAAAAAATCATTATCCGCGTGCCACTGATTCAGGGCTTTAATGCCGACGAAACTTCTGTGAAAGCCATTACCGATTTTGCCGCCGACGAGCTGCACGTTAGCGAAATTCATTTTCTGCCCTACCACACACTGGGCATCAACAAATATCACTTACTTAATCTGCCCTATGACGCCCCGGAAAAACCGCTTGATGCGCCAGAACTGCTCGACTTTGCCCAGCAGTATGCCTGCCAGAAAGGGTTAACCGCGACCTTACGAGGATAACAATCATGACAACACTAAAACTGGATACGCTCAGCGACCGCATTAAAGCGCACAAAAATGCGCTGGTGCATATTGTGAAACCGCCGGTCTGTACCGAACGAGCACAACACTATACCGAGATGTATCAACAACATCTCGATAAGCCAATCCCGGTACGTCGCGCGCTGGCACTGGCGCATCACCTGGCGAATCGCACCATCTGGATCAAGCACGATGAGTTGATCATTGGCAACCAGGCAAGCGAAGTTCGCGCCGCGCCGATCTTCCCGGAATATACCGTCTCGTGGATCGAAAAAGAGATTGATGATCTGGCAGATCGTCCCGGTGCTGGTTTTGCGGTGAGCGAAGAGAACAAACGCGTTCTGCATGAAGTGTGCCCGTGGTGGCGCGGTCAGACCGTACAGGATCGCTGCTACGGCATGTTTACCGATGAGCAAAAAGGTCTGCTGGCGACCGGAATCATTAAAGCGGAGGGCAATATGACCTCCGGCGATGCGCACCTGGCGGTCAATTTCCCGCTACTGCTGGAAAAAGGTCTTGATGGTCTGCGTGAGAAAGTGGCGGAACGTCGCTCGCACATCAATCTGACGGTTCTGGAAGATCTGCACGGCGAGCAATTCCTGAAAGCGATTGATATCGTGCTGGTGGCAGTCAGTGAACACATTGAACGTTTCGCTGCCCTGGCGCGTGAAATGGCCGCGACCGAAACCCGCGAAAGCCGTCGCGATGAACTGCTGACGATAGCAGAAAACTGCGATCTTATCGCCCACCAGCCGCCGCAGACTTTCTGGCAGGCGCTGCAACTGTGCTACTTCATCCAGTTGATTTTGCAGATCGAATCTAACGGTCACTCGGTATCGTTTGGTCGTATGGACCAGTATCTCTACCCATACTATCGCCGTGACGTTGAACTGAACCAGACACTGGATCGCGAACACGCCATCGAGATGCTGCATAGCTGCTGGCTGAAACTGCTGGAAGTGAACAAAATCCGCTCCGGCTCACACTCAAAAGCCTCTGCGGGAAGTCCGCTGTATCAGAACGTCACCATTGGCGGGCAAAATCTGGTTGATGGTCAACCGATGGACGCGGTAAATCCACTCTCTTATGCGATCCTCGAATCTTGCGGTCGCCTGCGTTCGACTCAGCCTAACCTCAGCGTGCGTTACCATGCGGGTATGAGTAACGATTTCCTCGACGCCTGTGTTCAGGTGATCCGCTGCGGCTTCGGGATGCCGGCGTTCAACAACGACGAAATCGTGATCCCGGAATTTATTAAACTCGGTATTGAACCGCAGGACGCTTACGACTACGCAGCAATTGGTTGTATCGAAACCGCCGTCGGTGGCAAATGGGGCTATCGCTGTACCGGCATGAGCTTTATCAACTTCGCCCGCGTGATGCTGGCGGCGCTGGAAGGTGGTCGTGATGCCACCAGCGGCAAAGTGTTCCTGCCACAAGCAAAAGCGTTGTCAGCGGGTAACTTCAACAACTTCGATGAAGTAATGGACGCATGGGATACGCAAATCCGTTACTACACGCGTAAATCAATCGAAATCGAATATGTCGTCGATACCATGCTGGAAGAGAACGTACACGATATTCTCTGCTCGGCGCTGGTCGATGACTGTATTGAGCGAGCGAAAAGTATCAAGCAAGGCGGCGCGAAATATGACTGGGTTTCTGGCCTGCAGGTCGGCATTGCTAACCTCGGCAACAGCCTGGCGGCAGTGAAGAAACTGGTATTTGAACAGGGCGCGATTGGTCAGCAACAGCTGGCTGCCGCACTGGCGGATGACTTCGACGGTCTGACTCACGAGCAGCTGCGTCAGCGGCTGATTAACGGTGCGCCGAAGTACGGCAACGACGATGATACTGTCGATACGCTGCTGGCTCGCGCTTATCAGACCTATATCGACGAACTGAAGCAGTACCATAACCCGCGCTACGGTCGTGGTCCGATTGGCGGCAACTATTATGCGGGCACATCGTCTATCTCCGCTAACGTACCGTTTGGCGCGCAGACGATGGCAACGCCGGACGGACGTAAAGCACATACCCCGCTGGCAGAAGGCGCTAGTCCGGCCTCCGGTACTGACCATCTCGGCCCTACTGCGGTCATTGGCTCGGTGGGTAAACTGCCTACGGCCGCGATTCTCGGCGGCGTGCTGCTCAACCAGAAACTGAATCCAGCAACGCTGGAGAACGAATCTGACAAGCAGAAACTGATGATCCTGCTGCGCACCTTCTTCGAGGTGCATAAAGGCTGGCATATTCAGTACAACATCGTTTCCCGCGAAACGCTGCTGGAAGCGAAAAAACATCCGGATCAGTACCGCGATCTGGTAGTGCGTGTCGCGGGCTATTCCGCCTTCTTCACCGCGCTCTCTCCAGACGCTCAGGACGATATCATCGCCCGTACTGAACATATGCTGTAATCTCCTCAGCCCGGCGGCGTCGTCGCCGGGTCAAATCATTCACATCATCAATTCCGCTCTCACTTTCATTCGAAATATAATTTGTGCTCTGCGTCACATTGTTATTACACTGTTACGGTTTCATTTTCGAGCCAGGAGCACACCTATGAGCGTAAAAGTTATCGTCACAGACATGGACGGTACTTTTCTTAACGACGCCAAAACGTACAACCAACCACGTTTTATGGCGCAGTATCAGGAACTTAAAAAGCGCGGCATTGAGTTCGTTGTCGCCAGCGGTAATCAGTATTACCAGCTTATTTCGTTCTTTCCTGAGCTAAAGGATGAGATCTCTTTTGTCGCGGAAAACGGCGCACTGGTTTACGAACATGGCAAGCAGTTGTTCCACGGCGAACTGACCCGACATGAATCGCGGATTGTTATTGGCGAGTTGCTAAAAGATAAGCAACTCAATTTTGTCGCCTGCGGTCTGCAAAGTGCATATGTCAGCGAAAATGCCCCCGAAGCATTCGTCGCACTGATGGCAAAACACTACCATCGCCTGAAACCTGTAAAAGATTATCAGGAGATTGACGACGTACTGTTCAAGTTTTCGCTCAACCTGCCGGATGAACAAATCCCGTTAGTGATCGACAAACTGCACATAGCGCTGGATGGCATTATGAAACCCGTCACCAGTGGTTTTGGCTTTATCGACTTGATTATTCCCGGTCTACATAAAGCAAACGGTATTTCGCGGTTACTGAAACGCTGGGATCTGTCACCGCAAAATGTGGTAGCGATTGGCGACAGCGGTAACGATGCGGAGATGCTGAAAATGGCGCGTTATTCCTTTGCGATGAGCAATGCTGCGGAAAACATTAAACAAATCGCCCGTTACGCTACCGATGATAATAATCATGAAGGCGCGCTGAATGTGATTCAGGCGGTGCTGGAAAATAAACCGCCGTTTAATCTTTGATTATCGCCAATTCAGTTTATTGAGAAAGTGCATGTCATTATGCCGGATACGGCGTAACCGCCTTATTTGGCATACAAAATCATGAAAATTCAATATATTGCGATACACTACCAGGCCTGATAAGCGTAGCGCACCAGGCAATCTTGCGTTTGTCATCAGTTTCAGTAGCCCTGACCATATCAGGGCTACTGATAATAACTTACTCGATCCCTTTACTACGCAGGTAATCTTCGTAATTACCGCTAAAGTCGATCACGCGTTCCGGGGTGATTTCCAGAATACGGGTCGCCAGGGAGCTTACAAACTCACGGTCGTGAGAAACAAAGATCAGCGTGCCCTGATACAGTTCCAGCGCCATGTTCAGCGACTCGATGGATTCCATATCCAGGTGGTTGGTCGGTTCGTCCATGATCAGAATGTTCGGCTTCTGCATCATTAACTTACCAAACAGCATCCGCCCTTTCTCCCCACCGGAAAGCACTTTCGCTGGCTTTTTGATGTCGTCCTGGCTGAACAGTAAACGACCGAGAATGCTGCGTACCGCCTGCTCGTCATCGCCTTCCTGCTTCCACTGGCTCATCCATTCGAACACGGTCAGATCATTTTCGAACTCATATTCATGGTCCTGGGCGTAGTAACCAATGCGCGCGTTCTCAGACCATTTTACGGTGCCGCTGTCCGGTTGCAGATCGCCCACCAGCGTTTTCAGCAGCGTTGATTTACCGACGCCGTTGGTACCCAGTACAGCCAGTTTTTCACCCACTTCCAGCAGCAGGTTGAGATTTTTAAACAGTGGACCGTTATCAAACCCTTTAGTCAGACCTTCCACTTCCAGCGCGTTACGGAACAGTTTCTTATCCTGTTCAAAACGGATGAACGGGTTCTGACGGCTGGAGGCTTTCACCTCTTCCAGTTTGATTTTATCAATCTGGCGCGCGCGCGAAGTTGCCTGGCGAGATTTCGAGGCGTTGGCGCTAAAGCGGCTAACGAAAGATTGCAACTCAGCAATCTGCGCTTTCTTCTTGGCGTTATCAGCCAGCAGACGTTCACGCGCCTGAGTCGCCGCCGTCATGTACTCATCGTAGTTGCCCGGATAAACGCGCAGCTCGCCGTAATCCAGATCCGCCATGTGGGTACAAACCATGTTAAGGAAGTGACGGTCGTGCGAGATGATGATCATGGTGCTGTCACGCTCGTTCAGCACCTGTTCCAGCCAGCGAATGGTGTCGATGTCGAGGTTGTTGGTCGGTTCGTCGAGCAGGAGAATGTCCGGATCAGCAAACAGCGCCTGCGCCAGCAGCACACGCAGCTTCCAGCCAGGAGCAACTTCACTCATCGGGCCGTAGTGCTGTTCCACTGGAATTCCCACGCCAAGCAACAGTTCACCAGCGCGAGCTTCCGCAGAGTAACCGTCCATTTCGCCGTATTTCACTTCCAGATCGGCCACTTTATAGCCGTCTTCTTCACTCATTTCCGGCAAAGCATAGATGCGGTCACGTTCCTGCTTCACTTCCCACAACTCTTTATGCCCCATGATCACCGTATCCAGCACAGTGAACTCTTCAAAGGCAAACTGATCCTGACGCAGCTTACCAATGCGCTCATTGGGATCGAGGGAAACGTTACCCAACGTCGGCTCTAAGTCGCCGCCGAGGATCTTCATAAAGGTGGATTTACCACTACCGTTCGCGCCAATCAGGCCGTAACGGTTGCCGCCGCCGAATTTGACGGAAATGTTTTCAAACAACGGCTTACTGCCGAACTGCATGGTGACGTTACTGGAAACTAACACAGGCGTATCCTGAAAAGAGATATGACAAACCGCGCATTATGCCATAAGTCTGAAAGAAGATCCTGCTCCTCGCTTAAGGTCTACACTCAAGCCAAAGGCAAAAAATGTGATTTCGTACACATCTGATTTCACTGTGAGCTGGAATGAACTTATAATGCGCTTCCAATACTCTAATATTCTCAACCCAATGGCCTGCCAGGCACAAAATCTCGCTTAACATGAATATGAAATTGAAAACATTATTCGCAGCGGCCTTCGCTGTTGTCGGCTTTTGCAGTACCGCCTCTGCGGTAACTTATCCTCTGCCAACCGACGGGAGTCGCCTGGTTGGTCAGAATCAGGTGATCACCATTCCTGAAGGTAACACTCAGCCGCTGGAGTATTTTGCCGCCGAGTACCAGATGGGACTTTCCAATATGATGGAAGCGAACCCGGGTGTGGATACCTTCCTGCCGAAAGGCGGTACTGTACTGAACATTCCGCAGCAGCTGATCCTGCCGGATACCGTTCATGAAGGCATCGTCATTAACAGTGCAGAGATGCGTCTGTATTACTATCCGAAAGGGACCAACACCGTTATCGTGCTGCCGATCGGCATTGGTCAGTTAGGCAAAGACACGCCTATCAACTGGACCACCAAAGTTGAGCGTAAAAAAGCAGGCCCGACCTGGACGCCGACCGCTAAAATGCACGCAGAGTACCGCGCTGCGGGCGAACCGCTTCCGGCGGTCGTTCCGGCTGGTCCGGATAACCCGATGGGGCTGTATGCACTCTACATCGGTCGCCTGTACGCTATCCATGGCACCAACGCCAACTTCGGTATCGGCCTGCGTGTAAGTCATGGTTGTGTGCGTCTGCGTAACGAAGACATCAAATTCCTGTTCGAGAAAGTACCGGTCGGTACCCGCGTACAGTTTATTGATGAGCCGGTAAAAGCGACCACCGAGCCAGACGGCAGCCGTTATATTGAAGTCCATAACCCGCTGTCTACAACCGAAGCCCAGTTTGAAGGTCAGGAAATTGTGCCAATTACCCTGACGAAGAGCGTGCAGACAGTGACCGGTCAGCCAGATGTTGACCAGGTTGTTCTGGATGAAGCGATCAAAAATCGTTCCGGGATGCCGGTTCGTCTGAATTAATCTTCAAAACGTAAAGCAAAGGCGGACTCATAATCCGCCTTTTTAATTTGACAGACCTTATCCCGCCGGGATCATAACCAACAAAACATATCCCACCAGCGCCGCCCACAACAGCATCGGTATCGAATAAAGATGAAAACGCCACCAGATACGGCGATCGTTCGCCATCCGTAACGCAATCAAATTTGCCAGCGATCCGGGTAATAAACCAAAGCCCCCCACGTTTACCGCCCATGCCAGTAATAAAGACGGTGGCACATAATTGAGCAGCAAAATGGTACTCGGCACGTTACTGATCACCTGCGATAAACCGATCGCCGTTAACCATAATCCGGGTTCGGATAAATGACTCACGTTACTTAACACCCCCTGCAAAACTGGCAGTTGGGTTAGTAAATGGACGTCGATAAACATCGCCATAAACACCAGCAGCAGCGTCCAGTCCACACTGAGCACCACACGACGCGCCAGCAGCGCAAAGCCCGCCGCCACAATCACCAGTCCCCACAGCTCTTGTTTTAACTCCAGCGCCGTCAGAAAGACGATATACAGCCCCAGACAACTCCACACCAGCCGCGGTTTCCACTCCGGCGTTTGCACCCCCGTATGGTATTGCAGCGCCTTTCCAGGGAAACAACACCAGCACAACAGCAGGAGTGTCAGCATCATTGCGCCAGCCAGCGGTGCCATTTGGGCAATAAATCCGGCAAACGAAAGACCAGAACGTCCCCAGATAAGAATA
Source organism: Escherichia sp. R1 (assembly GCF_003000935.1). Taxonomy (NCBI): domain Bacteria; kingdom Pseudomonadati; phylum Pseudomonadota; class Gammaproteobacteria; order Enterobacterales; family Enterobacteriaceae; genus Escherichia; species Escherichia sp. R1. The sequence goes on from NZ_PSRU01000001.1 coordinate 305,237, forward strand.
TTTTGCGGGTTGCCAATTGGCGTCAGTAGCGAACCAGCGTTGACTGCCAGCGCCTCAAAAATAATCAGCCGATTAACCGGAATCTCACACAGTCTTTTTAGCGTGATAGTCAGCGGAACAACTATAAACAGTGCGACATCGTTGGTCAGAAAGGTAGAAAGCAGCGCTGCCGCCAGTACCATAAACATCGCCAGCCGACGCTCCGTAGCAAAACGGCGCACCATTTTGCGCCCCAGCACATCAAAATAACCGCTTAACTCGACACCTTTGGTCAGCAGCATCAGGCCGCTTAAGGTGATGATGGTGTGCCAGTCGATAGCAGCAGGCCAGGATTTCGGTGCAAAGGGAACGAAAAAACTTAATCCGATGCCAACAAGAATTAATAACTGAAAAAAACGATCGCCTTGCAGCGTGCGTAAAAAAGGCAGGCTCATTTGGCACCGTGTTTCTGGGTAAACAAACGAAAGGCATCCAGCGTCTCTTCACTAACATGGTGCTCCATACCTTCCGCGTCGCGACGGGCGATTTCCGGACTGACGCCCAACACCAACAAGAAATTTTCGACTATCTGATGTCGCTCGCGGCTTTCCTGCGCCAGCTTCTCTCCTTCTGCCGTTAAAAACACGCCACGCCAGGGGATCATTTCAATCAGCCCCATGGTTGCCAGTCGCTTAAGCATTTTAGCCACCGTCGGTTGCGAAACCCCCAGACGAGCAGCCATGTCCACCTGACGAGCTTCCCCCACTTCCCTGATCAAGTCAGAAATCAGCTCAACGTAATCATCAATCAGCTCGCGCCGATGCGCCTCTCTGACCTGGCGGAACCCTTCAACGTGCTCTTCCACGTTCACTAACTGCGTCACTTTTTTTGCTGTTGGCGTACCTGCGCGACGACTCATTGTGCTTCCTCATTATGGTGACGCATACATAGCGTTCTCATTTCGTGCGCACATTGTAAACCAGAGTTGCGAGGGTACAAAAAATTAACGTTTTAGCAATAGCTATATAATATAGCCTGTGCTATATCTGTATATAATGCAATCATCCCTCAAGGATCGATGGGATTAGCAAGTAAGGAGGTCTTATGAATGAGTTCAAGAGGTGTATGCGCGTGTTTAGTCATTCTCCCTTTAAAGTACGGTTAATGCTGCTCTCTATGTTGTGCGATATGGTCAACAACAAACCGCAGCAGGATAAACCTTCCGATAAATAGCGGCGTCGCGGTACGCCGCTTCACTCCTGCTTTTATGCAGGCACAACGCGTTTTGGTCTGAAAAACCCCACTTTTTGTCGGATTTGCAATCCCCTTCGCAAAAGATTTGTTCGTCGGTAGTTGACCTGAACAGCAGCTCGCTCTATCTTCTTGCAGCCCTGCGTATATTGCGGCTCGCGGATGCGGACCCCTTTCCCCTCTTCACGCACTCTTGCAGGTATTGACCCTTGACGCCAGGGTAAGCACATGGCGTTTGTTACGATAGTGGCATATGAATTTAACCCTCAAAGAATCGCTTGTTACCCGTAGCCGGGTATTTAGCCCGTGGACTGCGTTCTACTTTTTACAGTCGCTATTAATTAACCTCGGCTTAGGTTACCCCTTCAGTTTGCTCTACACCGCTGCGTTTACGGCTATTTTGCTTTTGCTATGGCGAACATTGCCTCGCGTACAAAAAGTTCTGGTCGGTATCAGCTCGCTGGTGGCGGCTTGTTATTTCCCTTTTGCTCAGGCCTACGGCGCGCCTAACTTCAATACATTGCTGGCATTGCACTCCACCAATATGGAAGAGTCGACCGAAATCCTGACGATTTTTCCATGGTACAGCTACCTGGTCGGCATATTTATTTTTGCGCTCGGCGTAATAGCGATCAGGCGAAAAAAAGAGAGTGAAAAAGCGCGCTGGAATACCTTCGACAGCCTGTGCCTGGTATTCAGTGTAGCGACATTTTTTGTTGCTCCCGTGCAAAACCTGGCCTGGGGCGGCGTATTTAAACTGAAAGATACTGGCTATCCGGTATTTCGTTTTGCTAAGGATGTCATCGTCAATAATAACGAGGTGATTGAAGAGCAAGAACGGATGGCAAAACTTTCCGGAATGAAAGATACCTGGACGGTCACTGCCGTTAAGCCGAAGTATCAGACCTATGTGGTGGTGATCGGAGAAAGCGCGCGTCGCGATGCCCTCGGTGCCTTTGGCGGTCACTGGGACAATACCCCGTTTGCCAGCAGCGTTAACGGTTTGATATTTGCTGACTACATTGCCGCCAGTGGCTCGACGCAGAAATCGCTTGGCTTAACGCTCAATCGCGTTGTCGATGGCAAACCACAGTTTCAGGATAACTTTGTCACCCTGGCAAATCGCGCGGGCTTCCAGACCTGGTGGTTTTCCAACCAGGGTCAAATCGGCGAATACGATACCGCCATCGCCAGCATCGCCAAACGAGCAGATGAAGTGTACTTCCTGAAAGAAGGTAATTTTGAAGCAGATAAAAACACGAAAGACGAAGCGTTACTGGATATGACCGCTCAAGTGCTGGCGCAAGAGCACTCGCAACCACAGCTGATTGTTCTACATCTGATGGGCTCGCATCCGCAGGCCTGCGACCGGACACAAGGAAAATACGAAACCTTTGTGCAATCGAAAGAAACGTCGTGCTATCTCTATACCATGACGCAAACAGACGATTTACTGCGCAAGCTGTACGATCAGTTACGCAACAGCGGCAGCAGCTTCTCGCTGGTTTACTTTTCTGACCACGGTCTGGCCTTTAAAGAGCGCGGCAAAGACGTGCAATACCTTGCTCATGATGATAAGTATCAGCAAAATTTCCAGGTGCCTTTTATGGTCATTTCCAGCGACGATAAAGCGCATCGGGTGATTAAAGCCCGCCGCTCTGCCAATGACTTCTTAGGCTTTTTCTCGCAGTGGACGGGAATTAAAGCGAAGGAAATAAATATCAAATACCCGTTTATTTCTGAGAAGAAAGCCGGGCCGATATACATCACCAACTTCCAGTTACAGAAGGTGGATTACAACCATCTCGGAACCGATAATTTCGACCCGAAACCTTAAAACAAAAAAATCCGCCCCGAGAGGCGGATTTTTATATCACCGAAGTGATTAGAAACGGTAACCAACACCGGCAATCCAGGTGCCTACGTCAACGCTACGAATACGGCTCTGCTCGTAAGAGAAGTCCAGAGCAACGTTTTCCATCGGGTTGAACTGCAGACCAGCACCGTAGGAGAAACCGTAGTCGCTGGTGTCGTGTTTGTAGGTCGGGTATTCAGTGGTCTGGAATTTACCATAACCCACACCCACTACACCGTAGATGCTTGCCCAGTCGTTAATGCGGTAAGCCGGACCAGCAGTGATGCCGTAGTACTGGTTTTTGTTGTAGTCACCAGAGCTTGCAGTACGGCTTTTCTCGGTGTAAGTGAAAGAACCGATCACACCCAGCGGGCTGTTGTCTTCTTCATAGCGGTATTTCAGGTTGAAACCGCCCATTTTGTTCATTTGGCCCTGAGCGTCGCTCTGTGCGTAACCGCCAGTTACAGTAGAAGTCGCAGCTACGGAAGTACCTGCGGTGAAAGCCAGAACTGCGGCCAGTGCTGAAAGACATGCAATTTTTTTCATAACCACCTCAAATGTGATTCAAATAAGTCCTAAGTTTTAAATATATCAAAAATTAATGGGAAACTCTTCGCGATTTATGATGTCTAACGGGCCATTTCATGTAACAGAACGTTTCCATACACCGCTATCCATCTAAATTTAAATCACTTTTTCAGAGAACTGCGTAAGTATTACGCATGTTTTCCCTGTCATTCATCCAGATTATTCCTAATCACCAGACTAATGATTCCATCAATCCTGGCGCATTTTAGTCAAAACGGGGGAAAATTTTTTCAACAAATGCTCAACCAGCATTGGGTATATCCAGTACACTCCACGCTTTACTTAGGTTTAGATATTTGTGGGAGAAAGGATGCCTGGTTCATTACGTAAAATGCCGGTCTGGTTACCAATAGTCATATTGCTCGTTGCCATGGCGTCTATTCAGGGTGGAGCCTCGTTAGCTAAGTCACTTTTTCCTCTGGTGGGCGCACCGGGGGTCACTGCGCTGCGTCTGGCATTAGGCACGCTGATCCTCATCGCGTTCTTTAAGCCATGGCGACTGCGCTTTGCCAAAGAGCAACGATTACCGCTGTTGTTTTACGGCGTTTCGCTGGGTGGAATGAATTATCTTTTTTATCTTTCTATTCAGACGGTACCGCTGGGTATTGCGGTGGCGCTGGAGTTCACCGGACCACTGGCGGTGGCACTGTTCTCTTCTCGTCGCCCGGTAGATTTCGTCTGGGTTGTGCTGGCGGTTCTTGGTCTGTGGTTCCTGCTACCGCTGGGGCAAGACGTTTCCCATGTCGATTTAACCGGCTGTGCACTGGCACTGGGGGCCGGGGCTTGTTGGGCTATTTACATTTTAAGTGGGCAACGCGCTGGAGCGGAACATGGTCCTGCGACGGTGGCAATTGGTTCGTTGATTGCAGCGTTAATTTTCGTGCCAATTGGAGCGCTTCAGGCTGGTGAAGCACTCTGGCACTGGTCGGTTATTCCATTGGGTCTGGCTGTCGCTATTCTCTCGACCGCTCTGCCTTATTCGCTGGAAATGATTGCCCTCACCCGTTTGCCAACACGCACATTTGGTACGCTAATGAGCATGGAACCTGCGCTGGCTGCCGTTTCCGGGATGATTTTCCTCGGAGAAACACTGACACCCATACAGCTGCTGGCGCTCGGCGCTATCATCGCCGCTTCAATGGGTTCTACGCTGACAGTACGCAAAGAGAGCAAAATAAAAGAATTAGACATAAATTAAATTTACATTTCTGCATGGTTATGCATAACCATGCAGATTTTCTCGCTACTTTTCCTCTACGCCGTCTTTATATATCGAATTATGCAAAAGCATATTTATTCCGAAAATTCCTGGCGAGCAAATAAATAAGAATTGTTCTTATTAATATATCTAACTCATTGAGTTTTTATTGGTTTTGTTTTTTCACGCTTGTTACCACTATTAGTGTGATAGGAACAGCCAGAATAGCGGAACACATAGCTGGTGCTATACTTAGTCTCGTTAATTACTGGGACATAACATCAAGAGGATATGAAATTATGAGTACCGCTAAATTAGTTAAATCAAAAGCGACCAATCTGCTTTATACCCGCAACGATGTCTCTGACAGCGAGAAAAAAGCAACAGTAGAGTTTCTGAATCGCCAGGTTATCCAGTTTATTGATCTTTCTTTGATTACCAAACAAGCGCACTGGAACATGCGCGGCGCTAACTTCATTGCCGTACATGAAATGCTGGATGGCTTCCGCACTGCACTGATCGATCATCTGGATACCATGGCAGAACGTGCAGTGCAGCTGGGCGGTGTAGCTCTGGGGACCACTCAAGTTATCAACAGCAAAACTCCGCTGAAAAGTTACCCGCTGGACATCCACAACGTTCAGGATCACCTGAAAGAGCTGGCTGACCGTTACGCAATCGTCGCTAATGACGTACGCAAAGCGATTGGCGAAGCGAAAGATGACGACACCGCAGATATCCTGACCGCCGCGTCTCGCGACCTGGATAAATTCCTGTGGTTTATCGAGTCTAACATCGAATAAATCCATCGCTGATGGTGCAGAACTTTAGTACACGATAAAAGCGGCTTCCTGACAGGAGGCCGTTTTGTTTTGTAGCCCGCCTCAACGCACTTATTTAGTGCATCCATCTGCTATCACCAGCTGGTTAAGTAAATTTTTTGTATCCACATCATCACACAATCGTTACATAAAGATTGTTTTTTCATCAGGTTTTACGCTAAATAATCACTGTGTTGAGTGCACAATTTTAGCGCACCAGTTTGGTGCCCCAGAATGGTGCATCTTCAGGGTATTGCCCTATAAATCGTGCATCACGTTTTTGCCGCATCTCGAAAAATCAATGAGTTGCAAAACTGGCACGATTTTTTCATATATGTGAATGTCACGCAGGGGATCGTCCCGTGGATAGAAAAAAGGAAATGCTATGAAGTCTGTATTAAAAGTTTCACTGGCTGCACTGACCCTGGCTTTTGCGGTTTCTTCTCATGCCGCGGATAAAAAATTAGTTGTCGCGACGGATACTGCCTTCGTTCCGTTTGAATTTAAACAGGGCGATAAATACGTGGGCTTTGACGTTGATCTGTGGGCTGCCATCGCTAAAGAACTGAAGCTGGATTATGAACTGAAGCCGATGGATTTCAGTGGGATCATTCCAGCACTGCAAACCAAAAACGTCGATCTGGCGCTGGCGGGCATTACCATCACCGACGAGCGTAAAAAAGCGATCGATTTCTCTGACGGCTACTACAAAAGCGGCCTGTTAGTGATGGTGAAAGCTAACAATAACGATGTGAAAAGCGTGAAAGATCTCGACGGGAAAGTGGTTGCTGTGAAGAGCGGCACTGGCTCCGTTGATTACGCGAAAGCAAACATCAAAACTAAAGATCTGCGTCAGTTCCCGAATATCGATAACGCCTATATGGAACTGGGCACCAACCGCGCAGACGCCGTTCTGCACGATACGCCAAACATTCTGTACTTCATCAAAACCGCCGGTAACGGTCAGTTCAAAGCGGTAGGTGACTCTCTGGAAGCACAGCAATACGGTATTGCGTTCCCGAAAGGTAGCGACGAGCTGCGTGACAAAGTCAACGGCGCGTTGAAAACCCTGCGCGAGAACGGAACTTACAACGAAATCTACAAAAAATGGTTCGGTACTGAACCGAAATAATAACGCGGCGCCTGTAAAGCGCACTGGCAGTTCCCTCTCCCCGCCGGGGAGAGGATTAGGGTGAAGGGCGCAAACCCGCTCCGGGGCCATTAATTACCCTGAATTTGATTATTTACACCACGGTAACAGGAACAACATATGCAGTTTGACTGGAGTGCCATCTGGCCTGCCATTCCGCTTCTGATTGAAGGTGCCAAAATGACCCTGTGGATTTCGGTCCTCGGTCTGGCTGGCGGTCTGGTGATCGGATTGTTGGCAGGTTTTGCACGCACCTTCGGTGGTTGGATAGCCAACCACGTCGCGCTGGTCTTTATTGAAGTGATCCGCGGCACACCTATCGTCGTCCAGGTGATGTTTATCTATTTCGCCCTGCCGATGGCGTTTAACGATTTACGCATCGACCCGTTTACTGCGGCGGTGGTCACCATCATGATCAACTCCGGCGCGTACATTGCGGAAATCACGCGTGGTGCGGTGCTGTCTATTCACAAAGGTTTTCGTGAAGCAGGACTGGCGCTCGGTCTTTCACGTTGGGAAACCATTCGCTACGTCATTTTACCGCTGGCACTGCGTCGTATGCTGCCGCCGCTGGGTAACCAGTGGATCATCAGCATTAAAGACACTTCGCTGTTTATTGTTATCGGCGTGGCGGAACTGACCCGTCAGGGGCAAGAAATTATTGCCGGTAACTTCCGCGCCCTTGAGATCTGGAGCGCCGTGGCGGTGTTCTATCTGATTATTACCCTGGTGCTGAGCTTTATTCTGCGTCGTCTGGAAAGAAGGATGAAAATCCTGTGATTGAATTTAAAAACGTCTCCAAGCATTTTGGTCCAACCCAGGTGCTGCACAATATCGATTTGAACATTGCTCAGGGCGAAGTCGTGGTGATTATCGGGCCGTCCGGTTCCGGTAAATCGACCCTGCTGCGCTGCATCAACAAACTGGAAGAAATCACCTCCGGCGATCTGATTGTCGATGGCCTGAAGGTTAACGATCCGAAAGTTGATGAGCGCCTGATTCGCCAGGAAGCGGGTATGGTGTTCCAGCAGTTTTACCTCTTCCCGCATCTGACGGCGCTGGAAAACGTCATGTTTGGCCCGCTACGCGTGCGTGGCGCGAATAAAGAAGAGGCGGAAAAACTGGCGCGTGAGCTGCTGGCGAAAGTCGGTCTGGCAGAGCGTGCACATCACTACCCTTCCGAACTTTCTGGTGGTCAACAGCAGCGTGTGGCGATTGCCCGCGCGCTGGCGGTGAAGCCGAAAATGATGCTGTTTGATGAACCGACTTCCGCTCTTGACCCGGAACTGCGCCATGAAGTGCTGAAGGTTATGCAGGATCTGGCTGAAGAAGGGATGACGATGGTGATCGTGACCCACGAAATCGGTTTTGCCGAGAAAGTAGCTTCGCGCCTGATCTTTATCGACAAAGGCCGGATTGCAGAAGATGGCGATCCGCAGGTGTTGATCAAGAACCCGCCGAGCCAGCGCTTGCAGGAATTTTTGCAGCACGTCTCTTAACTTCTCTGCCTCCCTTTCCCCCGAAAGGGAGGCACACCAGATTCCTCTCATTTAAAATCGCCTCTCCCCCAGCATCTATACTTATCTTTTTGCTCTGTTTTCTCACTGGAGGAGTCATGCGGTGGATCCTGTTCATCCTCTTCTGCCTGTTGGGCGCACCTGCCCACGCGGTATCCATACCCGGCGTTACAACCACAACGACAACGGACTCAACGACTGAACCGGCCCCGGAACCGGATATCGAACAAAAAAAAGCGGCCTATGGCGCACTGGCGGATGTGCTGGATAATGACACCTCGCGTAAAGAGTTGATCGACCAGTTGCGCACCGTCGCCGCTACGCCTCCTGCGGAACCCGTACCGAAGATCGTGCCGCCGACGCTGGTTGAAGAGCAAACCGTGCTGCAAAAAGTCACCGAAGTCAGCCGCCATTATGGTGAAGCCCTTTCCGCCCGCTTCGGGCAACTTTATCGCAATATCACCGGCTCCCCGCATAAGCCGTTTAATCCACAAACCTTCAGCAATGCGCTGACCCACTTTTCAATGTTAGCGGTATTAGTGTTTGGTTTTTACTGGCTGATTCGTCTGTGCGCACTGCCGCTGTATCGCAAAATGGGCCAGTGGGCGCGGCAAAAAAATCGTGAGCGCAGTAACTGGTTGCAGCTTCCGGCGATGATCATCGGGGCGTTTATTATCGACCTGCTGTTACTGGCACTGACATTATTTGTCGGCCAGGTATTAAGCGACAACCTGAATGCGGGCAGTCGCACTATCGCTTTCCAACAAAGTTTGTTTCTCAACGCCTTTGCCCTGATTGAATTTTTCAAAGCCGTACTACGCCTGATTTTTTGCCCAAACGTAGCTGAACTGCGCCCGTTCACGATTCATGACGAGACCGCCCGTTACTGGAGTCGTCGCCTGAGCTGGTTAAGCAGCCTGATTGGCTATGGTCTGATTGTGGCTGTGCCGATTATCTCTAATCAGGTGAATGTACAGATAGGTGCGCTGGCGAACGTCATCATTATGCTGTGCATGACCGTCTGGGCGTTGTACCTGATTTTTCGTAATAAAAAAGAGATCACCCAGCATTTGCTCAACTTTGCGGAGCATTCGCTGGCCTTTTTCAGCCTGTTTATCCGCGCCTTTGCGCTGGTGTGGCACTGGCTGGCAAGCGCCTATTTTATCGTGCTGTTTTTCTTTTCGTTGTTCGATCCGGGCAACAGCCTGAAATTTATGATGGGTGCAACGGTGCGCAGCCTGGCGATTATTGGTATCGCAGCATTTGTTTCCGGTATGTTTTCCCGCTGGCTGGCGAAAACCATCACCCTCTCGCCACATACTCAGCGAAATTATCCGGAGCTGCAAAAACGGCTGAATGGCTGGCTTTCGGCGGCACTGAAAACAGCGCGTATTCTGACAGTCTGCGTGGCGGTAATGCTGCTGTTGAGCGCATGGGGATTGTTCGATTTCTGGAACTGGCTGCAAAACGGCGCGGGGCAGAAAACCGTAGATATCCTGATCCGTATCGCACTCATTCTTTTCTTCTCGGCGGTTGGCTGGACGGTGCTCGCCAGTTTGATAGAAAACCGGCTGGCTTCGGATATTCATGGCCGCCCGCTACCCAGCGCCCGTACGCGAACCCTGCTGACGCTGTTCCGTAACGCGCTGGCGGTGATTATCAGTACCATCACCATCATGATTGTGTTGTCGGAAATCGGCGTCAATATCGCGCCATTGCTGGCAGGTGCCGGGGCATTAGGTCTGGCTATCTCGTTTGGTTCGCAAACGCTGGTGAAAGATATTATTACCGGAGTATTTATTCAGTTTGAAAACGGCATGAACACTGGAGATTTGGTGACTATCGGGCCGTTGACCGGCACTGTGGAACGGATGTCGATTCGCTCCGTGGGCGTGCGCCAGGATACCGGGGCGTATCACATCATTCCGTGGTCTTCGATAACCACCTTTGCTAACTTCGTCCGCGGTATTGGTTCGGTAGTGGCAAACTACGATGTTGATCGCCATGAAGATGCTGATAAAGCCAATCAGGCACTGAAAGATGCGGTAGCAGAATTGATGGAAAACGAAGAAATTCGCGGGCTGGTTATTGGTGAACCGAACTTTGCCGGGATTGTCGGCTTAAGCAATACCGCGTTTACACTGCGTGTTTCGTTCACCACGCTGCCACTCAAACAGTGGACGGTCCGCTTTGCCCTCGACAGCCAGGTGAAAAAACATTTCGACCTGGCGGGTGTTCGCGCGCCGGTGCAGACTTATCAGGTGCTGCCAGCTCCGGGCGCGGCCCCGGCTGAACCGTTGCCGCCGGGGGAGCCAACGCTTTAACGCTGGCGATTGACAAAACGGCGGCGCTGCTCGTCGTTCATAAAGGTCCAGGCTATAAAGCGGCTCTGCTTTTGCCCCTGGGCCATCTCTTTTTTTACCACCTTCACCGCACCTACGTCCGTCAGAGCACGATACAACGGCGGTAAGTTTTCACCACGAGATACCAGCGAGGTAAACCACATCACCTGCTTCGCGAAGCCTTTGCTCTCTTCAATCATCTTTTTGATAAAAGCGACCTCACCGCCTTCACACCACAACTCCTGTTGCTGACCACCAAAGTTCAGTGCATCGTCTTTGTTCAGCCCCAGGTTACGGCGTTTACGTTCACTACCTGCCCGTGCCGCAGCGGCGGAATCGTGGAATGGCGGGTTACACAAGGTCGCATCGTATTGCTCGTTTTTATGGATGATGCCGTTAAAAATCGCCCCACTCTCTTTTTGCCGACGCAGACGAATAGCGCGGTTAAGCCCCGGATTAGCACTGATGATCGCCTGCGCACTGCTTAACGCCTGGCTGCTGGTTTCACTACCGGTAAAACGCCAGCCATATTCATGTACGCCAATCAGCGGATAAATACAGTTCGCACCAACGCCGATATCCAGAATGCTGGCATTAGCTGGAATTGTTCCGCTTGCTTCAGCCAGTAAATCGGCAAGGTGATGAATATAATCCGCCCGGCCCGGTACTGGCGGGCAGAGAAAACCGTCCGGGATATCCCAGTTCGCTACGGCGTAAAAATGGGCCAGCAACGCCTTATTGAGCGCCTTCACCGCCAGCGGATTGGCAAAGTCTACGCTTTGCTCCCCGGCGGGTGTAAGCGTGAGGAATTGCCTGAGTTCAGGATTGACCTGACAAAGCGTGGCGAGATCGTAGCGGCTGTGATGACGGTTGCGCGGATGCAACCCCGGTTTCTGGGCGGACATAGCATTCTCCTTTAAGCAGCGGCGTAAGATACCCGCATAACGCGACAGGGTAAATATCTGGCTGCGTTTATCATTTCTAAAAACCTTCACATGGCTATGGTTTATGGCAATTCACCATAAAAATCATCATCATGCATGTCATTGATTTGTCTTATTTTGTAAAAACATATCGTTCAAAAAATAAGCGCATCTCTGTCAATTTTTTGCGTCATTTTCATCGCGCAGGCGACCTACACTTATCTGGCACTACCCGTTGTATTTATGAGGATGTCATTATGAAAAAGTGCCTCACACTACTGATTGCCACCGTCCTGAGCGGAATCTCTCTCACGGCTTATGCCGCGCAACCGATGAGTAACCTGGACAGTGGTCAACTACGGCCCGCCGGTACCGTTTCGGCAACTGGCGCATCAAACCTAAGCGATCTGGAGGATAAACTGGCAGAAAAAGCGCGCGAACAAGGCGCGAAAGGTTATGTCATTAATTCCGCAGGCGGAAATGACCAGATGTTCGGTACTGCAATCATCTACAAATAACCCCACAAACGTAACTGCATTCGCCTCTGGATGCAGTTTTCGTCCAATTTGTAAGCAAAAAACATCAAATATGAACGTAATGTAAATAAATGTATTTCTTTTTCGCGCAATGGGTGATAGAAAATCGCGCCAAGTGATAATGCTTATCAAAATTATTATCACTTGCACGGACGCTATCACGGGATTAACAGTGGCATCGCATCCGCAGAGATGCTTTCTCGTGACAGTGAAAATTTCACCATATAAGAAAAAGTCACCTGCAAAATGGAAAACAATCGCAATTTCCCTGCCAGACAATTTCATTCGCTCACGTTCTTTGCCGGTCTTTGTATTGGTATTACGCCTGTGGCGCAGGCACTCGCTGCCGAAGGGCAAGCTAACGCGGATGACACGCTGGTTGTCGAAGCATCAACGCCTTCGCTTTATGCGCCACAACAATCTGCCGATCCGAAATTCTCGCGTCCGGTAGCGGATACTACCCGCACGATGACAGTGATTTCTGAACAAGTGATTAAAGATCAGGGTGCAACCAACCTTACCGACGCGCTCAAAAACGTCCCCGGCGTGGGTGCGTTTTTTGCGGGTGAGAACGGTAACTCCACCACTGGCGACGCCATTTATATGCGCGGTGCCGATACCTCTAACAGTATTTATATCGATGGCATTCGCGATATCGGCAGCGTCTCGCGCGACACCTTCAATACCGAGCAGGTCGAAGTAATTAAAGGGCCGTCCGGCACCGACTACGGGCGCAGCGCACCGACAGGCTCGATCAATATGATCAGCAAACAGCCGCGCAATGATTCCGGCATTGACGCCTCCGCCAGTATTGGCAGCGCCTGGTTCCGCCGCGGCACGCTGGACGTCAATCAGGTCATTGGTGATACCACTGCGGTGCGCCTGAATGTAATGGGCGAAAAAACGCACGATGCCGGACGCGACAAAGTCAAAAATGAGCGTTACGGCGTCGCCCCTTCTGTCGCTTTTGGCCTTGGTACAGCGAATCGTTTGTATCTTAATTATCTGCATGTCACCCAGCACAACACGCCAGACGGCGGCATTCCGACTATCGGTTTACCGGGTTATTCTGCCCCATCTGCGGGAACAGCAGCCCTGAATCATTCCGGAAAAGTTGATACTCATAACTTTTACGGCACAGATTCCGATTACGACGATTCGATCACCGACACCGCTACCATGCGTTTTGAGCACGACATCAACGATAACGCCACCATTCGCAACACTACGCGTTGGTCGCGCGTAAAGCAGGATTACCTGATGACGGCGATTATGGGTGGAGCGTCGAATATTACCCAGCCCACCAGCGATGTGAATAGCTGGACGTGGTCACGCACGGCGAATACCAAAGATGTGAGTAACAAAATTCTCACCAACCAGACCAACCTGACCTCGACATTCTATACCGGCGCTATCGGTCATGATCTCAGTACCGGCGTGGAATTTACCCGCGAAACACAGACTAACTATGGCGTTAATCCGGTGACGTTACCGGCGGTAAATATTTATCATCCTGACAGCAGCATTCATCCCGGCGGCCTGACGCGCAACGGCGCAAACGCCAATGGTCAGACGGATACCTTCGCAATTTATGCCTTCGATACGCTGCAAATCACCCGTGATTTTGAGCTGAACGGCGGGATCCGTCTGGATAATTATCATACTGAATATGACAGTGCTACCGCCTGCGGCGGCAGCGGGCGCGGTGCCATCACCTGCCCTGCTGGCGTGGCAAAAGGTTCTCCGGTCACCACCGTCGACACCGCCAAGTCGGGCAATCTGGTGAACTGGAAAGCCGGGGCGCTGTATCACCTGACGGAAAACGGCAATGTCTATATTAACTATGCCGTTTCCCAGCAGCCGCCGGGCGGCAACAACTTCGCCCTTGCGCAGTCTGGCAGCGGTAACAGTGCCAACCGCACCGATTTTAAACCACAAAAAGCCAACACCAGCGAGATTGGCACCAAATGGCAGGTTCTGGATAAACGCCTGCTACTTACCGCCGCGCTGTTCCGTACTGATATTGAAAATGAAGTTGAGCAAAATGATGACGGGACTTATTCGCAATATGGTAAGAAACGTGTCGAAGGCTACGAGATATCCGTGGCCGGGAATATCACCCCCGCATGGCAGATGATTGGCGGCTATACCCAGCAAAAAGCAACTATCAAAAACGGCAAAGATGTTGCCCAGGATGGTTCCTCATCGCTGCCGTATACCCCGGAACACGCCTTCACCTTATGGAGCCAGTATCAGGCAAGCGATGATATTTCTGTTGGTGCGGGCGCACGGTATATCGGCAGTATGCATAAAGGTTCAGACGGCGCGGTGGGAACGCCAGCGTTTACCGAAGGTTATTGGGTCGCCGACGCCAAACTGGGGTATCGGGTTAATCGCAATCTCGACTTCCAGCTAAACGTCTACAACCTGTTTGATACCGATTACGTCGCCTCAATCAATAAGAGCGGCTACCGTTATCACCCGGGCGAGCCAAGAACCTTCTTGCTCACAGCTAATATGCATTTCTGATTCAGATGTGGGGCGCAAGGCTCACTAATGTTGATGGCGAGAGCAGGACTGCCTGATGCGCTGCGCTTATCAGGCCTACAAGGTTGTGCAATACACTGAATTCACATCATTTGGTAGGCCGGATAAGGCGTTCACGCCGCATCCGGCACCTGAGCACCATTGCCTGCTGTTAAAAATCGGTGTGGGGCGCAGGCCCCACTTTTTGGAGAACTTGTATGATGTACCACATTCCCGGCGTGTTATCGCCACAGGACGTCGCCCGTTTTCGCGAACACCTGGAACAAGCCGAATGGGTGGATGGGCGCGTCACCACCGGCGCACAAGGTGCGCAAGTTAAGAACAATCAACAAGTAGACACCCGCAGCGCCCTGTACGCCGCCCTGCAAAATGAGGTGCTGAACGCGGTTAACCAACATGCTTTGTTCTTTGCCGCGGCCTTGCCGCGTACCCTTTCCACGCCGCTGTTTAATCGCTATCAGAACAATGAAACCTATGGTTTTCATGTGGATGGCGCAGTACGCAGCCATCCACAAAACGGCTGGATGCGCACTGACCTTTCTGCCACGCTGTTTTTAAGCGATCCAGAAAGCTACGACGGCGGCGAACTGGTCGTTAATGACACCTTCGGGCAACATCGGGTAAAACTCCCGGCAGGCGATCTGGTGTTGTATCCCTCCAGCAGCCTGCATTGCGTGACACCCGTAACCCGCGGCGTGCGAGTGGCATCATTTATGTGGATCCAGTCGATGATCCGTGATGATAAAAAGCGCGCCATGCTGTTTGAACTGGACAACAATATTCAGTCGCTGAAAAGCCGCTACGGCGAAAGTGAAGAGATCCTGTCACTGCTCAATCTTTATCATAATCTGCTGCGGGAATGGTCGGAGATCTGACGCTTGAACTGCCCGAGTTCGTCCCTATATTAGCTACACTTAACTGTACAAGTATTGATATGGGGAGGACGATATGGCATCCGGTTGGGCTAATGATGACGCCGTCAACGAACAGATCAACAGTACAATTGAAGATGCGATTGCCCGCGCTCGGGGTGAAATTCCGCGTGGCGAAAGCCTGTATGAATGTGAAGAGTGCGGTGCCCCTATCCCGCAGGCCCGTCGGGAAGCCATTCCTGGCGTGCGCTTATGCATTCATTGCCAACAGGATAAAGATTTACAAAAACCAGCTTATACAGGATATAATCGCAGAGGTTCGAAAGACAGCCAGTTACGTTAACTGCAACTGACGGGATGTTTAGTGAGTGTAATTTGTATTTTGCGTGGCATTCCGTGCCTTTAACGCTGCCGTGAGCACCACGCGGTACAAAACGGATTCATAAATACAACAAATAAATGGTTTATCAGTATGTTAGATATCAATCAATTTATTTGAACAAGGCGGTCAATTCTCTTCGATTTTATCTCTCGTAAAAAAACGTGATACTCATCACATCGACGAAACAACGTCACTTATACAAAAATCACCTGCGAGAGATTAATTATGAAAACTATCAATATTGTTGTTGCTGCTATGGCTCTTTCAACTCTGTCATTTGGCGTGTTCGCGGCGGAACCGGTAACGGCATCCCAGGCACAGAACATGAATAAAATCGGCGTGGTTTCTGCCGATGGCGCATCCACCCTCGATGCCCTGGAAGCGAAACTGGCTGAGAAAGCCGCGGCGGCCGGTGCCAGTGGATACAGCATTACTTCCGCCACCAACAACAATAAATTAAGCGGTACTGCGGTAATTTATAAGTAATTCGTAGGACAGATAAGGCGTTTACGCCGCATCCGGCAACAGATGCCTGATGCGACGCTACCGCGTCTTATCAGACCTACAAAATCCGAACCGTTGGCTGGATCAGGCGTTTACGCTACGTTCAGCACAAGTATTTCCCTGTCTGTTTGCCGACAGACGCATATGCTCTAACCCTCATTGATCCTATGTTACCCTTGTTCGCCCGTCCGCCACTGGACGGGCTTTTTTTTAGCTGGCTAACTGCTGACAGAAAGCCTGCAACGTCTCTTCCGGCATACCAATCTGCCGCGCCGCATCACAAATGGCCTGCCAGCTTCCCGCATCCAGTGGAATCCCCTGCTCCTGCCGTTCGCGACGCGTGTTCACTTCCCACTCGCCCGGTAGCAAAATCGGTTTATCTTCATCATGCGGCGAGGCTTTCACCCACTCGGCAAAGGCTTCGGTCTGTGCACTACAATCCGGCGCGCCGAACAGTTCCGGGTTGATAATGATAGTAGTCATGCAGTTAAGAATGGCATCGGGACTGGTTTGTAACGTTTCCTGATGCGTCGTTTTACCGCCAGAAAGCGCCCCGCCAAGAATTTCACACATCGCTGCAAGGGCGTAGCCTTTATGTTCGGCAAAGGTCAACAGCGAACCCAACGGCGACTCCTGCATTACCGCCGGATTGGTCGTCGGCACGCCGTTAACGTCAATCAGGCAACCTGGCGGCACGGGGACGCCTTTATGCCAGGCGACGCGGGTTTTGCCAAATGCAATGGCGCTGGTGGCGTAATCGAGCAACAGCGGGAAATTATCTTTACGAGGGAAAACCACACAGAACGGATTGGTGCCAAAGCGGCTGTCGCGACCGTGGAACGGCGCGACCATTGGAATACCGACCACGCTAACAAAGTGGATAGAGACAAACCCCGCCGCTGCACACTGCTCCGCCCAGTAACCGATACGGCCGATATGATGCGAGTTATGTAGCGCCACGGCGGCAATGCCGTGCTGATGCGCTTTCTCAATCCCCAGCGCCATCGCTTCGTGTGCCGCGACCTGACCAAATGCGCGATCGCCATCGAGCGTGACCGCCGCCCCCGCCTCTTTAACGATTTTGGCATGATGATTAATTTGCAGATGCCCCTGACTCCAGGAACGCACATAGCTTGGGATCATGCCAATACCATGTGAATCATGCCCTGCCAGGTTTGCCGCGATTAAATGATCGGCAACTAATTTCGCTTCCTGTTCCTCGCTACCCATCTGACGAAATACAGCCTGAATAAAACTGTGCAGCGTCTGAGCATCAAAGCGATGACCACTTTCCATGGTTAACTCCTGTTTATGTTATGTGTTTGTTGTTTTTTTATGCTGCACGCCGGGCGCGGGAAGGTCAATAAAGATGCAGGAATTTCATATTGCGGTGGGGTAAAAGCCGGATGACATGGCTCATCCGGCTGAGATAAAAATTAAAATGCCTGATTAATGCGCGCCAGGCCGTCGTTGATAGTTGCCGCTTCACCCGTAGCCATCAGGCAGCAAGCCATCTGGATTTTCAGCGATTCAGGAATCGGTTCGCTGCCAGCAAGGCAACGCTCAATCCACTGCGCCGTGGTTTCCGGATCTTTTGCTTGTGGCAGTAACTCGCTACCAGCAGTGTCCTGTTTTTCATACAGTACCCGCATCCCTTCACGGTCAATGAGATTGATCTGCGGGCAGCGCTGCGGATTAGCATACACTTCACCTTCAGTACCATGCATAAGTAGCGCCCGCCCGCCGATATCACTAAAGAACTTCGCGACGCGTCCAATGTATTCCGGATGCGAAACGCTGGAAAGACGCAGTGCCTCACCTTC
Organism: Escherichia sp. R1; assembly: GCF_003000935.1. NCBI lineage: Bacteria > Pseudomonadati > Pseudomonadota > Gammaproteobacteria > Enterobacterales > Enterobacteriaceae > Escherichia > Escherichia sp. R1. The sequence continues at coordinate 323,525 of NZ_PSRU01000001.1, forward strand.
GGCAAATGGCGTCGCCAGTTTCGCCAGGGTATGTGCACTGTTACGCACGCCCATCCGCCAGCGCATCGCCAGTTGTTTTTCCAGCGGCGGGCAAAACGCGCCGACAGGCATAAAGACAGGTTGATGTTCGTCGAGCTTCGCCTGCGCCTGCCCGCCGTGCAACGTTGGCGTAATACCCATCAGTTCGAAAATGGTTTCGGTCAGCACGCGGGTTGGATCTTCGCTAACCCCGTGAACCACCACAGGAAAACCGAGTTTGTGCAGCAGAATCGCCAGCAACGGCGTCAGGTTGGCCTGTTTACGCGCGCCGTTGTAACTGGGGATGACAATCGGCATCGGCTTGCCTGCAGGCGGCGTCAGCTTGATGGTGTGATTTTGCATGGCTTCGTAAAAGCCGAGCATCTCTGCTTCCCCTTCCCCTTTGATACGTAGCGCAATCAATACGCCGCCCAACTCAAGGTCAGGGACTTCACCATTGAGCATATGGGCATACAGACCGCGCGCAGTATCCCGGTCTAAATCGCGCGCGTGGTTTTTCCCGCGCCCGATCTCTTTAATGATTTTGCGATAGTCCATTTACGACTCCTTACCTGACTCACATCATTAACGCCGCCGACGGCGTGGGGATTTCGTTTTTTCTTTCTTTTTAACTATACCTTCAGGGACTTCCGGTTGCTCTATCGGAAATACCGGTAATGCATCCAGTAGTCGCTTGCCATAATTTTTGGTCAGCAAGCGTTTGTCGTAGATAACCACTTCCCCCCAGCAACCGTGGCTTCGAATCAGTCGCCCAACCTGCTGAATCAGGTTAAACGAAGCGCTCGGCAGGCTTTGCACCTCAAACGGATAGCGGTTGAGGCTTTTCAGCCATTCACCTTCGGTGATCACCACCGGGCTGTCGATGGGCGGAAAAGCGATCTTGTGGATATGCACCTGGCTGAGCAGATCGCCTTTCAGATCAAGACCTTCGGCAAAGGACTGTAAGCCCACCAGCACGCTACGCTCACCGTTGGCAACGCGTTTGCGGTGCAGTTCAACTAAGCGATAACGTGGCTGATCGCCCTGCACCAGCAACATCAGGCGTAAATCCGTCACATAGTCGAGAAAGCGCTGCATCGCACGCCCGCTGGCAAACAGCACCAACATACCGAGATGTTTTTTGCTCTCCACCTGTTCACGGAAAAAGGCCGCCATTTCGGCAATGTGCTGCTCTTCGTTGTCGATGGAAGGCTCAACGCGCATCCGGGGAATAACAATTTTGCCCTGTTCACAGTGGTTAAAAGGGGAATCCAGTGCCACAAAACGGTCGCCCGCTTTCTCTTTCAGCCCACTCATCTCCTGCAAACGCGAAAAACTGTTCAGCGAACGCAAGGTTGCGGAGGTAACAATAATGTGCGGAATACTGCGCCACAGCAGCCTTTCCAGCTGATCGCTGACACGTATTCCCACGCAGTGAAACCAAAGGTGTAGCTGCCCTTCGCGCTCTTCCCGCGTCGCCCATTTGGTCACCGGCGCACCGGAAGATTGCGCCAGAGACGCCAGCCGCCAGAGTTTGCTTTGCGCCTCGAACATCCCCAATGCGCGGTTCATCTGCAAAATCAACCGATGCAGACGTACAATGTCATGGCTGCCGGTTTTCTCACTTAAATCGTTAAGAAATAACTCCGCCAGGCCACGCAGCATCTCGGTGAGTTTTGCCAGCCGCTGGCAGATCTCCAGCACTTCATCTGGCAGTTCGCCCATCGCAAAACGGTGCTCTGCCTCCTGCCCGGCAGGCATGTAGAGATTGAGAATGTTGTTTAACGAGGCGATAAGCTCATACAACTCTTCACAATGCGCATTCAAACGTTCAGGGATCGCCAGCGGCGGGATGGTCTTCGGGCGAAACTGCTCCATGCAGGTAGCGACCAGTTTCGTGAACAAGTCCAGCTGTAGCCGATACCACGGCGCGGTGATTTCGGCGCTCATCTCCAGCGCATCCCGCGCCACATCCGGCAGGTGATGACCTTCGTCCAGCACCAGCAGTAAATTTTTCGGGTCAGGCAATACCGCTTCGCTTTCCATCGCCGCCATCACCAGCGCATGGTTTGCCACCACCACTTCCGCTTCCTGAATTTCCCGACGAGCGACAAAAAACGGGCATTCGCGATAGTAATAACAGTTGCGGTTGAGGCAGCTGGCCTTGTCGGTACTCAAACGACGCCAGAGATCATCATCTATAGCGATATCAGTATGATCGCGCAGACCATCCCATTTATAAGTGTCGAGATCGCCCTTCAGCTTCGCACAACGTTTTTGCTCTTCCTGATTGTTCGGCGTCAGTTCATCGTCAAGAAACGCCAGCAGATCCTGTTGCGTGGGCTCAGTGCTGGCGAGCGCTGTCAGATTACGCGGGCAAACGTAGCGCCCACGCCCAAAAGCGGCAGTGAATTTAAGATCGGGAATGATCTTTTTCAGCAGCGGTAAATCTTTGCTGTAGATCTGATCCTGCAATGCCACGTTGGCGGTACTTACCACCAGCGTTTTTTGCTCTTCGCGGGCAATGGCGATGCCGGGGATCAAATAGGAGAGCGTTTTCCCAACGCCGGTAGGGGCTTCAATCGCCAGATGCCGCCCTTCTTCTCCGGCCAGCGTTTTGGCGACGTCCGCAATCATCTGCCGCTGCGGCGCACGGGGAATAAAGTCGGGGATCTGTTCCTGAAGCGCCTTATACCAGGCGGCAATTTGCGCTTTAAGCGCGGCGGTTAATGCCATGAGAAAACCTGAAATACTGTATAAACAGCCAATATTGTGGCATTTTTCGGTTTTCAGGGGTAATGGTTTTTCTGTTTCGGGAAAGCGGCTCGCAATAACCAGCAGGATGATGCGTAAAGCGCTTCGCGCTAAATTCGAACAACATGCAGAACTGCGTACACTCTTGCGGGCAACCGCGTCCGCAAAACTGGTTGAGCATACGCAAAATGATGCTTACTGGGGAGATGGCGGTAATGGTCAGGGCAAGAATCGCCTGGGGTACCTTTTAATGGCGTTGCGCGGACAATTGGCTGCGGAGAAGTAACGCATCGGGTGGCTTGTGGGCGTTAAAACAGAGAAATCTTTTTGCCGCGCTCGCAAATGGCTGACAAGTGCTTGTTGTGAAATGCCGGATGCGGCGCGAGCGCCTTATCCGGCCTACAAAAACATGCACATTCAATATATTGCAGAGTTCACGTAGGCCTGATAAGCGTAGCGCATCAGGCAGTTTTGTGTTTGTCATCAGTCTCATGCCGGGCATAGCCCGGCATAAAAGATTACTGCGCAGCGGCAGGTTTACGCGGACGGCGGCGACGTTGTTGTTCGCCTGCCGGTTTGGCATCGCCGAGACGACGAGACGGTTTTTCTGCGGGCTTCGCGTTACCAGACTTCGCACCACTTTCCGTACGGCGTGGTTGCTGTTGACCGCGACCACCGCCCTGTCCACGACCGCCGCCACGTTGCTGGCGACCGTTCTGGATCGGTTCGGCTTTGATTGACGGGTCCGGCTCATACCCCGGAATCGCAATGCGCGGGATCTCTTTTTTCAGCAGTTTTTCGATATCACGCAGCAGTTTGTGTTCATCAACACACACCAGCGACAATGCTTCGCCAGTTGCCGCCGCACGGCCAGTACGCCCGATACGGTGAACATAATCTTCCGGTACGTTTGGTAACTCATAGTTGACGACGTGCGGCAACTCTTCGATATCCAGACCGCGCGCAGCGATGTCAGTTGCCACCAGTACACGAATATCGCCCGATTTAAAATCGGCCAGCGCACGAGTACGCGCACCTTGCGATTTATTACCGTGGATCGCCGCACTACGGATGCCGTCTTTATTAAGCTGTTCAGCCAGATGGTTAGCGCCATGTTTGGTACGGGTAAACACCAGCACCTGCTGCCAGTTCCCTTTCCCAATCATATGCGACAGCAATTCGCGTTTGCGTTTCTTATCGACAAAGTGAACGTGCTGGGTCACCTGATCAGACGCAGTATTGCGGCGTGCCACTTCGATTTCCAGCGGGTTGTGCAACAGTTTTTCCGCCAGGGCTTTAATATCGTCAGAGAAGGTCGCGGAGAACAACAGGTTCTGGCGCTTCGCTGGCAGTTTTGTTAACACGCGACGGATATCGTGGATAAAGCCCATGTCGAGCATGCGGTCAGCTTCATCAAGGACGAGGATTTCAACCTGATCCAGCTTCACTGCATTTTGATGTTCCAGGTCCAGCAGACGTCCCGGCGTTGCCACCAGCACATCAACGCCGCCGCGCAACTTCATCATTTGTGGGTTAATGCTGACACCGCCAAACACCACCAGCGAACGAATGTTCAGATATTTGCTGTAATCACGGACGTTTTCGCCAATCTGCGCCGCCAGTTCACGGGTCGGGGTAAGAATGAGCGCGCGTACCGGACGACGCCCTTTGGCGTGCGGCTGGCGAGTGATCAGGTGTTGCAACAGCGGCAGCGTAAAGCCCGCTGTTTTGCCGGTACCGGTCTGGGCGCTGGCCATCAGGTCGCGGCCTTCCAGCACCGCAGGGATCGCCTGCTGCTGAATAGGGGTGGGTTCACGGTAACCCTGCTCGGCAACGGCGCGCAGGATATCAGGGCTTAAACCCAAAGAATCGAAAGACATAACTACTCCGAACCGCCCCGACCGTTACCGGTGTAGTTTTCAGGGAGATACTGAAAAGGAAAATGACAAAAACCACAATGTCATGAGGGAGCGGAGTGTAGCAGTTTTTGTGACGCAGCGCATAAATTATCCCTGTGACTGGCGTAGCTAAAATTCTTAGCCATACTGGACAACTCCCCTATGGAGTCATAATCTTAATCAATCATTTGATTAAGAATGGACTGTGCGATGAATAATCCTGCCATGACAATCAAGGGTGAACAGGCGAAAAAACAGCTGATTGCTGCGGCACTGGCACAGTTTGGTGAATATGGAATGAACGCCACCACCCGCGAGATAGCCGCCCAGGCCGGGCAGAATATCGCAGCCATCACCTACTACTTCGGTTCGAAAGAAGATTTGTACCTCGCCTGCGCCCAGTGGATTGCTGATTTTATTGGCGAGCAGTTCCGTCCACACGCCGAAGAAGCCGAACGTTTGTTCGCACAACCACAGCCGGATCGGGCAGCCATCCGTGAACTGATCCTTCGCGCCTGCAGAAACATGATTAAGCTGCTCACCCAGGATGACACCGTCAACCTCAGCAAATTTATCTCCCGTGAGCAGCTCTCTCCCACGGCAGCCTACCACCTGGTGCACGAACAGGTGATTAGTCCGCTACACAGTCACCTTACACGCCTGATTGCCGCCTGGACCGGCTGCGACGCTAGCGATACCCGCATGATCCTTCATACCCATGCGTTGATTGGTGAGATTCTGGCGTTTCGTCTTGGCAAAGAAACTATTCTGTTACGTACCGGCTGGACCGCGTTCGATGAAGAAAAGACCGAACTGATCAACCAGACGGTGACCTGTCATATTGACCTGATTTTGCAAGGATTATCGCAAAGGAGTTTGTAGTGATGAAAAAACCTGTCGTGATCGGACTGGCGGTAGTAGTACTTGCCGCCGTGGTTGCCGGAGGCTACTGGTGGTATCAAAGCCGCCAGGATAACGGCCTGACGCTGTATGGCAACGTGGATATTCGTACGGTGAATCTTAGTTTCCGTGTTGGGGGGCGCGTTGAGTCGCTGGCGGTGGACGAAGGTGATGCGATCAAAGCGGGCCAGGTGCTGGGCGAACTGGATCACAAGCCGTATGAGATTGCCCTGATGCAGGCGAAAGCGGGCGTTTCGGTGGCTCAGGCGCAGTATGACCTGATGCTTGCCGGGTATCGAGATGAAGAAATCGCTCAGGCCGCCGCAGCGGTGAAACAGGCGCAAGCTGCCTATGACTATGCGCAGAACTTCTATAACCGCCAGCAAGGACTGTGGAAAAGCCGCACCATTTCGGCAAATGACCTGGAAAATGCCCGCTCCTCGCGCGACCAGGCGCAGGCCACGCTGAAATCAGCGCAGGATAAATTGCGTCAGTACCGTTCCGGTAACCGCGAACAGGACATCGCCCAGGCGAAAGCCAGCCTCGAACAAGCGCAGGCGCAACTGGCGCAGGCGGAGCTGAATTTGCAGGATTCGACGCTGGTCGCTCCGTCTGATGGCACGCTGTTAACGCGCGCGGTAGAGCCCGGCACGGTGCTTAATGAAGGTGGCACGGTATTTACCGTCTCGCTGACGCGTCCGGTGTGGGTACGCGCCTATGTTGATGAACGTAATCTTGACCAGGCCCAGCCGGGGCGCAAAGTGTTGCTTTATACCGATGGTCGCCCGGACAAGCCGTATCACGGGCAGATTGGTTTCGTTTCGCCGACTGCTGAATTTACCCCGAAAACCGTCGAAACACCGGATCTGCGTACCGACCTCGTCTATCGCCTGCGTATTGTGGTGACCGACGCCGATGATGCGTTACGCCAGGGAATGCCGGTAACGGTGCAATTCGGTGACGAGGCAGGACATGAATGATGCCGTTATCACGCTGAACGGCCTGGAAAAACGCTTTCCGGGCATGGACAAGCCCGCCGTCGCACCGCTCGACTGCACCATTCACGCCGGTTATGTGACGGGGCTGGTTGGGCCGGACGGTGCGGGCAAAACCACGCTGATGCGGATGCTGGCGGGATTACTGAAACCCGACAGCGGCAGTGCCACGGTGATTGGCTTTGATCCGATCAAAAATGACGCTGCGCTGCACGCCGTGCTCGGCTATATGCCGCAGAAATTTGGTCTGTATGAAGATCTGACGGTGATGGAGAACCTCAATCTGTACGCGGATTTGCGCAGCGTCACCGGCGAGGCACGGAAGCAAACTTTTGCTCGCCTGCTGGAGTTTACGTCTCTTGGCCCGTTTACCGGACGCCTGGCGGGCAAGCTCTCCGGTGGGATGAAACAAAAACTTGGCCTGGCCTGTACCCTGGTGGGCGAACCGAAAGTGTTGCTGCTCGATGAACCCGGCGTCGGCGTTGACCCTATCTCACGGCGCGAACTGTGGCAGATGGTGCATGAGCTGGCGGGCGAAGGGATGTTAATCCTCTGGAGTACCTCGTATCTCGACGAAGCCGAGCAGTGCCGTGACGTGTTACTGATGAACGAAGGCGAGCTGCTGTATCAGGGAGAACCGACGGCCCTGACTCAAACCATGGCCGGACGCAGCTTTCTGATGACCAGCCCGCACGAGGGCAACCGCAAACTGTTGCAACGGGCATTGAAACTGCCGCAGGTCAGCGACGGCATGATTCAGGGGAAATCGGTACGTCTGATCCTCAAAAAAGAGACCACGCCAGACGATATTCGCCATGCCGACGGGATGCCGGAAATCGACATCAACGAAACTACGCCGCGTTTTGAAGATGCGTTTATTGATTTGCTGGGCGGTGCCGGAACCTCGGAATCGCCGCTGGGCGCAATATTACATACGGTAGAAGGCACACCCGGCGAGACGGTGATCGAAGCGAAGGAACTAACCAAGAAATTTGGTGATTTTGCCGCCACCGATCACGTCAACTTTGCCGTTAAACGCGGGGAGATTTTTGGTTTGCTCGGACCAAACGGCGCGGGTAAATCGACCACCTTTAAGATGATGTGCGGTTTGCTGGTACCGACCTCTGGTCAGGCGCTGGTGCTGGGCATGGATCTGAAAGAGAGTTCTGGTAAAGCGCGCCAGCATCTCGGCTATATGGCGCAAAAATTTTCGCTCTACGGCAACCTGACGGTCGAACAGAATTTACGCTTTTTCTCTGGTGTGTATGGCTTACGCGGTCGGGCGCAGAACGAAAAAATCTCCCGTATGAGCGAGGCGTTCGGCCTGAACAGTATCGCCTCCCACGCGACCGATGAACTGCCATTAGGTTTTAAACAGCGGCTGGCGCTGGCCTGTTCGCTGATGCATGAACCGGACATTCTGTTTCTCGACGAACCGACGTCCGGCGTTGATCCCCTCACCCGCCGTGAATTTTGGCTACATATCAACAGTATGGTAGAGAAAGGCGTCACGGTGATGGTCACCACCCACTTTATGGATGAAGCGGAATATTGCGACCGCATCGGCCTGGTGTACCGCGGGAAATTAATCGCCAGCGGCACGCCGGATGATTTGAAAGCGCAGTCGGCCAACGACGAGCAACCCGATCCCACAATGGAGCAGGCCTTTATTCAGTTGATCCACGACTGGGATAAGGAGCATGGCAATGAGTAATCCGATCCTGTCCTGGCGTCGCGTGCGGGCGCTGTGCGTCAAAGAGACGCGGCAGATTGTTCGCGATCCGAGTAGCTGGCTGATTGCGGTAGTGATCCCACTGCTACTGCTGTTTATTTTTGGATACGGCATTAACCTCGACTCCAGCAAGCTGCGCGTCGGGATTTTACTGGAACAGCGTAGCGAAGCGGCGCTGGATTTCACCCACACCATGACCGGTTCGCCCTACATCGACGCCACCATCAGCGATAACCGTCAGGAACTGATCGCCAAAATGCAGGCGGGGAAAATTCGCGGTCTGGTGGTTATTCCGGTGGATTTCGCCGAACAGATGGAGCGCGCCAACGCCACCGCACCGATTCAGGTGATCACCGACGGCAGTGAGCCGAATACCGCTAACTTTGTGCAGGGGTATGTCGAAGGGATCTGGCAGATCTGGCAAATGCAGCGCGCGGAGGATAACGGGCAGACTTTTGAACCGCTTATTGATGTACAAACCCGCTACTGGTTTAACCCGGCGGCGATAAGCCAGCACTTTATTATCCCCGGTGCGGTGACCATTATCATGACGGTCATCGGCGCGATTCTCACCTCGCTGGTGGTGGCGCGAGAATGGGAACGCGGCACCATGGAGGCTTTGCTCTCTACGGAGATTACCCGCACGGAGCTGCTGCTGTGTAAGCTGATCCCTTATTACTTTCTCGGGATGCTGGCGATGTTGCTGTGTATGCTGGTGTCGGTGTTTATTCTCGGCGTGCCGTATCGCGGGTCGCTGCTGATTCTGTTTTTTATCTCCAGCCTGTTTTTACTCAGTACCCTGGGGATGGGGCTGCTGATTTCCACGATTACCCGCAACCAGTTCAACGCCGCTCAGGTGGCCCTGAACGCGGCTTTTCTGCCGTCGATTATGCTTTCCGGCTTTATATTTCAGATAGACAGTATGCCCGCGGTGATCCGCGCGGTGACGTACATTATTCCCGCACGTTATTTCGTCAGCACCCTGCAAAGCCTGTTCCTCGCCGGGAATATTCCGGTGGTACTGGTGGTGAACGTGCTGTTTTTGATCGCTTCGGCGGTGATGTTTATCGGCCTGACGTGGCTGAAAACCAAACGTCGGCTGGATTAGGGAGAAGAGCATGTTTCATCGCTTATGGACGTTAATCCGCAAAGAGTTGCAGTCGCTGCTGCGCGAACCGCAAACCCGCGCAATTCTGATTTTACCCGTGCTGATTCAGGTGATCCTGTTCCCGTTCGCCGCCACGCTGGAAGTGACCAACGCCACCATCGCCATCTACGATGAAGATAACGGCGAGCATTCGGTGGAACTTACTCAACGTTTTGCCCGCGCCAGCGCCTTTACCCATGTGCTGCTGCTGAAAAGCCCGCAGGAGATCCGCCCGACCATCGACACACAAAAGGCGTTACTACTGGTGCGTTTCCCGGCTGACTTCTCGCGCAAACTGGATACCTTCCAGACCGCGCCGTTGCAGTTGATCCTCGACGGGCGTAACTCCAACAGTGCGCAAATTGCCGCCAACTACCTGCAACAGATCGTCAAAAATTATCAGCAGGAGCTGCTGGAAGGAAAACCGAAACCCAACAACAGCGAGCTGGTGGTACGCAACTGGTATAACCCGAATCTCGACTACAAATGGTTTGTGGTGCCGTCGCTGATCGCCATGATCACCACTATCGGCGTAATGATAGTCACTTCACTTTCCGTCGCCCGTGAACGTGAACAAGGTACGCTCGATCAGTTGCTGGTTTCGCCCCTCACCACCTGGCAGATATTCATCGGCAAAGCCGTACCGGCATTAATTGTCGCCACCTTCCAGGCCACCATTGTGCTGGCGATTGGTATCTGGGCGTATCAAATCCCCTTCGCCGGATCGCTGGCGCTGTTCTACTTTACGATGGTGATTTACGGTTTATCGCTGGTGGGATTCGGTCTGTTGATTTCATCGCTCTGTTCAACGCAACAGCAGGCATTTATCGGCGTATTTGTCTTTATGATGCCCGCCATTCTCCTTTCCGGTTACGTTTCGCCGGTGGAAAACATGCCAGTGTGGCTGCAAAATCTGACGTGGATTAACCCTATTCGCCACTTTACGGACATTACCAAGCAGATTTATTTGAAGGATGCGAGTCTGGATATTGTGTGGAATAGTTTGTGGCCGCTACTGGTGATAACGGCCACGACAGGGTCAGCGGCGTACGCGATGTTTAGACGTAAGGTGATGTAACTTCTTATCTTTCGCCAGCAAAGACACCACCGCAGGGCCGGCAAGGATTGCCAGCCCTGCAATTGCCAGCAAAAAGTTGTTTTCCAGTACGCGGGACAACAGCCACAGCACAATCAGCGCTGCACCAAAATACCAGGTCGTGGTCAGCTCTTCCAGCACGTCTGCCACCTCACGCCAGCGTTGCTCGGGGTGGCGCTGAAACACCAGCATCATCACTACCGTGACACAATACAGTGCGCATAATCCTACGCCGACGTGAACCAGAGTTTTACTCATCCAGCCCACCACCAGCAGCGCCACTACCAGTAAATGCAACATAATCTGCCAGCAACTTAGGCCAGTTGCGACACGAACACGTTGTTGCCACTTCATGGCTTCTCTCCTGAAGAATTTATCTCTACTTATTCAGAGTACCGAACTTTACGGAAAATTCCGTAAGACCGCACCTTTTTGTGACGCCGACTACACTATTTCAATGAGATAAGAGGCAAAGACAGGAAAATTATGCCCGATCAAACACAACAATTTTCGTTCAAGGTGCTCACCATCAATATTCACAAAGGCTTTACCGCGTTTAACCGACGCTTCATTTTGCCGGAACTTCGCGACGCCGTGCGTACCGTCAGCGCCGATATTGTTTGCCTGCAGGAAGTGATGGGCGCGCACGAAGTTCATCCGCTGCATGTGGAAAACTGGCCCGATACCTCGCACTACGAGTTTCTCGCCGACACCATGTGGAGCGATTTCGCCTACGGTCGCAATGCCGTATACCTGGAAGGACATCACGGTAACGCCGTTCTTTCACGTTATCCCATTGAACATTATGAGAATCGTGATGTTTCGGTCGATGGTGCGGAAAAGCGCGGCGTGCTCTACTGCCGCATTGTGCCGCCGATGACCGGGAAAGCGATTCATGTGATGTGCGTACATCTGGGCCTGCGTGAGGCGCACCGTCAGGCGCAGCTTGCGATGCTCGCCGAATGGGTGAATGAGCTACCGGACGGCGAACCGGTATTGGTAGCGGGTGATTTCAACGACTGGCGGCAAAAAGCTAATCATCCGTTAAAAGTGCAGGCCGGGCTGGATGAGATTTTTACCCGCGCCCACGGACGCCCGGCGCGCACGTTTCCGGTGCAATTTCCTCTACTACGACTGGACAGGATCTACGTCAAAAATGCCAGCGCCAGCGCGCCAACCGCGTTGCCGCTGCGGACATGGCGACACCTTTCTGATCATGCCCCTTTAAGTGCGGAGATTCATTTATGAAATGTAGCTGGCGCGAAGGCAATAAGATCCAGTTGCTGGAAAACGGCGAGCAATATTATCCCGCGGTGTTTAAGGCGATTGGCGAGGCGCAAGAACGCATCATTCTTGAAACGTTTATCTGGTTTGAGGATGACGTCGGCAAACAGCTGCATGCGGCGCTATTGGCAGCAGCGCAACGCGGGGTAAAAGCGGAAGTCTTGCTGGATGGCTACGGTTCGCCGGATCTCAGCGATGAGTTTGTCAATGAACTGACGGCAGCTGGCGTGGTGTTCCGCTACTACGATCCCCGCCCTCGCCTTTTTGGTATGCGCACCAATGTGTTTCGCCGGATGCATCGCAAAATTGTGGTGATCGACGCGCGTATCGCCTTTATTGGCGGGCTGAATTACTCCGCCGAGCATATGTCCAGCTACGGCCCGGAGGCCAAACAGGATTACGCGGTTCGCCTCGAAGGGCCGATTGTCGAAGATATTCTCCAGTTTGAGCTGGAAAACCTGCCAGGACAGAGCGCGGCGCGACGCTGGTGGCGACGTCATCATAAAGCGGAAGAGAACCGCCAGCCGGGAGAAGCGCAGGTATTGCTGGTCTGGCGCGATAACGAAGAACATCGCGATGATATCGAACGTCACTATCTGAAAATGCTCACTCAGGCGCGGCGGGAAGTGATTATCGCCAACGCCTACTTCTTCCCCGGCTATCGTTTTTTACACGCCTTGCGTAAAGCGGCACGGCGCGGGGTGCGGATCAAACTGATCATTCAGGGCGAACCGGATATGCCGATTGTCAGAGTCGGCGCACGTTTGCTGTATAACTATCTGGTTAAAGGCGGCGTTCAGGTATTTGAGTACCGCCGCCGCCCGCTCCACGGCAAAGTGGCATTGATGGACGATCACTGGGCGACAGTAGGGTCCAGTAATCTCGATCCGCTCAGTTTGTCACTGAATCTCGAAGCAAATGTCATCATCCACGATCGTAATTTTAACCAGACGCTGCGCGATAATCTGAACGGCATTATCGCCGCAGATTGTCAGCAGGTCGATGAGACCATGCTGCCGAAACGCACCTGGTGGAACCTGACCAAAAGCGTGCTGGCGTTCCACTTTTTACGCCACTTCCCGGCGCTGGTGGGCTGGCTTCCGGCGCACACGCCACGTCTGGCGCAGGTTGGTCCCCCCGCACAACCGACAATGGAAACGCAGGATCGGGTAGAAACTGAAAACACGGGGGTAAAACCCTGATGAGTAAATCACACCCGCGCTGGCGCTTAGCAAAGAAACTCCTCACCTGGCTGTTTTTTATCGCGGTGATTGTGTTGCTGGTGGTCTACGCCAAAAAAGTGGACTGGGAAGAGGTCTGGAAGGTCATCCGCGACTACAATCGCGTTGCGCTGCTTAGTGCGGTCGGGCTGGTGGTCGTCAGTTATCTGATTTACGGTTGCTACGACCTGCTCGCCCGTTTCTACTGCGGTCACAAACTGGCGAAGCGCCAGGTGATGCTGGTGTCGTTTATCTGCTACGCCTTCAACCTGACACTCAGTACCTGGGTCGGCGGCATTGGTATGCGCTATCGTTTGTACTCCCGACTGGGGTTACCGGGCAGCACTATTACGCGGATTTTTTCGCTCAGTATTACCACCAACTGGCTAGGCTATATTTTGCTAGCGGGGGTTATCTTTACCGCAGGCGTGGTGGAGTTGCCGGATCACTGGTATGTCGATCAAACTACGCTGCGTATTCTCGGTATTGGCTTACTGATGATTATCGCGGTTTATTTGTGGTTTTGCGCTTTCGCGAAGCACCGCCATATGACCATCAAAGGGCAAAAGCTGGTGCTGCCTTCGTGGAAATTCGCCCTCACCCAGATGCTGATTTCCAGCGTTAACTGGATGGTAATGGGAGCGATTATCTGGCTGTTACTTGGTCAAAGCGTGAACTATTTCTTTGTACTGGGCGTGTTGCTGGTTAGTAGTATTGCTGGCGTCATCGTGCATATTCCGGCGGGAATTGGTGTGCTGGAAGCGGTGTTTATCGCGCTACTGGCTGGGGAGCATACCTCCAAAGGCACAATTATCGCCGCCCTGCTCGCTTACCGTGTGCTGTATTACTTTATCCCACTGCTGCTGGCGCTGATCTGTTACCTGTTGCTGGAAAGCCAGGCGAAGAAGCTACGGGCGAAAAATGAAGCGGCGATGTGAAGTATAGTTAAGTTCTTTAGTATGTGCATTTACGGCTAATGAAAAAACCGCGTATGCCTTTGCCAGACAAGCGTTATAGCTATAGCGGCAAGAATCCCAAAGAAGCCGATAAAATAGTAATAGAGTGTTAATGCACCTATAAAAGCACAACGAACCGAACTCCATAATTCTTCACTATGGCTTTTTCCTGTCAGTTCAAGGAGCTTATTTCGTCCATGCGAGATAATGCCTGACCATAAGACAATCATTAAGCAACTTATTACCCAAATGGGTCGTTCACTCATTAATGTGGCATTCACGATGATTACCAGGGCCAACCCTGTCAACGTCATCATAATGATAAAACGGTGAGAACCAGGATCAAATTTAAACAATAGACCTGCCAGCATACTGATTAAAAACATCGATCCCGCAGTGCTGAACACGACGATAATGGCAGATACAGGCGCTAAACTCGCAACGACAATCGCCACCAAAGAGATTAAAAAAAATATATTACGCCCGCGATGGCGGTATTTATCTTGTTGATATCTTTACTTAAGCCATACATAGAAAGTAATAATAATCCTATAGCAACATACATTTGCGGTGAATCATATTTTGTTGCCGTAATTTCGAGATACTTAGCGCCCCAGGCCAGTCCTGCGGTTGTCACCAAACCCAAAGCGGTAATGAGCCATATGCCGTTTAATATCCTGGCTTCGTGCTGAAAATCTAATTTATTGCTATTTTGCGAGTATGATTCCATTCTTTTAGTTGTCCTTAGAAAAAACATTAATATTCACCATCAATAAATTTAAAACCACGCATACAAAATACTTTTGCATTTATGGATACAGAAAACGCTTCCGCTCGTCCATAAGGCATATTTTATACCTGGTACTTGTTAAGTGTCGTTTTTAATAAGAAAAAAATCCCGACACATGGCCGGGATATTGATGATGAAAAAGAATTAACGGCGGTTGCCGAAGATCCGCAGCAACATCAGGAACAGGTTGATGAAGTCCAGATACAAGGTTAACGCGCCAAGAATGGAATATTTGCGCAGGTTCGACGTGTCGCGAGTATCAATCTGCTCACCCATATTTTTCAGTTTCTGGGTGTCATACGCCGTCAATCCGACAAAGACAATCACGCCGATGTAGGTGACTGCCCACATCAATGCTTCGCTTTTCAGCCAGAAGTTAACCAGCGATGCCAGCACAATGCCGATTAACGCCATAAACAGCATATTGCCAAAGCCGCTTAGATCGCGCTTCGTGGTGTAACCGTACAGGCTCATTGCGCCGAACATCCCGGCAGTAACGACGAAAGTACTGGCGATAGAAGCAGCGGTATAGACAATGAAAATACTGGAAAGCGTAAGACCCGTCAGCGCCGAATAAAGCATAAAGAGCATCGTCGTTACACCTGCGCTCAGCTTTTGAATCATCGCTGATAACACAATAACCAATGCTAATTGCGCGATGATCAGACCGATTAAAAAGACACGGTTAGTAAACAACAGCTCCATCACGGCCGCGGAATTAGCCGCATACCAGGCAACAAATGCTGTCAGCAACAAGCCAACGGTCATCCAGCCATAGACTTGCGCCATATAAGTTTGCAAGCCAGCCCGGGGTTGTACGATTGAATCAGAACGTGGGAATCTGTCCATGACTTTCTCCTGAAGATATAAGGAATATCTTAAGGATACTGCAAAATGATGAGGCTGTGCATCGACGCAGCGTAAACGTATGTACTGAGCGGTGAAATTGCCGGACGCAGCGGTGCCTTATCCGGCTAACAATAAACTACCAGCGTTTTGCCGCCTGCTGATCGCTCTCCCGAGCTTCGACCCAGCGGTCGCCTTCCGGCGTGGCTTCGCGCTTCCAGAACGGTGCGCGGGTTTTGAGATAATCCATAATAAACTGCCCGGCTTCAAACGCACTGCTGCGATGCGCACTGGTAACACCGACAAAAACAATTTCATCGCCCGGCCATAATTCACCAATGCGGTGAATTACCGTGACGCGCCCCAGCGGCCAGCGGTTACGCGCTTCATCAACGATTTCTGCCAGTGCTTTTTCTGTCATTCCCGGATAGTGTTCGAGGGTTAATGCTTTGACGCTGTCGCCCAGGTTATGGTTGCGCACCTTACCGGTAAAGGTGACTACCGCACCGTCTTCGTCACGCTCAGCCAGCCACGGGTACTCTTCTCCTACGCTGAACGCCTGCGGGCCGACAACAATTTTGGTTTCTGCCATCTTAACCTCCGGTTACCGGCGGGAAGAAAGCCACTTCGTCGCCGTCAGTCAGCGAATGGTCAAAACTCACCAGCGTCTGGTTGACAGCAGCCAGCAATTTGCCATCTTCCAGCGCCAGCGCCCAGCGATCGCTCTGCGCAGCCAGATGTTGGCGTAACGCTTCAACGGTTGGGAAATCCGCAGCCACTTCGGTTGCATCTGTTCCCACCAACTCGCGCACCTGGGCGAAAAAAAGAACGTTAATCATCCGCTTCCACCTTAAAGTCACCCGACTTGCCGCCGCTCTTCGCCAGCAAACGTACCGGACCAATCACCATATCTTTTTGCACCGCTTTGCACATGTCATAAATGGTCAGCGCCGCCACGGAGGCCGCGGTTAACGCTTCCATTTCGACACCGGTTTTCCCGGTCAGGCGGCATAAGGTTTCTATACGTACCCGATTGTGCTCCGGCTCGGCCTGTAAATTGACTTCAACTTTGCTGAGCATCAGCGGGTGACACAGCGGGATCAGATCCCAGGTGCGTTTTGCCGCCTGAATACCGGCGATACGCGCAGTGGCAAATACGTCGCCTTTGTGGTGGCGACCATCAATAATCATCGCCAGCGTCTCGCTGCGCATGGTGACAAAGGCTTCGGCGCGCGCTTCACGCACGGTTTCCGCTTTGGCGGAGACATCCACCATGTGCGCTTCGCCAGCGGCGTTGATATGGGTCAGTTGCGACATACTTATTTCTTCAAATGTGGATGGAAATTACACGGACGCGTACGGGCATCCAGCTGTGGCGCAATGATATTTTCCCATGCGGTACGGCACGCTTTGGTCGAACCCGGCATGGCGAAAATCAGCGTTTTGTTAGCGACGCCCGCTACCGCACGAGATTGCAACGTGGAAGTGCCAATCTCTTCGAACGACAACATCCGGAACACTTCACCAAAACCTTCAACTTCACGGTCGAACAACGGCAGCAGCGCTTCGGGAGCCTGATCGCCTTCCGTCAGGCCAGTACCACCCGTAATCAACACCACTTGTACATCATCGCTGGCGATCCACGCAGATACCTGAGCGCGAATAGCGTAGCGGTTTTCTTTCACAATGGCTTTATCGACAACGTGATGGCCCGCTTCTTGCGCCGAATCGCGCAGATAGTGACCGGAGGTATCGTCTTCTTCACCGCGACGATTAGAAACCGTAAGAATAGCAATACGGGTCGGGATAAATTCAGTGCTTACCTGACTCATCTGATCTCTCCTTTTGACGTTTTAGCCACCAATGTACGATAAGTTTTGCGTAATACCGGTGTTGTTTTGATGCAGGAAATGGGTCTGTTTTTTCTCCCGCAGCGCCGCTGAAATACGCGCTTCCAGCGCCTGTTGCTGGGTATCGTCTTCCAGCAGATCGCGCAGGTTAACGCCGCCTTCACCAAACAGGCAGAGATGGAGTTTACCAATGGAGGAAACGCGCAGGCGGTTGCAAGTGGCGCAGAAGTCTTTTTCATACGGCATGATAAGGCCAATCTCTCCGGCGTAATCCGGATGACAAAAGACTTGCGCGGGACCGTCGCTGCGTTGACGTAATTGGTGGATCCAGCCGCGACGCAGTAGCTCGTCACGCAGAACCTGACCAGAGATGTGATGCTTACGGAAGAGCTCGCTGCCCTCGCCCGTTTCCATCAGTTCGATGAAACGCAGCTGGATGGGACGATGCTGGATCCAGTTCAGAAAGGTGTCGAGCTGGTGATGATTAACATCACGCATCAGCACGGTATTGACTTTGACCTTCTCAAAACCGGCCTCAAATGCAGCATCGATTCCTGCCATGACCTGGTTGAATTTATCCTGCCCGGTAATGGCATGAAACTGGCGAGCGTCCAGACTGTCGACGCTGACGTTGATGCCAGTAAGTCCAGCATCGCGCCAGTTCGCCACATCGCGCTCCAGACGGTAACCATTGGTGGTGACCGCTATCTGGCGAATAGCGTCGTTTTCTCGCACAGCGGCGATGATATCGGTAAAGTCGCGGCGTAAAGATGGCTCACCACCTGTCAGACGGACTTTTTCGGTGCCCAAACTGGCGAAGGCGCGCGTAACCCGGCGAATTTCATCGACGGTCAGAAAGCCTTTATTGGTGACGCCGCTCGGCTTGTAACCATCCGGCAGGCAGTAGGTGCAACGAAAGTTACACACATCAGTAATCGACAGGCGCAAGTAGTAAAACTTACGCGCAAATGCATCAGTCAGTTGTGAAGCCATGTACACCTTTCCAGATACGGGAGGCGAAGTCATTTCTTCCTTCGCCCTGGTGGCAATCTTTACGAGCATTGTCACGGCCAAAGCACCGTATCAGTTGACCCAGGTGCAGAGGCTAGAGTGTTTAGTGGTTAAGCCGATACTAGCGTGTAAATGAGATTTTTACCATCCACACTTTCGCTATGTAATCATGTATATAGCGTCATGATCGTGCTATTTCGCTACAGAATAAGGGAAAATGGCGGTTTTACTTTGATATACATCATCAGGGAGGCATAGCGTGCATCGTCCTTTAGAGGTAGAAGAAAATAGTTTGTATCCTCAATATTGGCAGGTTAATTGCTGTTTCCTCGCAATTTGCGCTACTGTAGCGCGGATAATCTGACTCCAGGAAACTATATGCGCAATCGTACGCTGGCTGATCTTGATCGTGTCGTTGCTCTCGGCGGAGGGCATGGACTGGGACGCGTTCTCTCATCACTTTCGTCTTTGGGTTCTCGTTTAACGGGTATCGTCACCACCACCGATAACGGTGGCTCGACGGGGCGTATTCGCCGCTCAGAAGGCGGCATTGCCTGGGGCGATATGCGCAACTGCCTCAATCAGCTGATAACTGAACCCAGCGTCGCTTCCGCAATGTTTGAATATCGTTTCGGCGGTAATGGCGAACTTTCCGGGCACAACCTTGGAAACCTGATGTTAAAGGCACTGGATCACCTTAGCGTGCGACCTCTTGAAGCGATCAATCTGATTCGAAATCTGCTGAAAGTGGACGCACATTTGATTCCGATGTCGGAGCATCCTGTTGATCTGATGGCGATTGACGATCAGGGGCATGAAGTATACGGCGAGGTCAATATCGACCAGTTAACTGCGCCGATTCAAGAGTTATTGTTAACGCCGAATGTACCCGCAACGCGTGAGGCGGTTCACGCTATCAGTGAAGCGGATCTCATCATTATTGGGCCTGGCAGTTTTTACACCAGCCTGATGCCAATTCTGCTGCTGAAGGAAATCGCACAGGCATTACGCCGCACGCCAGCGCCGATGGTCTATATCGGCAATCTGGGGCGTGAGTTGAGTTTACCTGCGGCTAATCTGAAGCTGGAAAGCAAGCTGGCAATTATGGAGCAGTATGTTGGTAAAAAGGTAATTGATGCGGTCATCGTCGGGCCAAAAGAGGATGTCTCGGCGGTGAAAGAGCGGATTGTGATTCAGGAAGTGCTGGAGGCCAGCGATATTCCGTATCGTCATGACCGCCAGTTGTTGCATAGCGCGCTGGAAAAGGCATTACAGGCTTTAGGTTAACACGAAGCCGGAAGAATATTCCGGCTTCGTCATCTTGTCACGACGCGGCAATAAACAGCTCACGCAACTGATGCAACTGGTCACGAATTTGCGCCGCTTCTTCGAACTCCAGATTCTGCGCGTGTTGCATCATCAACCCTTCCAGTTCATGGATCTTCTGCTGTAACGCTTTAGGCGACATATCCATCGGCACATTATCCGGTTCAACAATCGGGCGCGATTTTCCTCTGCCCTTCGCTTTGGTTTTGGCAATGTTCTGCCCCAGCGCCAGGATATCGACCACTTTCTTGTTCAAGCCTTGCGGCGTAATGCCGTGTTCTTCGTTGTACTTCTGCTGTTTCTCGCGGCGACGTTCGGTTTCGCCAATCGCTTTCGCCATTGATGGGGTGATCTTATCGCCATAGAGAATCGCTTTACCGTTAACGTTACGTGCCGCACGACCAATGGTCTGGATCAACGAACGTTCGGAACGCAGGAAGCCTTCTTTGTCAGCGTCGAGGATCGCCACCAGCGAAACTTCCGGCATATCCAGACCTTCGCGCAGTAAGTTGATCCCTACCAATACGTCGAACTCACCCAGACGCAAGTCGCGGATAATCTCCATACGTTCGACGGTGTCGATATCTGAGTGAAGATAACGCACGCGCTCACCGTGTTCTTCGAGATATTCAGTGAGATCTTCCGCCATCCGCTTGGTCAGAGTTGTAACCAGTACGCGTTCGTTAATTGCCGCTCGCTGACGAATCTCCGATAGAAGATCATCCACCTGTGTCGCTACCGGCCGCACTTCGATAATCGGGTCGAGTAAGCCTGTTGGACGCACCACCTGATCCACCACATCGCCACCGGATTTTTCCAGCTCGTAATTACCCGGCGTCGCCGAAACATAGATGGTTTGCGGCGCTAATGCTTCGAACTCTTCAAATTTCAGCGGACGGTTATCCAGCGCTGATGGCAGGCGGAAGCCGTACTCCACCAGTGTCTCTTTACGCGCCCGGTCACCGCGATACATGCCGCCAATTTGTGGAATGGTGACGTGAGATTCATCGACCACCAGCAGCCCATCAGCAGGCAGGTAATCAAACAGCGTCGGCGGTGGCTCACCCGGTCCACGACCGGAGAGGAAGCGCGAGTAGTTCTCAATCCCCGAACAGTAGCCTAGCTCGTTCATCATCTCCAGATCAAACTGGGTACGCTGGGTCAGCCGCTGCTCTTCCAGCAGTTTGTTGTTTTCCAATAGCACTTTACGTCTGGCGGCCAGCTCTTCTTTGATCTCCTCCATCGCCTGGACGATGCGCTCGCGTGGCGTGACGTAGTGCGTTTTCGGGTAGATGGTAAAACGTGGAATAGTGGAAACAATCTGCCCGGTCAGCGGGTCAAATAACGACAATCGTTCCACTTCCTCGTCAAACAGCTCCACGCGAAGTGCAATGTCATCCGATTCTGCCGGGAAGATATCAATCACCTCGCCACGAACACGGAAATTACCACGCTGGAATGCTTGATCATTACGAGCATATTGCAGCTCCGCCAGTCGGCGCAGGATCGCGCGCTGATCGATAATCATACCGACCGTGAGATGGAGCATCATCTTGAGATATAAATCAGGATCGCCCAGACCATAAATCGCGGAAACAGACGCCACCACAACCACATCACGCCGCTCCAGCATCGCTTTGGTGGCGGACAAACGCATCTGTTCGATATGTTCGTTTACCGAGGCATCTTTCTCAATGAAGGTGTCGGAACTCGGTACATAGGCCTCCGGCTGATAGTAGTCGTAGTAGGAGACGAAATATTCCACCGCGTTTTCCGGAAAGAATTCTTTCATTTCGCCATACAGCTGGGCCGCCAGCGTTTTGTTGGGCGCAAGTACCATGGTTGGGCGCTGAAGGTCAGCAATGACATTGGCAATGGTGAAAGTTTTCCCGGAGCCAGTCACGCCAAGTAACGTCTGGTGCGCCAGACCATCTTCCAGCCCCTCTTCGAGACGTCGAATCGCCTCCGGCTGATCGCCAGAAGGTTTAAAAGCGGAATTCAGTTTGAACGGTTTACTCATGAGTCGCTACCTGAAGGAGTTGGGCGGGCAGGTATGTAATTTTACTCGTCGTACTTAATTATGCCAACAAATTATACTGGATAAAAAAACAGTTCATCACCATAATATTTCTGTTACAGCGTAAACTCCGCTGTCAATCATGAACAAGATTTACTCTGCGGCGAGATAAAACTCCGGCCTTACCGGGTTATCCCCAAAGCAACGGCTTTTTTAACATTTGTCAAGATGATTGATGACAGTTTTATGGCAAGAGATGCCTGTTCAGTGACTGCCATTGCAATTATCTAACCTGTTAAAAAATAAAAGATATTTCTTTGAGCCGTCTTTAACGCCAATTTGCGTGCAAGCCGCGTATTCTCTCGCTTGCCTCGTGTTTTCTAACTCTAATACACATGGTTATCCACAGGAATAGTGGATAACTGTCTGCAGCCCCTATCCCCCGCCGCCTGGGCAATTCCCACATTCACTGCATGATGCGGAGGTAAAATTTTTTTCGTGATTTTTTAGAATTTAATTGGTTAAATTGCAGTCAATCGGAGACGCGATCTCGCTCACAATTTAACCAAGCACAGGATGACTACATTAAGGCAAGATTGATGTACTTTCCGGTTGCCGCATTTTCTGGATTTTCTGCAAGCCAGGGAATTTCGCCCAGCAGCGGCGCGGGAATCATGCGGGTGAGCGTGGTCATATATTCAGCGTGACGTTTTCCCGGAGGCGTGACATCGTTCGCCACCCACCCCGCCAGAGTCAGTCCGGCGTGTAGTATTGCCTGCGCAGTCAACATCGCGTGATTAATACAGCCGAGTTTCACGCCCACAACCAGTATCACTGGCAGTTGTTCCTGTGTTACCCAATCCGCAAAAGTGAAAGTGTCAGAAAGCGGCGTAAACCAGCCGCCAGCACCTTCCACTAACACCCAGTCAGCCTGTTGTTCAAGCGCGCGTAATCCGGCGCTCATTACCAATGCTTCTATCGGCCTGCCCTCTTGCGCGCTGATGATATGCGGCGAGGTGGGTTCTGCGAAGGTGTAAGGATTTACCGTTGCGTAATCCAGCTGCAGGCTACTGTTGCGCTGTAACGCCAGCGCGTCACTATTACGTAAGCCTTTCGGGGTCTTTTCGCTGCCAGAGGCCACCGGTTTGTAACCTGCCGTCCGGTAGCCTGCTGCCTTTGCGGCTTGTAAAAGCGCGCAGCTGGCGACAGTTTTCCCCACTTCGGTATCCGTTCCGGTGACAAAATAACATTTACTCACGAGCAATCACTCCCAAAAAAAGATGATACGTCAGAGGATATCGCCCCTGTTGTTGCGGCCAGGCCAGTTGCAATCGCTGCAACTGCGAACGCGTTAATATTCGCGGGTCACGCCCTTCATGAATATGCGTGGCACCGATGCCTTTCAGCGAACGCATGGCACTGAGCGCATCATCAAACCACAGCGTGATGGGCTGAATATAATGTTGATAATGAACGGCGTTTAGCGACTGTTCGATTTTATCTGGCGGTAAAAAGCGATTAGCATGCGGGCGCTCGTCCACCGCCTGCCACGCCTGATGCAGTTCGGGTAACGATCCCTGCACCAGCGTGGTAAACGCGACCACGCCTCCGGGGCGCACCACCCGATACAGCTCGCGGAGTGCCATGGATAAATTACCGCACCACTGCACCGCGAGATTGCTCCATGCAAGATCGAACGTCGCAGTCGCTAACGGCAGGGATTCGATATCTCCCGCCAGATAATGGTCTGCGGCATCCTTCTGGCGTGCCTGAACAAGCATTGGCGGAGAGAGATCTAACGCAGTCACCTGCGCGTGACGCTCTCGCCAGCGGCGGCTCATCCAGCCTGGTCCACAACCCGCATCCAGTACGCGGGTGTATTTACGCTGTGGGAGCATTGCCAGTAAGGCGTCAGCACTCTGGCGCTGTAGATCGGCGTGTTGCTCATAGTGTGCGGCTGCCCGTCCAAATGCCGCAGCAATGGCTTGTTTATTAACCGTTGCCATGCAGCACCTCCAGCAGACGGTCGATATCCTGCATTTCATGCGCTGCGGTTAGCGTTAAGCGCAGTCGCGCAGTACCAGCGGGTACGGTTGGTGGGCGAATTGCCGTGACCCAACAGCCTTGCTGGCGCAGTTTTTCTGCCAGTTGTAACGCACGGCTGTTATCACCGACGATCAATGGCTGGATGGCGCTGCATGAGTCAGCAAGCGTAAACGGCAAATCCTGCACTCCGGCACGAAAACGAGTAATGAGTGCCGCCAGTTTTTCGCGCCGTGCATCCCCCTCATCACTGCGAATGACCGCCAGCGACGCACGTAATGCCTGCGCCTGAGCGGGCGGCATACTGGTGCTGTAGATAAGATGGCGAGCGAATTGCAGCAGATAATCCGCCACGGTATCGTAGCAAAGCACCGCTGCCCCGCTGACGCCAAATCCTTTGCCAAACGTCACCACCAGCAATTCTGGTTTTACCTTTTGCAGCCAGCAGCTGCCACGCCCCTGCTCCCCGATAACGCCCGTGCCGTGGGCGTCATCGACCATCAACCAGCCATCGTGCTGTTGCGTTACTTGCTGGATTTCCTCCAGTGGCGCACTATCGCCGTCCATGCTGAACACACCTTCTGTCACTACCAGTTGCTGCCCCGGACAGGGGGAAGCAAGCAGTCGCGCCAGATGAGTGACATCGTTATGAGCAAAACGGCGAAGCGGCGACGGGCTTAAACTTGCAGCCTCCAGCAATGAGGCATGGCTAAGCCGGTCGGCAACAATACGGTCCTCTTTCGCCATCATCGCGGCAATGACAGCCTGATTAGCGGCAAAACCAGAAATAAACAGCAGTGCCCGCGAATAGCCCAGCCATTCGGCCAGTTCTTCTTCCAGCACCTGGTGCGCCACGCTATAACCGCTGACGTGACCGGAACCGCCGCTACCGACACCAAATTGTTCCGCCCCCTGCTGCCAGGCGCGGATAATTTGCGGATGATGGCTTAAACCTAAATAATCGTTACTGGAAAAGTTCAGATACTGGCAATCATCTGCCACCAGCCAGCGTCCGGCTCCTTGTGCCACCGGATAACGGCGACGCAAGGCATCAGCAACACGCCGCGCATCAAGCGCCGCGTCGATTTTCTCCTGCCAGATCATAGTGCTGCCGCGTTGTAATATTCGTCAGTGTCCGGGGTCATCAGCGCCTGCTCCAGACGCTGCTGTTGTTCGTTATCGCCCGCCAGCACGGCAGTTTGCTGCGGATTTAGCCCCAGTTTGCGGAACAGTTGCAGGTCTTTATCTTCTTCCGGATTCGGCGTAGTCAGCAGTTTGCAACCGTAGAAAATCGAGTTTGCGCCAGCCATAAAGCACATCGCCTGAGTCTGTTCGTTCATCTGCTCGCGTCCGGCAGAAAGGCGTACGTAAGAGGTCGGCATCATGATCCGCGCTACGGCAATGGTACGGATAAAATCAAAGGCATCGACATCGTCGTTATCCGCCAGCGGCGTGCCTTTCACCTTCACCAGCATGTTGATTGGCACGCTTTCCGGCGGCGTCGGCAAGTTTGCCAGTTGCAGCAATAATCCGGCGCGATCTTTCACCGTTTCGCCTAAGCCCACAATGCCACCTGAACAGACTTTAATCCCAGCTTCTCGCACTTTTTCCAGCGTATCAAGACGTTCCTGATAGGTGCGGGTGGTGATGATATTGCCGTAAAACTCCGGCGAGGTGTCGAGGTTGTGGTTATAGTAATCCAGCCCGGCATTCGCCAGGCGCTGCGCTTGAGATTCACTCAACGTGCCCAGCGTCATACACGCCTCCAGACCCATCGCTTTTACCCCCTGCACCATTTGTTCCAGGTACGGCATATCGCGTTCGTGGGGATTCTTCCACGCCGCGCCCATACAGAAACGCGTCGATCCCGCCGCTTTCGCTTTGCGCGCCGACTCCAGCACCTGTTCAACTTCCATCAACCGCTCGGCTTCCAGCCCGGTTTTGTAGCGCGAGCTTTGCGGGCAATATTTGCAATCTTCCGGACAAGCTCCGGTCTTAATCGACAGCAAAGTGCTGACCTGCACCTGACGAGGATCGAAATGCTGACGATGCACCTGCTGCGCTTCAAACAGCAGATCCAGCAACGGTTTTTCAAATAATTCTGTGACTTGCGACAATGTCCAGCGTGGACGGTGAGCCATGGGGCTTCTCCAAAACGTGTTTTTTGTTGTTAATTCGGTGTAGACTCGTAAACCTAAATCTTTTCAATTTGGTTTACAAGTCGATTATGACAACGGACGATCTTACCTTTGACCAACGCCATATCTGGCACCCATACACATCCATGACCTCCCCGCTGCCGGTTTATCCGGTGGCAAGCGCCGAAGGTTGCGAGCTAATTTTGTCTGACGGCAGACGCCTGGTTGACGGTATGTCGTCCTGGTGGGCGGCGATCCACGGTTACAATCACCCGCAGCTTAATGCGGCGATGAAGTCGCAAATTGATGCTATGTCGCATGTGATGTTTGGCGGTATCACCCATGCGCCCGCCATTGAGCTGTGCCGCAAATTGGTGGCAATGACGCCGCAACCGCTGGAGTGCGTTTTTCTCGCGGACTCCGGCTCCGTAGCGGTAGAAGTGGCGATGAAAATGGCGTTGCAGTACTGGCAGGCCAAAGGCGAAGCGCGCCAGCGTTTTCTAACCTTCCGCAATGGTTATCATGGCGATACCTTTGGCGCGATGTCGGTGTGCGATCCGGACAACTCAATGCACAGCCTGTGGAAAGGCTATCTGCCAGAAAACCTGTTTGCTCCCGCCCCGCAAAGCCGCATGGATGGCGAATGGGATGAGCGTGATATGGTGGGCTTTGCCCGCCTGATGGCAGCGCATCGTCATGAAATCGCGGCGGTGATCATTGAACCGATTGTCCAGGGCGCAGGCGGGATGCGCATGTACCATCCGGAATGGTTAAAACGAATCCGCAAAATGTGCGATCGCGAAGGTATCTTGCTGATTGCCGACGAGATCGCCACCGGATTTGGTCGTACCGGCAAACTGTTTGCCTGTGAACATGCAGAAATCGCGCCGGATATTTTGTGTCTCGGTAAAGCCTTAACCGGCGGCACAATGACCCTTTCCGCCACGCTCACCACGCGCGAGGTTGCGGAAACCATCAGTAACGGCGAAGCCGGCTGCTTTATGCATGGGCCAACTTTTATGGGCAATCCGCTGGCCTGCGCAGCAGCAAACGCCAGCCTGGCGATTCTTGAATCTGGCGACTGGCAGCATCAGGTGGCGGCTATTGAAGCGCAGCTACGCGAGCAACTTGCCCCCGCCTGTGACGCCGAAATGGTTGCCGATGTGCGCGTACTGGGGGCAATCGGCGTGGTCGAAACCACTCGTCCGGTGAATATGGCAGCGCTGCAAAAATTCTTTGTCGAACAGGGTGTCTGGATCCGGCCTTTTGGCAAACTGATTTACCTGATGCCGCCCTATATTATTCTCCCGCAACAGTTGCAGCGTCTGACCGCAGCGGTTAACCGTGCGGTGCAGGATGAAACATTTTTTTGCCAATAACGGGAAGTCAGCGTGAGGGTTTCTGGCTACACTTTCTGCAAACAAGAAAGGAGGGCTCTTGACGGCTCCCCGCCCTGAATGACGGGGATTCCCACTTCAACAAGCCGAACCTAAGCCGCGTGCTGCGATTCAGGGTTTACAGGCTCTCCGTGGGCTAACACTGCCAGCCCGGCAGCTTTAATATTACGTGCCGCGTTAATGTCGCGATCATGGTCTGCGCCGCATTCAGGGCAGTGCCATTTACGAACATTAAGAGGCATTTTTTGCATGGTGAAACCGCAGCAACTACAGCATTTTGAGGACGGTAAATACTGGTCAATGGCGACCACTGACCGCCCGGCCCATTTGCCTTTGTACTGGAGCTGGCGAACAAGTTCGCTCCAGCCTGCGTCAGCTATTGCTTTAGACAGCTTCGGGTTGCGGATCATGTTTTTCACCTTGAGGGATTCGACGCAAACAACTTGGTTTTCGTTAATCAGTTTGCGGGACAACTTGTGCAGATTGTCCATCCGGCAATCGGCGATTTTCGCGTGGAGTCGGGCGACCTTTAAGCGGGCTTTAATTCGGTTTCTTGAGCCTTTTTGCTTCCTGCTTAAACGTCGCTGTAGCAGCGTTAATCGCTTCGCATATTTAGCGGTGTGGCGGGGATTGTCGGTTTTGAATCCGGTATCGGTGACGAATAAATCTTTTAAGCCCACATCAATGCCGACCGTTTTAGCGGTAACAGGCATTGATACAGGTTCAAACTCACACAGGCAGGAAACAAAGTACCTGCCAGCGCTATCTCTGGAAATGGTAACGGTTGACGGCGCAGATGGTAATTCTCGACTCCAGCGAACATCCAGCGGCGACTTGCTCTTTGCTATATACAACTCGCCGTCACGGTGTTTAAACGCGCTGGCAGTGAACTCAGCCACCTGTTTGTGCCGTTTGCTTTTGAAAGCCGGATATGCAGCTCGTCCGGCAAAGAAGTTAGCAAAGGCGGCTTGTTGGTGGCGCAACGACTGCTGGAGGGGAACGCAGGAAACATCATTCAGCCATATGTATTCAGGCTCTTTTTTGAGCGCCGTAAGGCGAGCGTTGGCCTGTAGATAACCGATCTTTTCTTTTCGCTCGTAGTACGCATCGGTACGCCAACGAAGGATGGAATTGTAGACGAAGCGCACACAGCCAAACGTCTGAGCTAAAAGCTCAGCCTGCTCAGTTGTCGGGTAAAACCGGTATTTATATGCGCGTTTCATGTGTTCACATACTAAAGAGGAAAATGTGATTATGCAAAGTACAGTTAGTCGGAAAACCGCCTCCTTTCCTCCCCGGTCTGAAGGCCGAGGTTTCCCGGAGGCATTCTAATGAAACTCATCAGTAACGATCTGCGCGATGGCGATAAGCTGCCGCATCGTCATGTCTTTAACGGCATGGGTTACGATGGCGATAATATTTCACCGCATCTGGCGTGGGATGATGTTCCTGCGGGAACGAAAAGTTTTGTTGTCACCTGCTATGACCCGGATGCGCCAACCGGCTCCGGCTGGTGGCACTGGGTAGTTGTTAATTTACCCGCTGATACCCGCGTATTACCGCAAGGGTTTGGCTCTGGTCTGGTAGCTATGCCAGACGGCGTTTTGCAGACGCGTACCGACTTTGGTAAAACCGGGTACGATGGCGCAGCGCCGCCGAAAGGCGAAACCCATCGCTACATTTTTACCGTTCACGCGCTGGATGTAGAACGTATTGATGTCGATGAAGGTGCCAGCGGCGCGATGGTCGGGTTTAACGTTCATTTTCACTCTCTGGCGAGTGCCTCGATTACTGCGATGTTTAGTTAATCACTCTGCCAGATGGCGCAATGCCATCTGGTATCACTTAAAGGTATTAAAAACAACTTTTTGTCTTTTTACCTTCCCGTTTCGCTCAAGTTAGTATAAAAAAGCAGGCTTCAACGGATTCATTTTTCTATTTCATAGCCCGGAGCAACCTGTGAACACATTTTCAGTTTCCCGTCTGGCGCTGACATTGGCTTTTGGCGTGACGCTGACCGCCTGTAGCTCAACACCGCCCGATCAACGTCCTTCTGATCAAACCGCGCCTGGTACCTCTTCTCGCCCGATTCTGTCGGCAAAAGAAGCGCAGAATTTCGATGCTCAACACTATTTTGCATCCCTGACACCAGGTGCGGCAGCGTGGAATCCTTCCCCGATTACCCTGCCTGCGCAACCTGACTTTGTTGTCGGCCCGGCGGGTACTCAAGGTGTAACGCATACCACGATTCAGGCGGCGGTAGATGCGGCAATTATCAAGCGTACCAACAAGCGCCAGTATATTGCCGTGATGCCTGGTGAGTATCAGGGAACGGTGTATGTCCCTGCCGCTCCGGGTGGAATTACTCTATACGGTACAGGTGAAAAACCGATTGATGTGAAGATTGGGCTTTCCCTTGATGGTGGCATGAGCCCTGCCGACTGGCGTCACGACGTCAACCCGCGCGGCAAATATATGCCAGGTAAACCGGCGTGGTATATGTACGATAGCTGCCAGAGTAAACGCAGCGACAGTATCGGTGTTCTCTGCTCTGCGGTCTTCTGGTCACAAAACAATGGCCTGCAACTGCAAAACCTGACCATCGAAAACACGCTGGGCGATAGCGTAGATGCGGGTAACCATCCGGCGGTGGCACTGCGTACTGATGGCGACAAAGTGCAGATCAATAACGTCAACATTCTCGGTCGTCAGAACACCTTCTTTGTCACCAACAGCGGTGTGCAGAACCGTCTGGAAACGAATCGTCAGCCGCGTACGCTGGTGACCAACAGCTATATTGAAGGGGATGTGGATATCGTTTCTGGTCGCGGCGCAGTGGTGTTCGATAACACCGAATTCCGCGTGGTGAACTCCCGTACCCAGCAAGAAGCGTATGTGTTTGCACCGGCTACGCTGTCCAACATTTACTACGGTTTCCTCGCCGTAAACAGCCGTTTCAATGCTTCCGGTGATGGCGTGGCGCAACTGGGCCGCTCGCTGGATGTTGATGCCAATACCAACGGTCAGGTAGTGATCCGTGATAGCGCCATCAACGAAGGTTTTAACACAGCCAAACCGTGGGCTGATGCGGTGATCTCTAATCGTCCATTTGCGGGTAACACCGGCAGCGTTGATGATAACGACGAAGTACAGCGCAATCTGAATGACACTAACTACAACCGCATGTGGGAATACAATAACCGCGGCGTGGGTAGCAAAGTGGTTGCAGAGGCGAAGAAGTAGGAGCTGTTAACTATGTGCCGGATGCGGCGTAAACGCCTTATCCGGCCTACAGTTCGATACGATTTGTCGGTCGGATAAGATGCGCCAGCATCGCATCCGACAATAAGTGCCGGATGCGACCTACATTCACATGGCGCTTTTTACATCTGACGGTTTTTATTGAAGTTAATCAAACTACCTGCCTTGATAATCTCGCGCTCTTCAGCAGTCAGACTTTCCATATAGAGCGTAATCTCCGTTACCGGTGCATCTTCATGGATCACATAACCTTTAAACGTCGTTCCAGGATTATCCAGCGCCGCTTTAATGCCAGGGATATAAATGTAATCACCTACGTCAAAGTTCGGTACTTCCGCCATCTGCAGCGGTAACATCCCCCAGTTGATGACGTTAGAACGATAGCGTTTAGTCGCGTACTCCTCGGCAATATTCGCCAGACCGCCAATCACACGCTGACAACTCGCCGCCTGTTCACGCGCAGAACCATCGCCTGGTTTCACCGCATAAACCATGCTGCCAATTTCAGTTTGCAGCGGATCAACATGTTCCTGACCAGCAATCTGCTTAATGCGCGCAAACACATCTGCCATCTCGCTGACATTTCCCGCCAGACGCTGATTTTCCAGCTCGGCAGTCGCTTTACTTCTGCCAACATAACCTGGATCGCGGCGTGACAGAGTAAACTCCGCCAGACCAATCGGATTTGAACGATATGAAGAGGTTTCACCGGAAGGAATCAGTTCGTCGGTGGTGGTCACTTCGTCGAGGATCTTCGAGCACACTTTGAGGACGATATTGTCAGTCAGCGCACCCAATTCTGGCCAGTCTTTAATGTTCGGTCCGTAAATCAGCGGTTGCTGGGTCGCCCCTTTCACAAAGCCCTGATAAACACGGTTTTTATACGGCGTTACATCGAAGGCGTACTCCGGCACGTTGTCCCAGCAATCGAGTTCGCTGGCAGAGGTTAAATAGCCACCGTTTGCCGCAGTCGCAGCGATAGAACGAGCGTCCATCAACGCCACCGCTGACATCTGCCCATTAGCTGGCTTAGAGCCTTCGCGGTTCGGGAAGTTACGCGTGGTGTGGCGAATACTCAAACCGTTGTTGATTGGCGTATCGCCCGCGCCAAAGCATGGGCCGCAGAACGCGGTTCTGATGATTGCGCCTGCGCCGATCAAATCTGCTACCACACCTTTTTTGGCGAGATCCATAAACACCGGCTGTGATGACGGGTAAACCGCTAACGAGAAGGTGTCATTGCCGCAGGATTGACCGCGCAGCGCATTCGCCGCCGCGATGACGTTTTCGTAGTTACCGCCAGAACAGCCCGCGATAATCCCCTGCTGCACTTTCAGGCGACCATTTTCCACTTTATCCAGCAGCGAGAGTTTGGCTTTACCGTGCGCCACGCGTTCGGACTCAATTTCAATCTCACGCAGAATGTCGGTCAGGTTCTGGTTCAGCGTGTCGATTTCATACACGTTGCTCGGGTGGAATGGCAGCGCAATCATTGGTTTGATGGCGCTTAAATCAACGCTGATGCAGCCATCGTAGTACGCCATTGGTTGAGGGTTAAGTTGGCAGTAATCCTGGCCGCGACCGTGCAGCGCCAGCCAGTTATGGACTTCTTCATCGGTTTGCCAGACAGAACTTAAACAGGTCGTTTCAGTGGTCATCACGTCAACGCTGTTACGGAAATCGGTAGAGAGCGCTGCAACACCGGGACCTACGAACTCCATCACTTTGTTTTTGACGTAACCGTTTTTGAACACAGCACCGATGATAGCCAGCGCCACATCCTGCGGCCCCACATACGGCGCAGGTTTTCCGGTCAGATGCACCGCAACCACGCCCGGATAGTCGATATCCCAGGTGTCATTAAGCAGCTGTTTTAACAACTCGCCGCCGCCCTCGCCAACCGCCATTGTCCCTAACGCACCGTAACGGGTATGGCTGTCTGACCCGAGGATCATTTTGCCGCCGCCCGCCATCATTTCACGCATATATTGATGGATGACCGCAATATGCGGTGGCACAAAAATACCGCCATAACGCTGGGCCGCCGATAAACCAAAAACATGGTCATCACCGTTAATGGTGCCGCCCACAGCACAGAGTGAGTTATGGCAGTTGGTCAGCACATACGGCAGCGGGAAACGTTCCATACCGGACGCTTTAGCGGTCTGTACAATACCAACAAAGGTAATATCGTGAGAGGCTAATGAATCAAACTTAATTTTAAGTTTATCCATATTTCCGGACGTATTATGAGAAGAGAGAATAGACCAGGCAATAGTGCCTTTTTTTGCTTCTTCTTTTTTTATTTCGCCGGTGAAATGTTCTTCGGCAATTATTTCGTTATTGCTGGCGAGAAACACGCCTTTTTCAGATAACTTGATCATCAAATGCTCCAGATATCTGCGCACCGTGAAGTGCGCAGAAAGATAATAAATGGATATACTCTAAATAATTCGAGTTGCAGGAAGGCGACAAGCGAGTGAATCCCCAGGAGCTTACATAAGTAAGTGACTGGGGTGAGCGAACGCAGACGCAGCACATGCAACTTGAAGTATGACGAGTATATTTACAGCATGTTCCAGCCGATCAGCATATTCCACCACCACACGCCGAGGGTGATATGCACCAGGAAGGTTAATATCGTCAGTACCGCACCGACCAACCACCAGGATTTAATATCGTTGTAACCCACGCCAAAGATGACCGGACCTGCCGCGCCGCCATAGTGAGTAACCATGCCGCCATAGGAGTTAGAGAACAACAGTGCCAGCGCGGTTAACATTAACGGTGCGCCGGAGACATTCGCCAGCATGGCAAACACAGGTAACATAGCAACGATATAGGCACTACCAGAAGCGAAGAAATAACGCACGATGATGCTGAGGAAAATAATAACGAAGAAAGCAACGTTACCGTGACCATCAAATGCCAGGTTATTTTTAAAGACTTCAGCTAACCATTCGAAGAATTTAACTTTCGATAATAAGGAGCTTAAGCCGATAATACCGCCGTACCAGATTAAGGTATTCCAGCCGCCTTTATTTTTAACCACGTCTTCCCAGGTAACGATACCCAGCAGCAGCATAGTTGCCATAACAACGATTGCCACGGTGGATTCATCAACCCCCAGAGACTTACTGAAAATCCAGCCCAGCAGCGCCAGCACAAAGACACCGAGCAGCATTTTTTCGCGGATTTTCATCGGTCCCAGTTCGGCAAGGCCCGCTTTAGCGATGGTTTTGTTATCCACCTTCTTAATTTCTGGTGGATACATGGTGTAAATCACCAGCGGGGTGACCAGCAGCATAATGATGCCCGGCAATCCGGCGGCTAACGCCCATCCACCCCAGCTAATTTGCAGGTGCAGAATGTCGTTGATCATTTTCAGCGCCAGAATGTTCCCCGCCATTGCAGTAAAGAACATATAGCTGGTGGTTTTGGTGACCATGTAAATGGACATCATCAGGTAATGTCCAA
The DNA here is from genome assembly GCF_003000935.1 of Escherichia sp. R1. Lineage (NCBI taxonomy): Bacteria > Pseudomonadati > Pseudomonadota > Gammaproteobacteria > Enterobacterales > Enterobacteriaceae > Escherichia > Escherichia sp. R1. The sequence continues at coordinate 357,681 of NZ_PSRU01000001.1, forward strand.
CACGACGCGGACTTTTTTCCGGTTCTGATCCCAAAGCCACTGCCACGCTGTTGATGATCGGTAACACGATGCCGCCCGCACGCGCGGTGTTAGACGGTGTTGCCGGAGCCAGTACCAGATCGAGAAATACCGTAACGTAACCCAGACCCAGGGTAGTGCTACCAATTTTACCAATCAGCAGATAGGCAATACGTTTACCTAAGCCTGTGGTTACAAACGCGGCGCTTAAAGTAAACGCAGAAAACACCAGCCAGGTGGTACCGGAAGAGTAACCGCTTAATACGGCGGTGGTTTTAAATTCCCCACCTGATAAGTTACCCACCACTACCATCGATGCGGCGACGGCAATTAACAGTACGACAGGTTCCGGGAAAGGCTTGATAACCAGCCCCACAATGGCCGCCAGGTAAATACCAAAAAGCACCCACGCCAGTTCGCTTAATCCTGCCGGAGCTGGCATAAAGCCAATAATACATGGGATCGCTAATATCAGAATTAGCTTCCATAACGATTTTTTATTCATTTAATATCCTGTTCTTTCTGTATGACTCATACAGAATTCCTTTATTGATTGTCATTATCACGACAACAAAATTTTTCAGGGAAGATAAACTTCACCGGAAAATATTTTTCTTGTCGTCCGAATAACAGATGCGCGTAACGTCGTGGCATCCTGACCTTCATTACTTAAATGAACGTCGAGCGCACCACTGGGGTGTTCAATATTGATATTGCCGTATCCTACAGAAGGGACGATTTGTCGGGTGACGGTGCCTTCCAATGCACAACTACTGGAAATAGCAATAGCACCGGTTATCGCCAAAGCGCGATGGCAAGAATGCGGCATAAAATAACGCACATTAATTGCCCCGCCTTTCTGCGCTGGAGAAATAAGTACAGGTTTAGGGATAACCATATTACTGACATCGCCTAAGCCCATTGCTTTACCCGCTTGTAGACGGATAGATTCAATGCGGGCTAATAATGCTTTGTCGGCATCCAGCTCTGCCGGTAATTCATAGCCTGTTTTTCCCAGATATTCAGCAGGAATAATGACAACTGGCATCGCCATATCGATACAGGTCACCGGGACATCGTCAAAATAATCAATCTGATTATCCGTCGGGAAGACTTTTCCGGTTTTCGTTCCGGCGGCATTCAGGAAAGTGAGCGCAACCGGTGCGGCAGTACCCGGTACGCCGTCAATTCTGGCGCTACCCTCGTACTCGACAACACCATTTGACGTTTGCACATCAGCTTCGATAAATGTACCCGTATTGACGTTGCGGATACGTACGCGGGTAACTGGCGAAGTCGCTGCAATCAAACCATTTTCAATGGCGAATGCCCCAACGCCAGACAGCATATTGCCGCAGTTAGGCGTGGTATCGACACGTTGCTCATGGACGATAACTTGAGCAAACAGATAATCGACATCTGCACGCGGATCGCTGGAGCGGCTAATAATGGCGACTTTACTGGTCAGCGGATTACCGCCGCCAATACCGTCAATTTCCAGATCGTTACCGGAACCCATAATTGCCATCAATATTTTATCGCGCTGCGTTTGATCTTCGGGTAGATGTTCCGCTAACAGGAACGCGCCCCTCGAGGTTCCACCTCGCATCATCACGCAGGGTATTTTTTTCATAATAATGCCCTCAATTTAAAAACATAACTTATTGCGATATGGTTACATTAAGGGCAAAGCATCTCTAATGACTTTAGCTCAACGATTAATAACATTTTTTCATTAATTTAAGTTGGCTAAATGCAGTTAAAATTTTTAACTGCCAGTCACCCAAAATCGTCGCTTCCATTTTCCGGAGTAATAATGAAGCATGAATTATCAAGTATGAAGGCATTTGTCATACTGGCAGAGTCCAGTTCATTTAACAATGCTGCTAAATTACTCAATATTACGCAACCTGCATTAACGCGAAGAATAAAAAAGATGGAGGAAGATTTACACATTCAACTATTTGAGCGTACAACTCGCAAGGTTACGTTAACAAAAGCAGGAAAAAGGTTGCTCCCGGAGGCGCGGGAATTAATAAAAAAATTCGATGAAACGCTTTTTAATATTCGTGATATGAATGCTTATCATCGTGGTATGGTGACGTTAGCGTGTATTCCGACCGCAGTATTTTATTTTTTACCGCTGGCAATCGGTAAATTTAATGAGCTGTATCCCAATATTAAAGTGCGGATTCTGGAACAAGGCACGAATAATTGCATGGAATCGGTGCTGTGTAACGAATCAGACTTTGGCATAAACATGAACAACGTCACAAATTCATCCATTGATTTTACCCCACTGGTCAACGAGCCGTTCGTGCTGGCCTGTCGGCGTGACCATCCATTGGCCAAAAAGCAGCTTGTAGAATGGCAGGAGTTAGTGGGTTACAAAATGATTGGCGTACGCTCCTCCAGCGGCAACCGACTATTGATAGAACAACAGCTAGCCGACAAGCCCTGGAAGCTGGACTGGTTTTACGAAGTGCGTCATCTTTCGACGTCATTAGGGCTGGTGGAGGCGGGACTGGGGATTTCGGCGCTTCCTGGTCTGGCAATGCCCCATGCGCCCTATTCTTCGATTATTGGTATCCCGCTGGTGGAACCGGTTATACGTCGGACATTGGGGATTATTCGCCGCAAAGATGCCGTGCTTTCTCCGGCAGCTGAACGCTTTTTTGCCTTGCTGATTAATTTGTGGACTGACGATAAAGACAATTTGTGGACCAATATCGTCGAACGCCAGAGACATGCGTTACAGGAGATAGGTTAATACACCGGCGCAGAAGAGACTGCGCCGGGTAAATCAGCGGTTAGTGTGCGTTAACCACCACCCACATTGGTCCCTGCCCGACCGCATAGCGGCCTTTTTCATGCAGTAGCCCCTGCTCGCCAACAATTTCGTATACCGAGATGTGGTGAGATTTTTGCCCGGCGGCAATCAGATACTTGCCGCTGTGATCAACATTGAAGCCGCGCGGCTGGGTTTCAGTTGGCTGGAAGCCTTCTTTACTCAACACGCTGCCATCTTCCGAAACGCTGAAAACAGTAATCAGACTGGCGGTACGGTCGCAGGCGTATAAATGACGACCATCCGGGGTGATATGAATATCAGCCGCCCAACGGGTGTCGGAGAAGTTTTCCGGCATCATATCCAGCGTCTGGACACATTCGATATTGCCATGCGGATCTTTCAGTTCCCAGACATCCACTGAGCTGTTTAACTCATTGACGCAATACGCATATTGTTCGTTTGGATGGAATACCATATGGCGTGGGCCGGCCCCTTCAACGGTAGTCACTTCCGCAGGGTCCTGCGCTACCAGATGACCATCATCGCTGACCGTAAACAGGCAAATGCGATCCTGCTTTAATGCCGGAACCCACAACGTACGGTTGTCCGGTGAGATATTGGCGGAATGGCAACCGTCCAGCCCCTCGACCACATCGACGACGCCCACTGGCAGGCCATCTTCCAGACGCGTTACGCTCACGTTACCCGCATTGTAAGAACCGACAAAGACAAACTGCCCCTGGTGATCGGTGGAAATATGCGTCGGGCTACCCGGCAGCGCAGACTCTGCAGCAAAGGTCAGCGCGCCATCATCCGGTGCAATACGATACGCCAGAACACGAAACTCCGGACGGACACCAACGTAGAGGTAACGTTTGTCCGGGCTGACCACCATCGGCTGCACCTGCCCCGGCACATCGACTACCTGTGTCAGCGTCAGTGCGCCTTCATGATTCAGGTTCCAGACGTGAATTTGCTGGCTCTCAGGGCTGGCGATATAAACTGTTTGCTTCATGAATGCTCCTTTGCATTTAGCAACTGACTGTAACAGCTAAAATTAGTCGCTTTTGGCGGTGAATGCTGAATTAAAACGCAGAATTTTGTCCGATAGTGGTATCGGTGTACCATTCGCGCAGACGAAAATTCTTAACCTTAATCTGGAATACGCCATGACCACACGCGTGATTGCTCTCGACTTAGACGGCACCTTATTGACCCCGAAAAAGACCCTGCTTCCTTCATCGATAGAAGCCCTGGCCCGTGCTCGCGAAGCAGGCTACCGATTAATCATCGTCACAGGTCGCCATCACGTCGCTATTCATCCTTTTTATCAGGCGCTGGCGCTGGATACACCTGCTATTTGCTGTAACGGCACCTATTTGTATGATTATCATGCAAAAACCGTACTAGAAGCGGACCCAATGCCTGTTAACAAAGCCCTGCAACTCATTGAGATGCTGAATGAACACCACATTCACGGTCTGATGTATGTGGATGATGCGATGGTTTATGAGCACCCGACCGGACATGTCATTCGCACGTCTAACTGGGCGCAAACCCTGCCGCCGGAACAGCGTCCGACTTTCACACAAGTCGCTTCTCTGGCTGAAACGGCGCAACAAGTTAACGCCGTATGGAAGTTCGCCCTGACGCACGATGACCTGCCGCAATTGCAGAATTTTGGTAAGCATGTCGAACATGAACTGGGACTGGAGTGTGAATGGTCCTGGCACGATCAGGTTGATATTGCACGCGGCGGCAACAGCAAAGGTAAACGTTTGACGAAATGGGTTGAGGCGCAAGGCTGGTCGATGGAAAACGTCGTGGCCTTCGGCGATAACTTCAATGATATTAGTATGCTGGAAGCCGCTGGTACAGGCGTGGCGATGGGCAACGCCGATGACGCAGTAAAAGCGCGCGCCAACATTGTGATTGGTGATAACACCACCGACAGCATTGCCCAGTTCATTTATAGCCACCTGATTTAATCAGGCGGTTATCGACACACTTTTAATTTGCGCATACAGCCACAGGCCAGGTTTGATCGCCAGTTCATCCCTGGCCCACGGGCTGATTCGCGCCCACAGCGTTTTACCGCCGACTTCCAGCTCCACTTCCACCTGGCCGTTGTCGTCATAACTATTAACAACTTTTGCCCGCAATACGTTACGAATGCTGGTTTGCTGCGGCGGTTGTAAAACCAGCGAGACATCGGAAGCCTGAATGCGGATGCGTAGCGCAGCTTGCAGCGGTTCGTCCAGCTTATTGACCCACAAATGCTGATCGCCCAGCGCCAGCGCGGTCATCGCGTAATGCGGATGATGCTCAAGTACTGTCACTTTCAGAATGCTACTTTGTTGCTCTTTCGGTAGCCACGGATTCATCACGCTACTACCCCAGACTTCTTCCAGCGCGCCAAAGGCTTTCACCTGACCGTTTTCCAGTACCATCACTCTGTCTGCCAGATGGAGGATTTCATCCAGCGAATGGCTGACATACAACATCGGAATGTTGATTTCCCGCGTCAGACGTTGCAGATAAGGCAACAGTTCGCGTTTACGCGGAATATCCAGTGACGCCAGCGGTTCATCCAGCAACAGCAATTCCGGTGCTGTCAGCAAAGCCCGACCAATCGCCACGCGCTGTTTTTCGCCTCCGGACAGGCTGCCTGGTAAACGATCAAGCAACGGTTCAATGCCTAAAAGCGCCACCAGCTTATCGAACTGATTGACCATGCTTTTCGCCATGCCGTAGCGCAAATTGCCACGCACTTTATAATGCGGAAACAGCCGCGCATCCTGAAACACATAGCCTACGCGACGCTTTTCTGGCGTCAGGCAGATACCTTTATCGGCGTCATTTAGTACCCGACCATTGAGGACAATCCGCCCTTTTTGCGGGCGCGTCAGCCCACTGATGGCGTTAATCAGCGAGGTTTTTCCGGCACCAGAGACACCAAAAATAGCGGTGATGCCATTGGCGGGCAGCGTTTCATTAATCGTCAGGCAATGGTTGCCCAACGTCTGGGAAAAATTCAGTTCCAGCATGATTAGCGCCCCGCCCGCTCACGGCTGATTCTGGCCAGCCATTCTGAAATCAACAGGGAGATCATCGCCAGCGCAATAGAAATAATACACAGTCTCGCCGCGCCACTTTCCCCGCCAGGGGTCTGGATCAGGGTATACATGGCAGAAGGAATGGTCCGCGTTTCACCAGGAATGTTCGACACAAAGGTGATGGTTGCGCCAAATTCACCGAGCGAACGAGCGAATGCCAGTACCGTACCAACAATAATTCCCGGCAACGTCAGCGGTAAGGTAATAGTGAAGAAGACACGCCAGCGCCCGGCGCCCAACGTTCTTGCGGCCTGCTCCAGTTTGATATCAACACCTTCCAGCGCCAGACGAATCGCCCGCACCATCAGCGGAAAAGACATGACAGCGGCAGCGAGAACCGCACCGCGCCAGCTAAACGCGAAAGAAAGACCAAACCAGTCATACAGACGTTCACCGATAAATCCGCGCCGTCCCATCGAAACTAATAATAGGTAACCGACGACCACGGGCGGTAACACCAGCGGTAGATGCAGTACACTGTCGAGCAGAGCTTTGCCCGGAAACGTGCAACGTACCAGTAACCAGGCAAAAAAGATCCCAAACGGCAGGCTAAACAGCACAGCCAGGGAAGAAACTTTCAGGCTTAATAAAACTGCCTGCCATTCTGGATCGGTCAGTATCATTACTTGGTTGTAAATCCGTAACGTTTAAAGATTTCCGCAGCCTGCGGCCCCTTCAGATAATCGTAAAATGCTTTCACTGTCGCATTGTTATGCCCTTCCACAACAGCAACCGGATATTCCACTTTTTTATGTGAATCTTCCGGGAAGGTGGCAACCACTTTTACCCCTTTGCTGGCAACTGCGTCAGAACCGTAAACAATACCCAGCGGCGCTTCATTGCGTTCGACCAACGCCAGCGCGCCACGAACATCTTCCGCCGGAGCCAGTTTCGGGGAGAGCGTATCCCATGCGCCCAGTTTTTGCAGTGCTTCTTTCGCATAAATGCCAGCAGGGACATGTTCCGGATCACCAACCGCGAGGCGACCGCCATTCAGCAGCGAAGTCCAGTTGGTTTTGCTGTCGATGGTGAAATCTTTCTGCTCGCTGGCTTTCGGTGCTACAACGACCAGGCTATTGCCGAGCAGTGTCTGGCGCGAAGCCGTATCGATCGCTTTTTTATCAACCGCATAATCCATCCATTTCTGATCGGCAGAAATAAACAGATCCGCAGGCGCACCCGCTTCAATCTGACGGGCCAAAGTAGATGACGAAGCGAAAGAAGAAACTACATCCACGCCTTTCTCTTTTTTATACTGCGTAGCAATGTCCTGCATTGCGTTAGTCAGTGATGCGGCGGCGAACACCGTGATTTTCCCTTCATCTGCCAGTGCATTGCCAGCAACAGCGAAAGAGAGTGCCGCCCCGGTAAACAAGTTCAACCATTTACGAGCCATTGGTAACCCCTTAATGTAACGTTATGTAGGCGTCAATATAACGGCAAGTTCGGAATTTTCCCAGCAGTTATTGCTAACCTTTGTGAGGTAGATGAGAAAAAATATCGGCAGAAAAAGCAGGAAGTTGAGAAAAAGAAAATGCCCGACTAAGCGGGCATTCAGGGAATCAATGATTTTGTCCGGGCTGGTCTTTTTTACCAACACCAGAAAAGATGTTGAAAACTTCACCAAGACCGTAAATCAGACCCAGGATGATGGCCATCACGACAGGTACCATGATTACGGCGAATACCAGACTTTTTAATAACTCTAACATGGTCAACTCCAGATATAGTCATGAGACTATTCTAACCGCTAAGCACAGAAAAGCACTCCCCTTTTGTGCGGTCAGCTTTGCGTGGCGTTCGTTTTCCGTCACAATAAGACTTTTGCCAGGATATTGTTATGCAGGCCGAAATCCTTCTCACCCTTAAGCTCCAACAAAAATTATTCGCCGACCCGCGCCGCATTTCGCTACTAAAACACATTGCGCTTTCCGGTTCCATTAGCCAGGGAGCGAAAGATGCCGGTATCAGCTATAAAAGCGCCTGGGATGCCATTAACGAGATGAATCAGTTAAGTGAGCATATTCTGGTTGAGCGCGCAACAGGCGGTAAAGGTGGAGGCGGCGCAGTACTGACCCGCTATGGTCAGCGACTGATTCAGCTCTATGACTTACTGGCGCAAATCCAGCAAAAAGCCTTTGATGTGTTAAGTGACGATGACGCCCTGCCGCTGAACAGCCTGCTGGCCGCGATCTCACGTTTTTCACTGCAAACCAGCGCCCGTAACCAGTGGTTCGGTACCATCACCGCCCGCGATCATGATGACGTTCAACAGCATGTTGATGTCTTACTGGCTGATGGAAAAACACGCCTGAAAGTCGCAATTACCGCACAAAGCGGCGCACGTCTGGGGCTGGATGAAGGCAAAGAAGTGTTGATATTGCTAAAAGCGCCGTGGGTAGGGATTACTCAGGACGAGGCGGTCGCGCAAAACGCTGACAACCAATTACCGGGTATTATTAGTCATATTGAGCGCGGCGCAGAGCAGTGCGAAGTATTAATGGCGCTACCCGACGGGCAAACACTGTGCGCCACAGTGCCGATAAATGAAGCGACTTCTCTTCAGCAAGGACAGAATGTCACGGCCTACTTTAATGCCGACAGCGTGATTATCGCCACGCTGTGCTAAGCGTGTTGACAATTTGTTATGAAACACGTATCCCTGTCAGTAATCGCTGCACAAAATGGGATATAAAATGTCATCGTTGCAAATTTTGCAAGGCACGTTTCGTCTTGGCGACACAAAAACGCTGCAATTGCCTCGGCTAACGTTAAACGCGGGTGATAGTTGGGCGTTTGTCGGTTCGAATGGAAGCGGGAAATCGGCGCTGGCCCGCGCGCTGTCGGGGGAACTTCCGCTTTTGAAAGGTGAACGGCAAAGCCAGTTTTCCCACATCACTCGTCTCTCCTTCGAGCAATTGCAAAAGCTCGTCAGCGACGAATGGCAGCGGAATAACACCGATATGCTTAGTCCTGGCGAAGATGACACCGGGCGTACCACGGCTGAGATCATTCAGGATGAAGTAAAGGATACTCCGCGTTGCATGCAACTGGCGCAGCAGTTCGGTATTACCGCCCTCCTCGACCGACGCTTTAAATACCTTTCCACTGGCGAGACGCGAAAAACCCTGCTGTGTCAGGCGCTGATGTCGGAGCCTGACTTGTTGATCCTTGATGAACCGTTCGATGGCCTGGATGTTGCCTCACATCAGCAACTGGCTGAGCTACTCGCCTCGTTACATCAGTCCGGTATTACTCTGGTACTGGTGCTCAATCGCTTCGATGAGATCCCGGAATTTGTCCAGTTTGCTGGCGTGCTGGCGGATTGCACGTTAGCGGAAACTGGCGCTAAAGAAGAACTGCTCCAACAAGCACTCGTTGCGCAACTGGCGCATAGCGAACAGCTTGAAGGTGTGCAACTGCCGGAGCCGGATGAACCTTCAGCACGTCACGCCTTACCCGCCAACGAACCGCGCATTGTGCTGAACAATGGCGTGGTTTCTTATAACGAACGCCCCATTCTTAATAACCTTAGCTGGCAGGTGAATCCAGGCGAACACTGGCAAATTGTCGGGCCAAATGGCGCGGGAAAATCGACGTTATTAAGCCTGATTACTGGCGATCATCCGCAAGGTTACAGCAACGATTTGACGCTTTTCGGACGACGTCGCGGCAGCGGCGAAACCATCTGGGATATCAAAAAGCATATCGGTTACGTCAGCAGTAGTTTGCATCTGGATTACCGGGTCAGCACTACTGTGCGTAATGTGATCCTTTCTGGCTATTTTGATTCGATTGGCATTTATCAGGCCGTTTCGGATCGCCAGCAAAAACTGGTGCAGCAGTGGCTGGATGTTCTCGGCATTGATAAACGCACGGCTGACGCTCCGTTCCATAGTCTTTCCTGGGGACAGCAGCGTCTGGCGCTGATCGTCCGCGCGCTGGTGAAACATCCGACGTTGCTTATTCTCGATGAACCACTACAGGGGCTTGATCCGCTCAATCGCCAGCTTATCCGCCGGTTTGTTGATGTGCTGATTAGCGAAGGTGAAATGCAATTGTTGTTTGTTTCGCACCACGCTGAAGATGCGCCTGCCTGTATTACCCATCGTCTTGAGTTCGTGCCGGACGGTGACTTTTATCGCTATGCGCTGACAAAAATAAACTGAGTCGGTAGTGCTGACCGTGCCGGAGGCGGCGTAAACGTGTTATCCGGCCAATGGTTTGACGCATGCAGGCATGAAACCGCGTCTTTTTTTCAGATAAAAAGCGCAATCATTCATAAACCCTCTGTTTTATAATCACTTAATCGCACATTAAAAACGGCTAAATTCTTGTGTAAACGATTCCACTAATTTATTCCATGTCACACTTTTCGCATCTTTGTTATGCTATGGTTATTTCATACCATAAGCCTAATGGAGCGAATTATGAGAGTTCTGGTTACCGGTGGTAGCGGTTACATTGGAAGTCATACCTGTGTGCAATTACTGCAAAACGGTCATGATGTCATCATTCTTGATAACCTCTGTAACAGTAAGCGCAGCGTACTGCCTGTTATCGAGCGTTTAGGCGGCAAACATCCAACGTTTGTTGAAGGCGATATCCGTAACGAAGCGTTGATGACCGAGATCCTGCACGATCACGCTATCGACACCGTGATCCACTTCGCCGGGCTGAAAGCCGTTGGCGAATCGGTACAAAAACCGCTGGAATATTACGACAACAATGTCAACGGCACCCTGCGCCTGATTAGCGCCATGCGCGCCGCTAACGTCAAAAACTTTATCTTTAGCTCCTCCGCCACCGTTTATGGCGATCAGCCCAAAATTCCATATGTTGAAAGCTTCCCGACCGGCACACCGCAAAGCCCTTACGGCAAAAGCAAGCTGATGGTGGAACAGATCCTCACCGATCTGCAAAAAGCCCAGCCGGACTGGAGCATTGCCCTGCTGCGCTACTTCAACCCAGTTGGCGCGCATCCGTCGGGCGATATGGGCGAAGATCCGCAAGGCATTCCGAATAACCTGATGCCATACATCGCCCAGGTTGCTGTAGGCCGTCGCGACTCGCTGGCGATTTTTGGTAACGATTATCCGACCGAAGACGGTACTGGCGTGCGCGATTACATCCACGTAATGGATCTGGCGGACGGTCACGTCGTGGCGATGGAAAAACTGGCGAACAAGCCAGGCGTACACATCTACAACCTCGGCGCTGGCGTGGGCAGCAGCGTGCTGGACGTGGTTAATGCCTTCAGCAAAGCCTGCGGCAAACCGGTTAATTATCATTTTGCACCGCGTCGCGAGGGCGACCTTCCGGCCTACTGGGCGGACGCCAGCAAAGCCGACCGTGAACTGAACTGGCGCGTAACGCGCACACTCGATGAAATGGCGCAGGACACCTGGCACTGGCAGTCACGCCATCCACAGGGATATCCCGATTAAGGAACGACCATGACGCAATTTAATCCCGTTGATCATCCACATCGCCGCTACAACCCGCTCACCGGGCAATGGATTCTGGTTTCACCGCACCGCGCTAAGCGCCCCTGGCAGGGGGCGCAGGAAACGCCAGCCAAACAGGTGTTACCTGCGCACGATCCAGATTGCTTCCTCTGCGCAGGCAATGTGCGGGTGACAGGCGATAAAAACCCCGATTACACCGGCACTTACGTTTTCACTAATGACTTTGCGGCCTTGATGTCTGACACGCCAGATGCGCCAGAAAGCAACGATCCGCTAATGCGTTGCCAGAGCGCGCGCGGTACCAGCCGGGTGATCTGCTTTTCACCGGATCACAGTAAAACGTTGCCAGAACTGAGCGTTGCGGCATTGACGGAAATCGTCAAAACCTGGCAGGAGCAAACCGCAGAGCTGGGAAAAACGTACCCGTGGGTACAGGTCTTTGAAAACAAAGGCGCGGCGATGGGCTGCTCTAACCCGCATCCGCACGGACAGATTTGGGCAAATAGCTTCCTGCCTAACGAAGCTGAGCGCGAAGACCGTCTGCAAAAAGAATATTTCGCCGAACAGAAATCGCCAATGCTGGTGGATTATGTTCAGCGCGAGCTGGCAGACGGTAGCCGTACCGTTGTCGAAACCGAACACTGGTTAGCCGTTGTACCTTACTGGGCTGCCTGGCCGTTCGAAACGCTACTGCTGCCCAAAGCCCACGTTTTGCGGATCACCGATTTGACCGACGCCCAGCGCAGCGATTTGGCTCTGGCGTTGAAAAAGCTGACCAGTCGTTATGACAACCTCTTCCAGTGCTCCTTCCCCTACTCTATGGGCTGGCACGGCGCGCCATTTAATGGCGAAGAGAATCAACACTGGCAGCTGCACGCGCACTTTTATCCGCCTCTGTTGCGCTCTGCCACCGTACGTAAATTTATGGTTGGTTATGAAATGCTGGCAGAAACCCAGCGAGACCTGACCGCAGAACAGGCCGCAGAGCGTTTGCGCGCAGTCAGCGATATCCATTTTCGCGAATCCGGAGTGTAAGAAATGAGTCTGAAAGAAAAAACACAATCTCTGTTTGCCAACGCATTTGGCTACCCTGCCACTCACACCATTCAGGCGCCTGGCCGCGTGAATTTGATTGGTGAACACACCGACTACAACGACGGTTTCGTTCTGCCCTGCGCGATTGATTATCAAACCGTGATCAGCTGTGCGCCACGCGATGACCGTAAAGTTCGCGTAATGGCAGCCGATTATGAAAATCAGCTCGACGAGTTTTCCCTCGATGCGCCCATTGTCGCGCATGAAAACTATCAATGGGCGAACTACGTTCGTGGCGTGGTGAAACATCTGCAACTGCGTAACAACAGCTTCGGCGGTGTGGACATGGTGATCAGCGGCAATGTGCCGCAGGGGGCCGGGTTAAGTTCTTCCGCTTCACTGGAAGTCGCGGTCGGAACCGTATTGCAGCAGCTTTATCATCTGCCGCTGGACGGCGCACAAATCGCGCTTAACGGTCAGGAAGCAGAAAACCAGTTTGTTGGCTGTAACTGCGGGATCATGGATCAGCTAATTTCCGCACTCGGCAAGAAAGATCATGCCTTGCTGATTGACTGCCGCTCACTGGGGACCAAAGCAGTTTCCATGCCCAAAGGTGTGGCTGTCGTCATTATCAACAGTAACTTCAAACGTACCCTGGTTGGCAGCGAATACAACACCCGTCGTGAACAGTGCGAAACCGGTGCGCGTTTCTTCCAGCAGCCAGCGCTGCGCGATGTCACCATTGAAGAGTTCAACGCTGTTGCGCATGAACTGGACCCGATCGTGGCGAAACGCGTGCGTCATATCCTGACTGAAAACGCCCGCACCGTTGAAGCTGCCAGCGCGCTGGAGCAAGGCGACCTGAAACGTATGGGCGAGTTGATGGCGGAGTCTCATGCCTCTATGCGCGATGATTTCGAAATCACCGTGCCGCAAATTGACACTCTGGTAGAAATCGTCAAAGCTGTGATTGGCGACAAAGGTGGCGTACGCATGACCGGCGGCGGATTTGGCGGCTGTATCGTCGCGCTGATCCCGGAAGAGCTGGTGCCTGCAGTACAGCAAGCTGTCGCTGAACAATATGAAGCAAAAACAGGTATTAAAGAGACTTTTTACGTTTGTAAACCATCACAAGGAGCAGGACAGTGCTGAACGAAACTCCCGCACTGGCACCCGATGGTCAGCCGTACCGACTGTTAACTTTGCGTAACAACGCAGGGATGGTAGTCACGCTGATGGACTGGGGTGCGACTTTACTTTCCGCCCGTATTCCGCTTTCCGATGGCAGCGTCCGCGAGGCGCTGCTTGGCTGCGCCAGCCCGGAATGCTATCAGGATCAGGCCGCATTTCTGGGGGCCTCTATTGGTCGTTATGCCAACCGCATCGCCAATAGCCGTTATACCTTTGACGGTGAAACCGTGACGCTTTCACCAAGTCAGGGCGTCAACCAATTGCATGGCGGCCCGGAAGGGTTCGACAAACGTCGCTGGCAGATTGTGAACCAGAATGATCGTCAGGTGCTGTTTGCCCTGAGTTCAGATGATGGCGATCAGGGTTTCCCGGGTAATCTCGGCGCGACGGTGCAATATCGTCTGACCGACGATAACCGTATCTCCATTACTTATCGCGCCACAGTTGATAAACCTTGCCCGGTGAATATGACTAATCACGTCTATTTCAATCTTGACGGCGAGCAGTCTGACGTGCGCAATCATAAGTTGCAGATTCTGGCGGAAGAATATCTGCCGGTTGATGAAGGCGGCATTCCGCACGACGGCCTGAAATCTGTCGCCGGAACCTCTTTTGATTTCCGCAACGCCAAAATCATCGCCAGTGAGTTTCTTGCCGACGACGATCAGCGCAAAGTGAAAGGTTACGATCACGCGTTCTTGTTACAGGCCAAAGGCGATGGCAAGAAAGTGGCGGCGCATGTCTGGTCAGCAGATGAAAAATTGCAGCTGAAGGTCTACACCACCGCTCCGGCTCTGCAATTCTACTCCGGCAACTTCCTCGGCGGCACACCGTCGCGGGGAACCGAACCTTACGCCGACTGGCAAGGGCTGGCTCTGGAAAGCGAATTTCTGCCGGACAGCCCGAACCACCCTGAATGGCCGCAACCGGACTGCTTCCTGCGTCCTGGCGAAGAGTATTCCAGCCTGACGGAATATCAGTTTATTGCTCAGTAATGTTAAGCCCTCGTCATGAGGGCTTTATCTTCATATTGTTCAAATCACCAGCAAACACCGACATATTTGCAACTCAATATTCACAACAACCTTACACTGCGACACTATTTTCGCTATGGTTATGCGTAAGCATTGCTGTTGCTTCGTCACGGCAATATAATGAGAATTATTATCATTAAAAGATGATTTGAGGAGTAAGTATATGGCTGTAACTAAGCTGGTTCTGGTTCGTCATGGCGAAAGTCAGTGGAACAAAGAAAACCGTTTCACCGGTTGGTACGACGTGGATCTGTCTGAGAAAGGCGTAAGCGAAGCAAAAGCAGCAGGTAAGCTGCTGAAAGAGGAAGGTTACAGCTTTGACTTTGCTTACACCTCTGTGCTGAAACGCGCTATTCATACCCTATGGAATGTGCTGGACGAACTGGATCAGGCATGGCTGCCCGTTGAGAAATCCTGGAAACTGAACGAACGTCACTACGGTGCATTGCAGGGTCTGAACAAAGCGGAAACCGCTGAAAAGTATGGCGACGAGCAGGTGAAACAGTGGCGTCGTGGTTTTGCGGTGACTCCGCCGGAACTGACTAAAGATGATGAGCGTTATCCGGGTCACGATCCGCGTTACGCGAAACTGAGCGAGAAAGAACTGCCGCTGACGGAAAGCCTGGCGCTGACCATTGACCGCGTGATCCCTTACTGGAATGAAACCATTCTGCCGCGTATGAAGAGCGGTGAGCGCGTCATCATCGCCGCACACGGTAACTCGTTACGTGCGCTGGTGAAATATCTCGATAACATGAGCGAAGAAGAGATTCTTGAGCTGAATATCCCGACCGGCGTGCCGCTGGTTTATGAGTTTGACGAGAACTTCAAACCGCTGAAACGCTATTATCTGGGTAATGCTGACGAGATCGCGGCGAAAGCAGCGGCGGTTGCTAACCAGGGTAAAGCGAAGTAAACGTCATTCGTTTAAAAATGAGAAAGCCGACCGCAAAATGAGTCGGCTTTTTTATTTTTCGTTGCTACCAATGGAGCACATCGCCTGATGCGACGCTGCGCGTTTTATCAGGCCTCCGGTGATTAATCGGATACGCCACTCTGACGGCGCATCCGACAATTAAACTTTACCCGCGACGCGCTTTTACTGCATTCGCCAGTTGACGTAACAGAGCATCGGTATCATCCCAGCCAATGCAGGCGTCGGTGATGCTCTTACCGTAGGCCAGCGGTTCCCCGCTCTCGAGGCTCTGATTGCCTTCCACCAGATGGCTTTCCACCATCACGCCAATAATGGCCTTTTCGCCACCGGCAATCTGCTGGCAAACGTCAGTACAAACATCCATCTGCTTTTTGAATTGTTTTGACGAGTTAGCATGGCTGAAATCGATCATCACCTGTGCTGGCAGGCCTGCTTTGTTCAGCCCTTCTTTCACTTCAGCAACGTGCTTCGCGCTGTAGTTAGGCTCTTTACCACCGCGCAGAATGATATGGCAATCGCCGTTACCGCTGGTATTCACAATCGCCGAATGACCCCATTTGGTCACTGAAAGGAAGCAGTGCGGCGCACCGGCGGCATTAATGGCATCGATAGCCACTTTAATCGTACCATCAGTGCCATTTTTGAAACCTACCGGACAAGAAAGACCAGACGCCAGTTCGCGGTGCACCTGCGATTCGGTGGTACGTGCACCAATTGCGCCCCAGCTCATCAGGTCAGCGAGATATTGTGGGGTGATCATATCCAGGAATTCACCCGCCGCTGGCAGACCGCTGTCGTTAATATCAAGCAGCAATTTACGGGCAATACGCAGACCGTCGTTGATCTGGAAGCTGTTATCCATATGCGGATCGTTAATCAGCCCTTTCCAGCCCACCGTGGTACGCGGCTTTTCAAAATAGACGCGCATTACGATTTCCAGCTCATCTTTCAGCTCTTCACGCAGCGCCAGCAAGCGAGCGGCATACTCTTTAGCCGCGACAGGATCATGAATTGAGCATGGGCCAATCACCACCAACAGGCGATCATCATTACCTTTCAGGATTTTATGGATCGCTTTTCGGGCATGGGCGACCGTATTCGCGGCATTTTCAGTAGCGGGGAATTTTTCCAGCAATGCGACAGGAGGAAGTAACTCTTTGATTTCTTTGATGCGTAAATCGTCGTTCTGATAATTCATGTCTGTTCCAGTGTTGCCATACTTATCTTAGTGAATGCAATACTTCCAATCTATATCTTCCGTCAGAATGTGTAAACGGGGTTTTACACTATGAACGGATTAATCCTGGAATTAGCAAGAAAAACGCCAGATTGTCGCGAAAAACGAGATCTCTCCTACAATTTCTAACTGTAACTCCTTTGTTTGTTAATTATTTCAAGATTCTCTGCTGGGTATCTTTGCCTGGCTGAAATCTTAAACCATTGCCTTATATTCACCTGCAAATGCACTGTTGGAAGAGGTTATCCGACATAACGACCATAACAGGAGCATCCTATGAAAATGACAAAACTGGCCACACTATTTTTGACTGCCACTCTAAGCCTTGCCAGCGGTGCCGCACTGGCTGCCGATAGCGGAGCGCAAAGCAATAACGGCCAGGCAAACGCCGCAGCTGATGCGGGCCAGGTAGCCCCTGACGCCCGTGAAAATGTCGCGCCAAATAACATAGACAATAACGGGGTAAATACCGGTTCCGACGGCACAATGCTGCATCCGGATGGTTCTTCAATGAACAATGACGGCATGACCAAAGATGAAGAGCACAAGAACACCATGTGTAAAGATGGTCGCTGCCCGGATATCAATAAAAAGGTACAAACTGGTGATGGCATCAATAATGATGTCGATACCAAAACCGACGGTACCACGCAGTAACCCTGCAAAATAGCCAATAATGGGAGAGCGGAGTCTCTCCCTTTTAATTTTTCCCTTCTACAAGCAGTATGATGTCATAAAGTTAAGTGAGAATAATTAAGGGATGACTCGTCATGGCGCACTCACACTCACACGCTTCCTCACACCTGCCAGAAGATAATAATGCTCGTCGCTTGTTGTATGCTTTCGGCGTGACTGCCGGGTTTATGCTGGTAGAAGTCATTGGCGGTTTTCTTTCCGGTTCTCTGGCATTGCTGGCCGATGCGGGTCATATGTTGACCGATACTGCCGCCCTGCTTTTCGCCCTACTCGCCGTGCAATTTTCACGTCGACCTCCCACCATTCGCCACACTTTCGGTTGGCTAAGATTGACCACGCTCGCAGCATTTGTGAATGCTATCGCCCTGGTGGTGATTACCATTTTGATTGTCTGGGAGGCGATAGAACGCTTCCGCACACCGCGTCCGGTCGAGGGCGGCATGATGATGGCAATTGCCGTGGCTGGGCTGTTGGCAAATATACTTTCTTTCTGGTTACTTCATCACGGTAGCGAAGAGAAAAACCTCAACGTGCGAGCAGCGGCACTGCATGTGCTCGGGGACCTGCTGGGTTCGGTTGGGGCTATTATTGCCGCGTTGATTATTATCTGGACCGGCTGGACACCTGCTGACCCCATTCTCTCAATACTGGTGTCGCTTCTGGTTCTGCGTAGCGCGTGGCGACTGTTGAAAGATAGCGTGAATGAATTACTTGAAGGTGCACCGGTATCGCTGGATATCGCCGAACTGAAGCGTCGTATGTGCCGGGAAATCCCGGAAGTCCGCAATGTGCACCATGTACATGTATGGATGGTAGGCGAGAAGCCGGTGATGACGCTGCATGTGCAGGTGATCCCGCCACACGATCACGATGCCTTGTTAGATCAGATCCAACACTACCTGATGGATCACTATCAGATTGAGCACGCCACTATTCAGATGGAATATCAACCTTGTCATGGGCCAGACTGCCACCTGAATGAAGGGGTGTCTGGCCATTCACATCATCACCATTAATGGGACAGCGCGCGTGAACCTCTTTCGCGTGCGCTGTTGATCCACATCCGGCTGCCGTTGAGGGCAATAAAGGTCAGAATGATGTACTCCAGAGACATGGCGTAAACGCCCTGAAGTGCAAAAATAACGACGCTAATCACGTTAATAATCACCCACAACAGCCAGTTTTCCACATACTTACGCGTCATCAGAATCATTGCCACGATAGATAACACCATCATGCATGAATCCCAGAACGGGAAAGCGTCCGGCTGTAGTTCAGGCATCGCAACCTGTAATCCTAATGCTTGCATGATCATGACTGCCACGCGGGTCAAAAATGCAAACACCGGATTGATAAATACCGTCATCAGACCAATCGAAACAACGCAAACCGCCAACCAGCTTAGCGCCTTCGGCAATGGCAACCAGCGAATTTTCAACTCCGCCTCGTTCTGACTGGTTTGTCGCGACCACGCATACCAGCCGTAAATATTCGCGGCAAAGAAAAACACCTGTAATAACAGGCTGGCATACAGCTGAATCTGAAAGAAAATAATGCCAAACAAGGTGACGTTGATCAGGCCAAAGAAGTAGTTACTGATCTTCTCCAGACTGGCAAGGCCAATACACAGCAACCCGGCGATCGTGCCTACCGCTTCGATCCATGAGAGATCATAACCGCCTGCCCCTATTGGTATATGTACCAGGATATTCTGCACACTAAAAAAATCCATCGTTCCCCCAAAGCGTAATGTGACGCCTTATTATCAATTATCCACGTAGTGTAGCCGCAAAATCCAGCATACGATTGAGCGGCACCAGCGCCCTCTCTCGCAGCCTTTCATCAACATAAACCTCGTGATTGCTTCCTTCCAGTTCTAATGCCTCTGCGATGGCCTGAAGGCCATTCATGGCCATCCACGGGCAATGCGCGCAGCTGCGACAGGTTGCGCCCTCACCCGCGGTTGGTGCTTCCAGTAACTCTTTATCTGGCACCGCCTGCTGCATTTTGTAGAAAATGCCCCGATCGGTTGCCACGATAAGCCGCTGATGTGGCAATGTTTTCGCAGCAGCGATCAGTTGACTGGTGGAACCGACCGCATCCGCCATCTCTACAATAGCTTGCGGTGATTCTGGATGCACCAGTATGGCAGCATCCGGGTATTCTTCTTGCAAGCGGGTTAACGCTTGAGTCTTAAATTCATCATGCACAATGCAGGCACCCTGCCAGCATAAAATGTCTGCGCCCGTCTGTTTTTGCACGTAACGCCCCAGATGTTTGTCAGGTGCCCAGATGATTTTTTCACCCAAACTATCCAGATGATCAATAAGTTCGACGGCAATGCTTGAAGTTACCACCCAATCTGCGCGCGCTTTTACCGCAGCAGAAGTGTTGGCGTAGACGACGACAGTACGATCGGGATGGGCATCGCAAAATGCGTTAAATTCTTCAACAGGGCAGCCGAGATCCAGTGAACATTCAGCCTGAAGTGTCGGCATCAGAATTGTTTTTTCCGGACTGAGAATTTTGGCGGTTTCTCCCATAAATCTCACCCCAGCAACTAACAACGTAGAAGCGGGATGCTTTGCACCGAAGCGCGCCATTTCCAGAGAATCAGAAATACAGCCACCGGTTTCTTCTGCCAGTTGTTGAATTTCGGGATCGGTATAGTAGTGGGCAACCATCACCGCATTACGTTCTTTTAGTAGACGTTTTATCTTCTCGCGGTAATACGCTTTTTCATCAATGCTTAACGGCGTCGGCTTCGGGGGGAAAGGATAAATCGCCGTGTCTGGATCAAACATCACGCTCATCTTACTATCTCGTTTTACAGGCTTAACGTTAAAACCGATTTAAGCGTGATATTCGCTATTATCGGCGTAATTTGTTTTATATGCTAAACAAGATAGTCGAATGGTGGAGAAAAGTCACTCGAATTACGTATGAGATGCCGAATGCCACACTTTGCGTCTTATTCCTCCGACGTAGAGTTGTTTACGCAGCAAACGCGGAGTATGTCATCAGGGTCAAGAATTGAAATTGAGAGATGCCTGAATAGCAAAAAAGCGCCTTTAGGGCGCTTTTTTGCATTGGTGGGTCGTGCAGGATTCGAACCTGCGACCAATTGATTAAAAGTCAACTGCTCTACCAACTGAGCTAACGACCCCTTGCGGGATTATGCTGCTTTAATCATTCAGGATGGTGGGTCGTGCAGGATTCGAACCTGCGACCAATTGATTAAAAGTCAACTGCTCTACCAACTGAGCTAACGACCCATACGGGTGTTACCTGAAAGATTTCTACTCGGAACCAATGTTTAAAATTGGTGGGTCGTGCAGGATTCGAACCTGCGACCAATTGATTAAAAGTCAACTGCTCTACCAACTGAGCTAACGACCCGAGTGGTGGGTGATGACGGGATCGAACCGCCGACCCCCTCCTTGTAAGGGAGGTGCTCTCCCAGCTGAGCTAATCACCCGATACTACGCTGGATACTACAAACTACTTCCACCGAACCCACCGTAATCAGTGGTGGGTCGTGCAGGATTCGAACCTGCGACCAATTGATTAAAAGTCAACTGCTCTACCAACTGAGCTAACGACCCGGTGGTGGGTGATGACGGGATCGAACCGCCGACCCCCTCCTTGTAAGGGAGGTGCTCTCCCAGCTGAGCTAATCACCCGATACTACGCTGGATACTACAACTAACTATGTTAGTGGTGGGTCGTGCAGGATTCGAACCTGCGACCAATTGATTAAAAGTCAACTGCTCTACCAACTGAGCTAACGACCCACTTTTTCGTTGCTTTCGGTTTGTTTGATATCCCGTGGCAACGGCGGCATATATTACTGATTTCAGACTTGAGCGCAACAAAAATTTCGATGTAGATCACTCAACTGCTTATGATTCGCACGACACGACCAGAAATAATGCGACTTCTGGTCGTGTGTTATGCATTACATCGCGTTCAGACGTTTTTGCGCCTGTTTAGCGCCATCAGTACCAGGGTATTTACTGATAACCTGCTGGTATACGGCTTTCGCTTTTGCGGTGTCACCTTTGTCCTGCATGATGACGCCGACTTTAAACATCGCATCTGCAGCCTTCGGTGACTTCGGATAGTTTTTCACTACCGAAGCAAAATAATACGCCGCATCATCTTTTTTACCCTTGTTGTAGTTTAACTGACCCAGCCAATAATTGGCGTTTGGCAGGTAAGTTGAATCAGGGTAATTTTTGATGAAATTCTGAAATGCCACCATTGCGTCATCCTGGCGGGATTTATCCTGCACCAGCGCAATAGCTGCATTGTAATCCGTGTTTGCATCACCGCTTTTCACCGGCGCGCCAGCATTCGCAGCACCAGCATCAGCTGTCGGCGTCGTTGATGCCGCCACACCGCTTTGATCGCCGCTGGTTGATTGCGCCGCTGCACCACCGCTGCTGAGGCTGTCGATCTGCAACAGGATCTGCTTTTGCCGCTCCACGACCTGATTCAGTTGATACTGATTTTCCTGAATCTGACCACGCAGGGAATCAATATCGGATTGATTATCAGAGAGTTGTTGCTGGAGTTGGGTTAAAAGCTGGCTGTGAGCATTAGAAATACGCTCAAGTTGAGTGACGCGGTCTTCGACCGAGCCTGAGCCGACACTACTGATTGGTGCCTGAGCAAAAGCGGCCCAAGGGGCCGCTATACCAACCAGTAACGACAGACTCAATAGTTGATGTCTGAAGTTACTGCTCATGCAATTCTCTTAGTAAACCAGTACCGCACGACGGTTTTTGGCATACGCCGCTTCGTCATGACCCAGTACTGCAGGTTTTTCTTTACCGTAAGAAACGATGGAGATCTGGTCAGCAGAAACGCCTTTACCCTGCAGATACATCTTAACAGCGTTCGCACGACGTTCACCCAGGGAGATGTTGTATTCCGGAGTACCACGTTCGTCCGCGTGACCTTCTACGGTGACTTTGTAAGACGGGTTGCTACGCAGGAAGTTTGCGTGTGCATCCAGCATTTGAGCGAAGTCAGAACGGATATCGTACTTGTCCAGATCGAAGTAAACGATGTTGTTCTGCTGCAGCTGTTGCATTTGCAGACGAGCCTGCTCTTCGGAAGACATGTTGCCGTTGCCGCCGTTCGCATCCATACCAGTGCCGGCACCCAGCATGCCTTCGCTGCCGTCATTGCTGGCGTTCTTGTTGGAAGAACATGCCGCAATTGCCATAACAGGCAGAGCAATCATCAGCCCTTTCAGCACTTTGTTCAGTTGCATTTCAATGATTCCTTTACTATTCAATTAATTATTATCACAGATACGGCGACCAGGCAGGGAATTTGACCTGTCCATCAGTTGCCGGAAGACGCGCTTTGAAACGCCCATCTGTAGAAACCAAATTCAGCACGGATCCCATCCCCTGAGAAGAGCTGTAGATTACCATAGTGCCGTTAGGTGCCAGACTTGGCGTTTCATCCAGGAACGTGGACGACAGAACTTGTACGCCTCCCGTTGCCAGATCTTGTTTGGCAATGTGCTGCTGCCCACCGTTGGAGCTGACCATTACCATAAATTTACCGTCGCTGCTGACATCCGCATCCTGGTTCTGCGAACCTTCCCAGGTAATACGTTGTGGCGCACCGCCGTTGATATTCACTTTATAAACCTGCGGACGACCGGCCTGGTCAGAAGTAAATGCCAGGTTCTGGCTGTCCGGGAACCAGGTCGGTTCGGTATTGTTACTGCGACCATCAGTTACCTGGCGGATCTGACCAGAAGCCAAATCCATTACGTACAGGTTCAGGCTACCGGTTTTCGACAAGGCGAATGCCAGTTTGCTGCCGTCTGGCGAGAATGCAGGTGCACCGTTGTGACGCGGGAATGAAGCCACCTGACGTACAGCGCCATTTGCCAGCGTCTGAATAACCAGCGCGGAACGACCGCTTTCGAAGGTCACATAAGCCAGTTTAGAACCGTCTGGTGACCACGCCGGAGACATCAGCGGTTGCGGTGAGCGGTGAACGACAAACTGGTTGTAACCGTCATAGTCAGATACGCGCAGTTCATACGGGAACTGACCGCCGTTAGTCTGAACAACGTAGGCAATACGGGTACGGAACGCACCTTTAATACCGGTCAGTTTTTCAAATACTTCGTCACTGGCGGTATGACCAGCATAACGCAGCCACTGCTTGTTCACTTTGTACGAGTTCTGAGCAAGTACAGTACCCGGTGCGCCGCCAGTGTCAACAAGTTGATAAGCGACATTGTAAGAACCATCCGGATTCGGAGTGACCTGACCGACAACCACAGCGTCAATGCCCAGCGCGGACCATGCAGCTGGTTGTACTTCCTGCGCACTACCCGGCTGCTGTGGCAGACGAGCACGATCTAACGGATTAAATTTACCGCTGTTACGCAAGTCAGCAGCAACGATGCCGCCAATATCTTCAGGTGCCGCACCAGGCCCCGCCCACTGGAAAGGAACAACACCAATAGGACGACCGGAATCTACACCGCTGTCGATCACAATGCGGACTTCAGCATGCAGAACTGATGCCCACAGTATGAGAAAACCAAATGCTACTCGTAATGCCTGCTTCATCATATCTCCCTTATCTGGACCGATGGCCCACGATAATTTAGCAGAATGTTAACAAACTAAAATACACAAAACTACCAGAACCCCGTGGCAACCGGTGCCTGATGTTGACCGTCGGAACAGTCAACATCGCGATTACGGTTTGAAGTCCAATGGCGCGTTTTTGAACACTTCATATACTGCCTGGCTTGGTGGTTTCGGGATCTTCGCAAGTTTAGCTGCTGCCAACGCAGCTTGACAAAGTGCGGGATCGCCACCTTCAGGTTTGATATCCAGTAACATACCATCGGGTGCCAGTTTTATGCGCAGCGTACAGGTTTTGCCTGCATAGGACGATGCGTCATAGAACTTACTTTCGATAGCAGATTTAATCTGCCCGGCATAGTTATTGATATCGGCCCCTGATGCGCCATTGTTTTTAGTATTACCACTCCCGGCAGGCGAAGCATTGTTCCCTTTCGCCCCTCCCCCCGTTTTCGGTGCATTCTTACCAGAGCTTAGCTCACCGAAAATATCATCTGCCTCTGCGGCAGCTTTTGCTGCAGCGGCTTTTTCAGCTGCTGCTTTTGCCGCTGCCGCTTTTTTGTCTGCGGCGGCTTTTTCTGCCGCTGCTTTCTTATCAGCTGCTGCCTTTTCAGCAGCCGCTTTTTCTGCTGCTTTTTTGTCGGCTGCCGCTTTCTCTGCTGCCGCTTTCTTTCTTGCTTCAGCTGCAGCTGCTTCTGCCGCTTCAGCTTTCTTCTTCAGCGCCGCAGCAGCAGCCTCGGCTTTTTTCTGCGCTTCGACTGCGGCTTTGGCGGCTTCTGCTTCTGCTTTTTTCTTCGCGTCTGCCGCCGCTTTCTTCGCTGCTTCTTCCGCAGCTTTAGCATCCGCTTCGGCCTTCGCTTTAGCATCTGCCGCCGCTTTCGCTGCCGCCTCTTCCGCTTGCTTCTGCTTTAACTCGGCCTGTTTTGCGGCTTCTTCAGCCTGCTTTTTCTGCTCCTGAGCCGCTAACCGCTCTTTCTCAAGTTGCTTCAGGCGTTCCTGTTCAGCCGCTTGTTTCTCACGCAGTTCTTCAGCAGCCTGCTGCTCCTTCATCTTGCGCTGCTCATCAGAACGCTTCGCGCTTGATTCCTGGCTTTGCATACGTTTGTACTGCTCAACTACCGCACCTGAATCAACCATGACAGCGTCGATGGACGAACCACCGCCACCTCCGGCTGAAGCTTCTATATTCTCATCGAACGAACTCCAGATCAGCGCCGCAAATAAGATGACATGCAGCACTGCTGAAATAATTATCGCCCGCTTGAGCTTGTCGTTTTGTTCGGTTGCCTTTGACACTCTCGGTTTCCAAAAACTGTTCGCCTGTTACCCGCTCTCTTTCAAGCAAGGGAAACGCAGATGTTTAGATAGGCTGCGTCATTAAACCAACCGATTTCACACCCGCACTATGTAACAAGTTCAGTGCTTTAATTATTTCATCGTAAGGCACATCTTTTGCGCCACCGATCAGAAAGACCGTTTTCGGGTTGGCCTTGAAACGGCTGGACACTTCCGCCACCACCTGCTCTGGTGGTAAACGCTCCAGACGATCTTTCTCAACCACCACGGTGTACTGACCAATACCAGACACTTCAACAATCACTGGCGGATTATCGTTACTGCTCACCGCCTGTGATTCAGTAGCGTCTGGCAGATCGACCTCCACGCTCTGGGTGATGATGGGCGCTGTCGCCATAAAGATCAGCAACAGCACCAGCAGTACATCCAGCAACGGTACAATGTTGATTTCGGACTTGAGATCGCGACGACCTCGTCCACGCGCTCTGGCCATGGCTTACCCCTTGTTGCTCTCGCTAACGGTAAACGCCTGGCGGTGCAGAATCGCGGTAAACTCTTCCATAAAGTTGTCGTAATTCAGTTCCAGTTTGTTTACGCGCTGGTTTAGGCGGTTATAAGCCATTACCGCCGGAATTGCGGCGAACAAACCAATTGCCGTCGCAATCAACGCTTCTGCGATACCGGGCGCAACCATTTGCAGTGTTGCTTGTTTTACCGCCCCGAGGGCGATAAAGGCGTGCATGATCCCCCAGACCGTACCAAACAGACCAATATACGGGCTGATGGAGCCAACCGTACCGAGGAAAGGAATGTGCGTTTCCAGATTTTCAAGTTCACGATTCATGGAAATACGCATCGCACGCGACGCCCCTTCCACTACGGCTTCCGGCGCATGGCTATTGGCACGATGCAGGCGCACAAACTCTTTGAAGCCGCTGTAAAAGATTTGTTCCGAACCGCTCAGATTATCCCGTTTCCCCTGGCTCTCTTGATAGAGGCGAGAGAGTTCGATTCCAGACCAGAATTTATCTTCAAACGCTTCGGCTTCGCGCGCCGCTGCGTTAAGAATACGGGTCCGCTGGATAATAATGGCCCAGGATGCGATTGAAAAACCAATCAAAATCAACATGATAAGTTTAACCAGAAGGCTAGCCTTCAGGAACAAATCAAGGATATTCATGTCAGTCACTGCTTAAACTCCGCGACAATAGACTTGGGAAGCGCACGAGGCTTCATTTTGAGTGGGTCAACGCAAACAACCAGAACCTCTGCTTCATTCAACAAAGTATTCTCGGCGTTGACAATACGTTGCGTGAAAACCAAAGAGGTGCCACGCATTGATGTTATTTCAGTCTGTATTTCGAGCATATCGTCGAGCCGCGCAGGTGCGTAATATTCCACCGTCATTTTACGTACCACAAAGGCAACGCGTTCAGCCATCAGCGCCTGTTGACTGAAGTGATGATGACGCAGCATCTCTGTGCGTGCTCTTTCATAAAAAGCGACGTAACTGGCGTGGTACACCACACCACCGGCATCGGTATCTTCATAGTAGACACGAACCGGCCATCGAAACAGCGTTGTATTCACTTTACATCCCGGTAATGCAACAAAAGTTAGAGCTTTTAAACGCTGCTACTATACGCGCGCGATTGAGGTTTGGGAATGAGAGCAAGTTAAGGGAGCGTAAAAATTTATGGGCCTGACTCGGCCCATAAATTTTTAAAGAGAATTCTGATTTAAAAGAAGAAGAAAATCAGCCCGACAATGAGAACAATATCGGCAAGCAATGGGCAAAAAATCCCTTGCCAGAGAACCTTCTGCGGACGAAAGCCCACGCCGTGAATCACACCAGCACAGACGGCCCACATAAGCAGTAAACCATGCCAGATTTCCAGTTCACTGGTCTTCGCGGCGAAACGTGATGGGTCCCAAAACATACATCCTGCTAACAGAAGTGCCATCACGAAGGAAAGCGCCCGCAGGGGGCGCTTGTCCATTACCGCATACAAGGTTGCGATAATCTTACTCATCAGATGTCTTCTTGACCGGCTTTGCCTGATTCGACGTGCTCAAGCGCCAGCGCGGTGATTACCCCAAACGAACAGGCAAGAAGCGTTCCCAGAATCCATGCGAAATACCACATTTTTAGCTCCTTACTTAGTACAGAGAGTGGGTGTTACGTTCAATATCTTCTTTGGTGATACGACCGAACATTTTCCAGTAACACCAGGCGGTGTAGAGCAGAATGATCGGTACCAGAACCACCGCAACCCAGGTCATGACGTTAAGCGTCAGCTGGCTGGAAGTTGCATCCCACATTGTCAGACTTGCGTTCATCATGGTGCTGGACGGCATCACAAACGGGAACATTGCGATACCGGCAGTCAGGATGATGCAGGCCAGCGTCAGGGAGGAGAACACAAACGCCCACGCGGCTTTATCCATACGTGCAGTCAGGATGGTCAGCAGCGGCAGAACCACACCCAGTGCCGGAATAGCCCACAGAATTGGCGTGTTGTTGAAGTTAACCAGCCATGCGCCAGCTTCACGAACCACTTCTTTATTCAGCGGGTTAGAGGCTGCGTAATGGTCCATTGTCGATTTCACGACATAACCATCGATACCGTACATCACCCATACGCCAGCCAGTGCGAAGCAGACCAGCGTCACCAGTGCCGCCACCTGAGCCGTTGCACGGGTACGCAGGTGCAGTTCGCCCACGGTACGCATTTGCAGATAGGTTGCGCCCTGAGTAATGATCATCCCTACGCTCACCACACCTGCCAGCAGGCCGAACGGGTTAAGCAGCTGGAAGAAGTTACCGGTGTAGTACAGACGCAGATATTCATCAACGTTGAATGGTACGCCCTGCAACAGGTTACCGAACGCTACACCAATCACCAGCGGCGGAACGAAGCTACCAATGAAGATGCCCCAGTCCCACATGTTACGCCAGCGGGTTTCTTCAATCTTGGAGCGGTAGTCAAAACCGACCGGACGGAAGAACAAAGACGCCAGCACGAGGATCATCGCCACATAGAAGCCGGAGAACGCAGCGGCATAGACCATCGGCCAGGCAGCAAACAGTGCGCCGCCTGCAGTGATCAGCCAAACCTGGTTACCGTCCCAGTGTGGTGCGATGGAGTTAATCATAATTCGACGCTCGGTGTCGTTACGACCGAGGAAACGGGTGAGCATGCCCACCCCCATGTCGAAACCGTCAGTGACTGCAAAACCAATCAGCAGAACGCCAACCAGCAGCCACCAGATAAAACGCAATACTTCATAATCGATCATTTGACGACTCCTGTCTTAGCGTGCCGGCTGAGTAGTCGTGGAAGACTGCTCAAAGTGATAGCGACCGGTTTTCAGGCTGCTTGGGCCGAGGCGTGCAAACTTGAACATTAAGAACAATTCTGCCACCAGGAACAGGGTATACAGGCCGCAAATCAGCACCATTGAGAAGATGAGATCGCCTGCGGTCAGTGACGAGTTCGCCACAGCTGTCGGCAGCACTTCACCGATAGCCCACGGTTGGCGGCCATATTCAGCCACGAACCAGCCCGCTTCTACAGCAATCCACGGCAGCGGAATACCGTACAGCGCGGCGCGCAGCAGCCATTTTTTCTCGCCAATGCGGTTGCGGATGACACTCCAGAAAGAGAGCGCAATGATTGCCAGCAGCAGGAAGCCACACGCCACCATGATACGGAACGCGAAGTACAGCGGCGCTACACGTGGAATGGAGTCTTTGGTTGCCTGTTGAATCTGAGCTTCAGTCGCATCAGCCACGTTTGGCGTATAGCGTTTCAGCAGCAGACCGTAACCGAGATCTTTCTTCATGCTATTGAACTGGTCACGAACGGCCTGGTCGGTAGAACCAGAACGCAGTTGTTCGAGCAGAGAGTACGCCTTCATCCCGTTACGAATGCGTTCTTCATGCTGCACCATCAGTTCTTTCAGACCGATAACTGGAGTATCCACGGAACGCGTTGCAATGATGCCCAGCGCGTAAGGGATCTGGATCGCAAATTTGTTCGTTTCCTCTTCCTGATCAGGAATGCCGAACAGAGTAAAGGCAGCAGGTGCAGGTTGCGTTTCCCACTCGGCTTCGATAGCAGCCAGTTTGGTTTTCTGCACGTCGCCCATTTCGTAACCGGATTCATCACCCAGAACAATAACAGACAGAACGGCAGCCATACCGAAGCTGGCAGCGATAGCAAAGGAGCGTTTAGCGAAGGCGAAGTCACGACCTTTCAGCATATACCATGCGCTGATACCGAGGATGAACATCGCGCCAGTCACATAACCAGAAGCTACGGTGTGAACGAATTTCACCTGAGCAACCGGGTTAAGCACCAGCTCGGAGAAGCTCACCATCTCCATACGCATAGTTTCAAAGTTGAAATCGGACGCGATTGGGTTTTGCATCCAGCCGTTTGCAACCAGAATCCACAGTGCGGACAGGTTTGAACCGAGCGCCACCAGCCAGGTGACACACATATGCTGAACTTTACCCAGACGATCCCAACCGAAGAAGAACAGACCTACAAAGGTGGATTCGAGGAAGAAGGCCATCAGACCTTCGATTGCCAGCGGCGCACCGAAGATATCCCCTACATAGTGGGAATAGTAAGACCAGTTAGTCCCGAACTGGAACTCCATGGTCAGACCGGTAGCCACACCCAGAGCAAAGTTGATACCAAACAACTTGCCCCAGAACTTGGTCATATCTTTATAAATCTGTTTGCCGGAAAGGACGTAGACCGTTTCCATAATGGCCAGCAGGAACGCCATACCGAGCGTCAGTGGCACAAAAAGGAAGTGGTACATCGCGGTCAAGGCAAACTGTAAGCGCGACAGTTCGACTATATCTAACATCATGACTCCTTGCTCATCGCATGAAGACTCCGAGAGTGAACCCCGTTAGAAAGGGTCACACGCATGCCCCAATACAAAATTATTTGCTCGCCTCTATCGCTGCCATTTCATCAAAAGAGGAAAAGACAATGATAAAAAAGTTACAAATGTGTTAATGAATAAACCAGATTGATCCCGTAATTATATTACGCCGCAAAATCCTTACAATAAACAGGTTTTTATTGAGCAAATTTGCATTTTTCGACAGTGATCAATTTATAGCGAAATTGTCACGATCTCACCAATTTGATCTACAACAATTTATCGTGTTTTGCAGATTTTTTTCAAGAATTAAAAATTGATTTATATCAAAATCAACCACATATGTTAATTATGTGTAAATCATGAGCCGTTAGTAACTTTATTGTTAATTTATTGTAACAAAATAGCGCGGTAAAATTACCCACATGGAAATATATAGATAAAAAACCAGTATTTTATTTAACAGAGCCGCTTTATCGACTTTTTATAATACTAATTAGTTAGAGTAGCTACTTTGTTGCCATTTTACGTAACATATTTTTATCAACGTTAATTGATTGTTGTCTTTATGAACGACGTACTGTAAATCCGTCACTTATTGTTTCACTGGTAATAATCACAAAAAGAAATAGATACCTTAGGTATAGTCAGATGGAACAAGGATTTTCAAAATAAATTATATATGGTATTAATATTTCCCGATCTGTATTCAATGATTCGCTCAAAGATTGAAAATCAAGAGAAATTGTTATAGCAGTGATACGAAACAACAAAACGGAATGATTGCCAGCCGTTAGAAAACACCGGACACTCTCGTGTAAAAAGCTACCCTGTCTATGGATATAGCGATATCGACTCATCAAGCGTGGACTGAATGATATTCAGCTCCATATGGACGGCAACCTGGAGGATAAATACGATTTCGCCGTTGGAATCAAGGTTGTTCTGCAATATCTACCAGACTGCTTCAATTTATCTGTTTTGGCAGTGCAATAATCTTAATTTAACTATTTGAAGATGATGATATTGTAAGATGCCAGAAATTTAGTAATCTGGAGAACCATGTTTACGATCACTAAATATTAAAGTAATAGTCGATAATTCAGTAACACATCGGGTAATATAATGTATTGATACATAATCATATTAAAAAATTCGTGATTACATAACATAAGAATATGTTTTATTATCATTAAAAAACCTTCTATTTCCATCATCCTTAAGATAATAGAACAGTGAATGATGGATAACTTCACCAGAAAAACAAGCAAGAATATAAAATTTAAAAATATGATTCCACTTTCATTGTTATAAAATGGCATCGTGAAGAGCGAGTTGATAATGCTGCAATGCATCAGCGTCCTGTCCAGCAGTTCCATAAATTTTGGCAATGTTATAATAGGAGTTAGCGCGCGTTGTCGCCGCATTTGCTCCACAGGCTAACGAGATCGCTTTACGATTTGCCTAAATTGCTTCCGCTATGTTGCCATTTTTCTGATACGCCAGCCCCAGGTTACTAAATGCCTGTCCGTAATTGCCGTCTAATTCTGTTGCCTGTTGGAAGAGTTGAATGGCTTGCTCAAGTTGACCGGTTTTATAAACAGCTTCACCTTCGCGATTATATTTTCTTGCCAGTTGAGTATCTCCACTGTTTTGCATCGCAGGCGAAGCCGAAGCTGAAGTGCCCGTCGCAGGCATTATCACAGTGGCTAAATCCCTGACGTCTAATGTGGTGTCGTTAAAATTAGCGCTGGTAACAGAGTTAATATCTTCAAACTCGCCGTTTGGATTGAGTTTAAACATGGTCCAGATGTTCCCTCGTTTTCCAGCAGGGACACTATAACTACGCACCAGGGAGCTCCCTACATAAACAAACACTTTTGCCTTACTGGCAGAGAGATAATTACTGTTGGGCAACCCTTTATTGCTATAGTCCTGCACGGCATAGATGTAACTTTCGCCAAAATGCTTTTTGCTGATAGTGACAGTTTCTGGTCCATAGCTATCCGTATCATCAACATCCAGATTAGCATCAGTCCCCTCTTTACTATCAAAATAGATATGTCCGCCAGGGAAGATCAAATGTGAATCAAGATCAAAAGGCTTTTCGCCCCAGCTCAAAACTACACGCATGCCATCCAGACTAGTCATTGCCGGACTAATCGCATAAGTCATGCCAGCACACGGACATTTGACCACCAGATTAGAATAGCCCTCTTTTTTGACGATCAATAAAGCATCTTGATCATCAGCAAATGTAGAACCCAGATTAACGCTGCCCGATGCATTTGTGGTTCCAGAAACAGATTGTGCGCCATTGCGTTGCAGCGTCATCGATGCTCCCTCAATGCGTTTATCTTTCACTGTCGCACTTAAAATATCGATATTTACATCGGCCGCATAAACGTCCGAATTTATACCCATCAGGGCCAGAGCAACTGGCAGAACAATTTTCTTCTTGTATAAATGCTTTTACAGAACGGAGAGGGAATATTTTGCCGGGCATTATTGCGCAGAAGATGGGAAAAAAGCAGTGGGCAAACTTTTCAGATTAGTGCCCGAATAAAAAAGGCCATCATAAGATGGCCAACCATGTCGAAACCGACAGCCCTTCGCCCCTCCTGTAGAGGGAAGCGGCGAGGGCTATTTCTTATTACAGATATTTATTTCAGAACAGTTTTCAGTGCTTCACCGATATCCGCCAGGCTGCGAACGGTTTTCACGCCTGCGGCTTCCAGAGCAGCGAATTTCTCATCAGCAGTCCCTTTACCACCGGCAATGATCGCACCTGCGTGACCCATACGTTTGCCTTTCGGCGCAGTCACACCAGCGATGTAACCCACAACTGGCTTGGTAACGTGCTCCTTGATGTACGCCGCTGCTTCTTCTTCAGCGCTACCGCCGATCTCACCGATCATCACGATCGCTTCGGTCTGCGGATCTTTTTCGAACATTTCGAGGATATCGATAAAGTTAGAGCCAGGGATCGGGTCGCCGCCGATACCAACACAGGTCGACTGACCGAAACCGTAATCCGTGGTCTGTTTAACCGCTTCATAGGTCAGCGTACCGGAACGGGAAACGATACCCACTTTACCCGGTTTGTGAATGTGACCCGGCTGGATACCGATTTTGCATTCCCCCGGGGTGATAACGCCTGGGCAGTTCGGGCCGATCATACGAACGCCTGCTTCATCCAGTTTCACTTTCACCGTCAGCATATCCAGCGTCGGGATGCCTTCAGTGATGGTGATAATCAGTTTGATGCCTGCATCGATAGCTTCCAGAATGGAGTCTTTGCAGAACGGTGCTGGTACGTAGATAACAGAGGCGGTAGCGCCAGTAGCAGCAACAGCTTCACGCACGGTGTTGAACACCGGCAGGCCGAGGTGGGTAGTACCGCCTTTACCTGGGGTTACGCCGCCAACCATTTTAGTGCCGTATGCAATGGCCTGTTCTGAGTGGAAAGTCCCCTGGCTACCGGTAAAGCCCTGGCAGATAACCTTGGTGTTTTTATCAATTAAAATGGACATTATTTCCCCTCCACTGCGGCAACAACCTGCTGAGCTGCATCCGTCAGACCTTTTGCTGCAATAATATTCAGGCCGCTGTCAGCCAGTTTCTTCGCACCGAGTTCGGCGTTGTTACCTTCCAGACGTACCACGACCGGTACGTTAACACCCACTTCTGCTACCGCGCCGATGATACCGTCAGCGATCAGGTCGCAACGAACGATACCGCCGAAGATGTTAACCAGAACGGCTTTCACTTTGTCGTCAGAGAGGATGATTTTGAACGCTTCGGTTACACGTTCTTTGGTTGCGCCGCCGCCAACGTCCAGGAAGTTAGCCGGTTCGCCGCCGTGCAGTTTAACGATGTCCATCGTACCCATCGCCAGACCTGCGCCGTTAACCATACAACCGATGTTACCGTCCAGCGCAACGTAGTTCAGTTCCCACTGTGCAGCCTGTGCTTCACGCGGATCTTCCTGCGACTGGTCACGCATTTCACGCAGATCAGGCTGGCGGAACAGTGCGTTGCCATCAGCGCCCAGTTTGCCGTCGAGGCAAATCAGATCGCCCTGTTTGGTAATAACCAGCGGGTTGATTTCGATAAGCGCAAGGTCGCGCTCCAGGAAAATGGTCGCCAGGCCCATGAAGATTTTGGTGAACTGCTGAACCAGTTTACCTTCCAGACCCAGTTTAAACGCCAGTTCGCGTCCCTGATACGGCATCGGGCCAGTCAGCGGATCAAGCGCAACTTTGTGGATCAGGTGCGGAGTTTCTTCCGCCACTTTTTCGATTTCCACGCCGCCTTCGGTGGAGGCCATAAAGACCACGCGACGGGAACTACGGTCAACAACGGCACCGAGATACAGCTCTTTAGCGATATCGGTCGCTGCTTCAACCAGAATCTGGTTAACCGGTTGGCCATTAGCATCTGTTTGATACGTTACCAGACGCTTGCCCAGCCAGTTTTCTGCAAAAGCACGGATGTCTTCTTTGCTGTTTACAACTTTCACACCGCCCGCTTTACCGCGGCCACCAGCGTGAACCTGACATTTCACTACCCACGGACCGGCACCGATTTTTGAAGCGGCTTCTTCTGCTTCGCGCGGAGTAGTACAGGCATAACCCACCGGTGCTGGTAAGCCATAGCGGGCAAAAAGTTGTTTTGCCTGATATTCATGTAAGTTCATGTGTTCTGTCCATCCTTCAGTAATCGTTATCTTTTAAACCGTAGACCGAATATGACGTATCGCGTCCGGGTACTGCCGGTCACCCGTAGGCCTGATGTCGCATCAGACATCGCTTGTCGGATGCGGCGTAAGCGCCTTATCCGACCTACATTGGTGATCACCGTAGGCCTGATAAGACGCATTAGCGTCGCATCAGGCTTCGATTGCCGGAGAAGTCAATATTGTCTTATCCGGTCTACAGTGCAGGTGAAGCTTAAACTACTAAACGTCCAGCAGCAGACGCGTCGGATCTTCCAGCAACTCTTTGATCGTTACCAGGAAGCCCACGGATTCGCGACCATCGATCAGACGGTGATCGTAGGACAGCGCCAGGTACATCATAGGCAGGATCTCAACCTGACCATTCACTGCCATCGGACGATCTTTGATAGCGTGCATACCCAGAATTGCGCTCTGCGGCGGGTTGATGATAGGCGTAGACATCAGGGAACCGAACACACCACCGTTGGTGATGGTGAAGTTACCACCGGTCAGATCTTCAACCGTTAGCTTGCCGTCACGGCCTTTAACAGCCAGCTCTTTGATTTTCTTCTCGATGTCTGCCATGCCGAGGGTATCGACATCACGCAGAACCGGCGTCACCAGACCGCGCGGCGTAGAAACCGCCATACTGACGTCGAAATAGTTGTGGTAGACCACATCATCGCCGTCGATAGACGCATTCACTTCCGGGTAACGTTTCAGGGCTTCAACCACCGCTTTCACGTAGAAGGACATAAAGCCCAGACGAATGCCGTGGCGTTTTTCAAACGCTTCACCGTACTGCTTACGCAGATCCATAATCGGCTTCATGTTGACTTCGTTGAACGTGGTCAGCATGGCGGTGGAGTTTTTCGCTTCCAGCAGACGCTCTGCCACACGCTTACGCAGGCGGGTCATCGGCACACGTTTTTCGCTACGTGCAGCCAGGGCCGGTTGCGCCGCCGGAGCAGCCGCTGCCGGAGCAGACTCTTTCGCCGGGGCTTTCGCCAGATGTTTTTCCACATCTTCACGGGTCAGACGACCACCCACACCCGTGCCTTTAATGGCGCTGGCGTCGAGGTTATGTTCAGCCAGCAGGCGACGGATCGCCGGGCTTAACGCATCGTTGTTTTGCTCTTCCAGAGACGCCTGCTGGCGTTGCGCCGGAGTGGACGCTTTCTCTTCAGATTTGGCGCTGGTTTCTTTACCCGCGCTGTTGCCTTCACGCAGGCGACCAAGGATCTGACGAGACGTTACCGTTGTACCTTCATCTTCCAGAACCGCATCCAGAATGCCGTCTGCTGATGCCGGTACTTCCAGTACCACTTTGTCAGTTTCGATTTCTACCAGCACTTCATCACGTACGACTGCGTCGCCGGGTTTTTTATGCCAGGTTGCGACGGTGGCATCGGCTACGGATTCAGGCAGGTCAGGGACCAGAATATCTACGCTACTCATTGTGTATCCTTTATTTATTCGACGTTCAGCGCGTCATTAACCAGATCTTGTTGCTGTTTCTGGTGAACGGACATATACCCTACCGCCGGAGAGGCGGAGGCTGGGCGGCCTGCATAACGCAGAGAAGCCCCAAACGGAATCACTTCACGGAAATGATGCTGGCTGCAGTACCATGCGCCCTGGTTGAGCGGCTCTTCCTGGCACCAGACAAAATCCTTGACGTGAGCAAACTGCTGCAACACTTCCTGCATCGCTTTATGCGGGAACGGGTAGAGTTGCTCGATACGCACAATGGCGACATCGTGTTGATTGTTCTTACGACGTTGTTCCAGCAGGTCGTAATAAACCTTACCAGAACACATCACTACGCGCTTCACGCCCTTCGGATCAAGCTCGTCGATTTCACCGATGGCTGGCAGGAAGGTGCCGTTCGCCAGTTCTTCGAGGCTGGATACCGCCAGCGGATGACGCAGCAGGGATTTCGGCGACATCACGACCAGTGGACGACGCATCCCGCGCAACGCCTGACGACGCAGCATGTGGTAAACCTGTGCCGGGGTAGAAGGTACGCAAACCTGCATGTTTTGCTCAGCGCAAAGTTGCAGATAACGTTCCAGACGCGCGGAGGAGTGCTCCGGCCCCTGCCCTTCGTAACCGTGCGGCAGCAACATCACCAGGCCACACATCCGGCCCCATTTCTGTTCGCCAGAGGAGATGAACTGGTCGATAACCACCTGTGCACCGTTGGCGAAGTCACCGAACTGTGCTTCCCAGATGGTCAGGGTACGTGGTTCTGCGGTGGCATAACCGTATTCAAACGCCAGTACGGCTTCTTCAGACAGTACAGAGTCCCAGACGCGGAACGCGCCCTGGCCGTTATGGATATGTTGCAGCGGCGTGTAAGTGGAACCGTTAGACTGGTTGTGGATCACCGCGTGGCGGTGGAAGAAGGTACCGCGACCGGAGTCTTCACCCGACAGGCGAACCGGAATGCCTTCGTCAACCAGCGTGGCGTAAGCGAGGTTTTCCGCGCCGCCCCAGTCGAACAGTTTCTCACCGGCAGCCATTGCCTGGCGATCGCCATAAATCTTGGCAACGCGAGACTGCATTTCAACCGCTTCCGGCACCGTGCTGATGCGTTTAGCCAGTTCCTGCAGGCGCTTCATCTCAACTTTGTTCGGGTACTCTTCGTCCCATTCGTGGTTGAGGTACGGCGACCAGGTGAAAGAGTGCATGTTCATCGGACGCCACTCTGCTACAACGCAATCGCCAGCATCCAGCGCATCGCGGTACAGGTTAACCATCTCGGTGGCATCTTCCAGCGTCGCGACTTTTTCCTGCTCCAGCTTGTCAGCGTAGATTTTGCGCGGCGTCGGATGTTTTTTGATTTTCTGATACATCAGCGGCTGGGTTGCGCTCGGCTCGTCGGCTTCGTTGTGGCCGTGACGGCGGTAGCACACCAGATCGATGAAGACATCACGTTTAAAGGTGTTACGGAAATCGAGCGCCAGACGGGTCACAAAGGCAACGGCTTCCGGATCATCCGCATTAACGTGGAAAATCGGTGCCTGTACCATCTTGCCGATATCAGTACAGTACGGCGTAGAACGGGCATCCAGCGGGTTAGAGGTGGTGAAGCCAACCTGGTTGTTGATAACGATACGTACCGTACCGCCAACTTCATAACCACGCGCTTTCGACATGTTCAGGGTTTCCTGAACTACGCCCTGCCCGGTCACTGCGGCGTCACCATGAATGGTGATTGGCAGCACTTTGTTGCTGCTCGGCTCATCAAGTCTGTCCAGACGGGCACGAACAGAACCGATAACGACCGGGCTTACAATCTCAAGGTGAGACGGGTTAAACGCCAGCGCCAGGTGAACCAGGCCGCCATCGGTCTGGAAGTCAGACGAGAAGCCCATGTGGTATTTCACGTCGCCCGTGCCGAGGTGTTCTTTATGTTTACCGGCAAACTCGTCGAACAAGTCTTGCGGTTTTTTACCCAGCACGTTCACCAGCACGTTCAGACGACCACGGTGCGCCATTCCGAGAACCACTTCGCGGGTGCCGCTGTTGCCAGCGTGGCGGATCATCTCTTTAAGCATCGGGATTAACGCGTCACCGCCTTCCAGCGAGAAGCGTTTTGCGCCAGGGAATTTTGCGCCGAGGTAACGTTCAAGGCCTTCAGCGGCGGTCAGTTCGCTTAAGAAGCGTTTTTTCTCTTCGCTATTGAAAGTCGCGCGACCAGACTCAATACGCTGTTGGATCCAGCGTTTTTCTTCAGTGCTGGTAATGTGCATATACTCGGCACCAATCGGGCCGCAGTAGGTTTGCTTGAGTGCTTCCAGCAGTTCGCCGAGTTTCATGGTTTCTTTGCCGCTGGCAAATGAACCGACGTTGAAGGTCTCCTGGAAGTCTGCTTCGGTCAGATCGTGGAAAGACGGATCCAGATCGGCCACTTTATCTTGCTGCCACAGTCCCAGCGGATCGAGATTCGCATGCTGGTGACCACGGAAGCGGTATGCGTTAATGAGCTGCAGGACTTTAACCTGCTTCACATTGGTGTCAGGGTCGGAGATCGTTGAAGAGTAACGTGAAGCGTCTTTCGCCAGGCGGCGGAAATATTCACGCGTTTGAGAGTGGAATTGATCCGGTTTGACTCCCGTACCAGGTAACTGCTGGAACGTCGAACGCCAGTTAGCGTCAACCGAGTCAGGATCGGTTAAGAAGTCTTCATAGAGCTGTTCTATCCAGCTCTGGTTTGCGCCAGAGAGGTAAGAAGAGTCCAACCAGGCTTTCAAAGCGCTGTTCTGCATCGTGATCCCTTAAGCATCTTTTTTATGCTTACTTCGCCGTGGATACTACCACGCACATTTCATATCTGATGTGCGTGCCGGGGTTCACTTGTTGCGGACTTGTCGTGTTTTCTGCGTCCGCTAAGGAACCTTTAAAAACTGTCTTAGTGTCAGGGGCAGTTTTTAAAGATTTCCTGCATTTCTTTTGTAGGCCGGATAAGGCATTCACGCCGCATCCGGCGCTGTTTGCCTGATGCGACGCTTGCGCGTCTTATCAGGCCTACGGTTTCTGCATTTCTTTTGTAGGCCGGATAAGGCGTTCACGCCGCATCCGGCACTGGTTGCCTGATGCGACGCTTGTGCGTCTTATCAGGCCTACGGTTTCTGCATTTCTTTTGTAGGCCGGATAAGGCGTTCACGCCGCATCCGGCACTGGTTGCCTGATGCGACGCTTGCGCGTCTTATCAGGCCTGGGTTTACGCATTACGTTGCAACAACATCGACTTGATATGGCCGATGGCGCGCGTCGGGTTCAGCCCCTTCGGACATACACTGACGCAGTTCATGATGCTGTGACAGCGGAATACACTGAATGCATCGCTCAAACCGTCGAGGCGGCTGTCAGTCTCGGTATCACGGCTATCGATCAGGAAACGATATGCCGCTAACAAGCCTGCCGGGCCGATAAACTTATCGGGATTCCACCAGAAAGACGGACAAGAGGTTGAACAACATGCGCAGAGAATACATTCATACAACCCGTCGAGTTTTTCGCGCTGCTCTGGCATCTGTAAATGCTCGCGAGCTGGCGGATTTTGTCCATTATTCAACAGGTAAGGCTTAATTTTCTCATATTGCGCATAGAATTGTCCCATGTCTACCACCAAATCGCGGATCACCGGTAAACCTGGCAGCGGGCGAATCACAATCTTCTTGCCCGGCTGGTTGAGTGCCGAAATCGGAGTAATACAGGCCAGACCATTCTTACCGTTCATGTTCAGACCGTCGGAACCGCACACACCTTCACGGCAGGAGCGGCGGAACGACAGGCTGGGATCTTTCTCTTTCAGCTGGATAAGCGCATCCAGCAGCATCATGTCACGACCTTCTTCCGCTTCCAGGGTGTAATCCTGCATACGCGGAGCATCATCAACATCCGGGTTATAGCGATAAATTGAAAACTCGAGTCTCATTTTCCTGTCTCCGCATTAGTAAGTACGAATCTTCGGCGGGAATGCCGGGCGCAGTTTCGGTTCCATGTTGACGCTTCGGCGCGTCATGGATTCCGACTCTGGCAGATACAGGGAGTGGCACAGCCAGTTTTCATCATCACGATCCGGGAAGTCGAAGCGGCTATGCGCGCCACGGCTTTCGGTGCGGAAGTTGGCAGAAACAGCCGTTGCATACGCCGTTTCCATCAGGTTATCCAGTTCCAGGCACTCAACGCGCTGGGTGTTGAACTCGCTGGAAGTGTCATCCAGACGGGCATTTTTCAGACGCTCGCGGATAACTTTCAACTGCTCAAGCCCTTTCGCCATCGCATCACCTTCACGGAAGACCGAGAAGTTATGCTGCATACATTCTTGCAGTGCTTTACGGATCGCCACCGGATCTTCACCGTTACGGTTATTGTTCCAGCGGTTCAGGCGATCCAGAGACGCTTCTACATCAGACTCGCTGGCATCGCGCAGTGCGCCCTGCTCGGCGATAGACTCTTGCAGATGTAGACCTGCCGCACGACCAAATACGACCAGGTCCAGCAGCGAGTTGCCGCCCAGACGGTTAGCGCCATGTACCGATACACAAGCGATTTCACCAACGGCAAACAGCCCCGGAACAACCACATCTTCGCCTTTCTCATTCACAGTCAGCGCCTGACCGGTCACTTTGGTCGGAATACCGCCCATCATGTAGTGACAGGTTGGGATAACCGGAATCGGCTCTTTCACCGGATCGACGTGAGCGAAGGTACGGGAGAGTTCCAGAATACCCGGCAGACGGGATTCGAGAACTTCTTTCCCCAGATGGTCAAGTTTCAGTTTTGCGTGTGGCCCCCACGGACCATCACAACCGCGACCTTCACGGATTTCGATCATGATGGAACGCGCCACCACGTCACGGCCCGCCAGGTCTTTGGCGTTCGGCGCATAACGTTCCATAAAGCGTTCGCCATGTTTGTTCAGCAGATAACCGCCTTCACCACGGCAACCTTCGGTGACCAGTACGCCCGCACCGGCAATACCGGTCGGGTGGAACTGCCACATTTCCATATCCTGTACCGGTACGCCTGCACGGATAGCCATGCCGACACCGTCGCCAGTGTTAATGTGGGCGTTGGTGGTGGACTGATAAATACGCCCTGCCCCGCCAGTCGCCAGCACTGTCGCGCGAGCTTTAAAGTAAACCACTTCACCAGTTTCGATGCACAGTGCGGTACAACCGACCACTGCGCCATCCTGGTTTTTCACCAGATCCAGCGCATACCACTCGGAGAAAATGGTGGTGTGGTTTTTCAGGTTCTGCTGATAAAGCGTGTGCAACAGTGCGTGACCGGTACGGTCGGCAGCCGCCGCAGTACGTGCCGCCTGCTCGCCGCCGAAGTTTTTCGACTGACCGCCAAACGGACGTTGATAGATACGACCATCATCAAGACGCGAGAACGGCAGGCCCATATGTTCCAGTTCCAGAATCGCTTCCGGCCCGGTTTTACACATATATTCAATCGCGTCCTGGTCACCGATATAGTCCGACCCTTTTACGGTGTCGTACATATGCCATTCCCAGTTATCTTCATGGGTATTACCCAGCGCAACGGTAATACCACCTTGCGCAGAAACGGTATGGGAACGGGTCGGGAAGACTTTAGAGAGCAGCGCACAGGTCTGGCCACTCTGGGAAATTTGCAGCGCCGCGCGCATACCTGCGCCGCCAGCACCAATCACAACTGCATCAAATTCTCTGACTGGCAATTTCATCACACACCCCACACCACAACGAATCCATAAATCACGTAAACCACCAGTGCAACGACAATCACCAGTTGCAGCATCAGGCGCAAGGCCAGCGGTTTAACGTAGTCGGTCAACACCTGCCACATGCCGATCCAGGCATGGATCAAGATAGAAAACAGCGCCAGCAGGGTGAACACTTTGGTGAACGCAGAGGCGAAGAAACCAATCCAGACTTCATATGTCAGTTCGCCACTGGTAGCGAAAAAACCGACCATATAAATGATGTAGAGCGTCAGGACGATAGCGGTAGCACGAACGAGGATGAAATCATGTACGCCATTGCGTCCTAATGCGGAGGCGTTGCTTACCATACGAGGACTCCTGCGAGAAGTGAAAGCACGACAGTAATAACAAAGGAGATTTTGGCGGAGCGTTTACCCGCTTCGAATGTTTCTTCCAGATAGCCAAAATCCATCATCATGTGGCGAATACCTACGACGACGTGATATGCCAGAGCGGTAAGGATGCCCCACATGATAAATTTGACGAAGAAGCTGCCCATAATCGCGGAAGCTTGCTCGAAACCTTCAGGGGAAGAGAGGCTGGTACCCAGAAGCCACAGCAGGATGCCCACTGCAACAAAGGTGATCACACCGGAAACGCGATGGAGAATGGACGCTATCGCCGTGACGGGGAACCGGATGGTCTGTAGGTCCAGATTAACAGGTCTTTGTTTTTTCACATTTCTTATCATGAATAACGCCCACATGCTGTTCTTATTATTCCCAGGGGACTACGGGCACAGAGGTTAACTTTCTGTTACCAGGAGACGTCGGGATTTCCTTCCTCCGGTCTGCTTGCGGGTCAGACAGCGTCCTTTCTATAACTGCGCGTCATGCAAAACACTGCTTCCAGATGCGAAAACGACACGTTACAACGCTGGGTGGCTCGGGATTGCAGGGTGTTCCGGAGACCTGGCGGCAGTATAGGCTGTTCACAAAATCATTACAATTAACCTACATATAGTTTGTCGGGTTTTATCCCGAACAGTGATCTGCGTCACGATAACAACATTTATTTAATTTTTAATCATCTAATTTGACAATCATTCAACAAAGTTGTTACAAACATTACCAGGAAAAGCATATAATGCGTAAAAGTTATGAAGTCGGTATTTCACCTAAGATTAACTTATGTAACAGTGTGGAAGTATTGACCAATTCATTCGGGACAGTTATTAGTGGTAGACAAGTTTAATAATTCGGATTGCTAAGTACTTGATTCGCCATTTATTCGTCATCAATAGATCCTTTACCTGCAAGCGCCCAGAGCTCTGTACCCAGGTTTTCCCCTCTTTCACAGAGCGGCGAGCCAAATAACAAACGGGTAAAGCCAGGTTGATGTGCGAAGGCAAATTTAAGTTCCGGCAGTCTTACGCAATAAGGCGCTAAGGAGACCTTAAATGGCTGATACAAAAGCAAAACTCACCCTCAACGGGGACACAGCTGTTGAACTGGATGTGCTGAAAGGCACGCTGGGTCAAGATGTTATTGATATCCGTACTCTCGGTTCAAAAGGTGTGTTCACCTTTGACCCAGGCTTCACTTCAACCGCATCCTGCGAATCTAAAATTACTTTTATTGATGGTGATGAAGGTATTTTGCTGCACCGCGGTTTCCCGATCGATCAGCTGGCGACCGATTCTAACTACCTGGAAGTTTGTTACATCCTGCTGAATGGTGAAAAACCGACTCAGGAACAGTATGACGAATTTAAAACTACGGTGACCCGTCATACCATGATCCACGAGCAGATTACCCGTCTGTTCCATGCTTTCCGTCGCGACTCGCATCCAATGGCAGTCATGTGTGGTATTACCGGCGCGCTGGCAGCGTTCTATCACGACTCGCTGGATGTTAACAATCCTCGTCATCGTGAAATTGCCGCGTTCCGCCTGCTGTCAAAAATGCCGACCATGGCCGCGATGTGTTACAAGTATTCCATTGGTCAGCCATTTGTTTACCCGCGCAACGATCTCTCCTACGCCGGTAACTTCCTGAATATGATGTTCTCCACGCCGTGCGAACCGTATGAAGTTAATCCGATTCTGGAACGTGCTATGGACCGTATTCTGATCCTGCACGCTGACCATGAACAGAACGCCTCCACCTCCACCGTGCGTACCGCTGGCTCTTCGGGTGCGAACCCGTTTGCCTGTATCGCAGCAGGTATTGCTTCACTGTGGGGACCTGCGCACGGTGGTGCTAACGAAGCGGCGC
Organism: Escherichia sp. R1; assembly: GCF_003000935.1. Lineage (NCBI taxonomy): Bacteria > Pseudomonadati > Pseudomonadota > Gammaproteobacteria > Enterobacterales > Enterobacteriaceae > Escherichia > Escherichia sp. R1. Next base: position 402,237 of record NZ_PSRU01000001.1, read on the forward strand.
TGAAAATGCTGGAAGAAATCAGCTCCGTTAAACACATTCCGGAATTTGTTCGTCGTGCGAAAGACAAAAATGATTCTTTCCGCCTGATGGGCTTCGGTCATCGCGTGTACAAAAACTACGACCCGCGCGCCACCGTAATGCGTGAAACCTGCCATGAAGTGCTGAAAGAGCTGGGCACCAAAGATGACCTGCTGGAAGTGGCTATGGAGCTGGAAAACATCGCGCTGAACGACCCGTACTTTATCGAGAAAAAACTGTACCCGAACGTCGATTTCTACTCTGGTATCATCCTGAAAGCGATGGGTATTCCGTCTTCTATGTTCACCGTGATCTTCGCTATGGCACGTACGGTTGGCTGGATCGCCCACTGGAGCGAAATGCACAGTGACGGTATGAAGATTGCCCGTCCGCGTCAGCTGTATACAGGATATGAAAAACGCGACTTTAAAAGCGATATCAAGCGTTAATGGTTGATTGCTAAGCCGTTCACTTTCCGGACCCGCCTTTAATAGAGCGGGTTCTTTTTATATGGCTGAACATAAAAAATTGTAAAAATTAAACCAGATGCAAATACCCATTAATAATGGTGAAAAAATATTTCACCGGAAACACTGGTGATTGATTTGGGTAAATTTAACTTACTGGATATTCGCCGCCACACAATGTCGAAAACATTCAGTATCAAGACAACAAAATCGCAAAATGACCAGTGTACCGACGGATTTAAGGTCAGCTCCTCGTTTTATACCGAAAAAACGTTGGTTGAAGAAGATAAAGCATTGTTGATTGGTAATGGTCTGAAGCTACGTATACTGGATGAAAACGCCTCGCCTTATACATTCAATAAATATGCTTAATACGCCGATTTCACCAGTGATATGCTGATCTACGAAAAAACCTATACGGCTGAATTATCGTCCACACCTGGCACTCCCATCGCGGTGGGTCCCTTCGATACAGTGGTACTTTTTAAGATTAACTATAACTGATTTAACACGACGCCCTTTTCAGCCGGAAAGGGCAACGTATTCAGATTATTGCTGATTTTCCCCTTTTCCTTGATTACCGTTATTTTTTCCAGACCCAGCTTTCTTTATGCTGTATCGATACACCAAAGATAAAATAATGAGGAAGCGAAGAATGCCTGTATTGCAGTGGGGAATGTTATGTGTTCTGTCACTTCTCCTTTCTATTGGCTTCCTCGCTTTACATCTCCCGGCGGCACTCCTGCTTGGCCCGATGATCGCCGGGATCATCTTCAGTATGCGCGGAGTCACTCTGCAACTTCCCCGCTCCGCTTTTCTCGCTGCCCAAGCCATTCTTGGCTGCATGATTGCACAAAACCTCACTGGTTCGATTCTCACCACGCTGGCCGTCAACTGGCCGATCGTGCTTGCGATTTTACTGGTGACGCTGCTTTCCAGCGCCATCGTGGGTTGGTTATTGGTGCGCTATAGCTCACTGCCTGGAAATACCGGGGCCTGGGGTTCTTCTCCTGGCGGCGCGGCGGCAATGGTCGCTATGGCGCAAGATTACGGCGCAGATATTCGCCTGGTGGCGTTTATGCAATATCTGCGAGTGCTGTTCGTCGCGGGGGCCGCTGTTCTGGTCACCCGCATGATGCTGGGCGATAACGCTGAAGCGGTTAACCAGCAGATCGTCTGGTTCCCGCCAGTGAGCATTAATCTCCTGCTTACGATTTTGCTCGCGGTCGTTGCCGGTACGGCGGGATGCTTGCTACGTCTTCCTTCCGGCACGATGCTCATCCCGATGCTGGCGGGCGCAGTGCTCCAGTCTGGTCAGCTCATCACGATTGAACTCCCGGAATGGCTGCTGGCGATGGCATATATGGCAATTGGCTGGCGGATTGGTCTTGGTTTCGATAAGCAAATATTACTGCGGGCATTGCGCCCACTGCCACAAATCCTGCTGTCGATTTTTGCTCTGCTGGCTATTTGTGCGGGTATGGCGTGGGGGCTGACCCGGTTTATGCATATTGATTTTATGACCGCCTACCTCGCCACCAGCCCCGGCGGGCTTGATACCGTGGCGGTCATCGCCGCAGGGAGCAATGCCGATATGGCGCTCATCATGGCGATGCAAACTCTGCGCCTGTTCAGTATTTTGCTGACGGGGCCTGCCATCGCACGGTTTATTTCAACCTATGCGCCGAAGCGTTCGGCCTAGTGCTGGCAGCCTGGGCACCAGTAAAACGGGCGCGATGACAGCGTGGTTTTCTCAATGATGCCGCCACAGCGTTCGCAAGGTTCGCCATCACGATGAAAAACCTTAAAGCGAAACAGCGCCCCATGATATTTGTTTTCATCCACCTGCCCCCGCGTAGCGTAAGAAAGTCGCGGAATATCCAGTAACGCGTGTGCGAGTGCATCCAGTTGCGCCGCATTGAGATCTTTCGCTTTATGATTTCCGGTCAACCCAACCTGCCAGAGGATCTCCACCCGCAAATAATTGCCAAGTCCTGCCAGAAACGCCTGATCGAGCAGTAATCCAGCAAACTGGCGGTTACGAAAGCGCGGCGACAATAATCGTTCCTTTACCACCTCCGGCGTCAGATTCGGATCCAGCACATCGGGACCAACGCGTTGTAAAAACGGATGCGTGGTCAGTTGTTCCGGAGTCAACATCTCAATATCCGAGGCGCTATAAAGCAGAATGGTTTTGTCAGCCGTTTGCAGTTTTACCCGCAGTACTCGCGTGGTCTGCGGCTCTTCGCCGGTATCAACCACGCGCCAGACGCCGTAAAGCTGATTATGGCTGTAGAGCGTTAAGTCGTTGGAAAAATGAGTTAACAACGCCTTACCACGCGTTTCCACATGGGTAACGTATTGACCGATAAGTCGTGATTGATAAGATTTTAACTGCGGGAAGGCAAACCAGACATCAGTTAGTGGTTTGCCTTTGATCGCCGCCTCCAGGTTATCCGCTGCACGGCGGATCTCCGGGCCTTCAGGCATGGTGATATCCTTTTTTCATTCTTTATTAAGCGGGGTTATGCTGCGACAACAATCCCCTTTTCAGCAAATGTAGCTCGTAATCGGCGGGCGAACGCCAGTGCGTGCTCGCCATCGCCATGTAGGCAGACCGTTTGCGCCGTGACCATTGCCCATTCGCCGGTGATACTTTTGACTCTGCCGTGTTGCACCATCTCCAACGTTTGCGCCAGCGCCTGTTCTTCGTTTTCAATCAACGCGCCTGGCTGGCTTCGCGGCACCAGCGAACCGTCTGCCTGATAACCACGATCGGCAAACACTTCCTCGCGCGTTACCAGGCCATATCGTTCGCCTGCACGAATCAGCTCGCTTCCTGCCAGCCCGACGAGAATCAATGCCGGATCGCAAGCGTATACCGCTCTGGCGATGGCGTCTGCCAGTTGTGCCTCTTTCGCCGCCTGGTTGTATAACATGCCGTGCGGTTTGACATGACACATTACGCCGCCTTGCGCACGGGTAATCGCTGCCAGCGCGCCAATTTGATACAGCGTCTGGGCGAAAACAGTTTCTGGCGGCAGCTGCATGGCGCTGCGACCAAAATTTTCCCTGTCGGGAAAACTCGGGTGCGCGCCAATCGCGACACCGTTTTTTATTGCTTCACGCACGCAAGCCTGCATGGTTTGCGCATCGCCTGCATGAAATCCACAGGCAATATTGGCAGAGGAAACCAGCGTTAATAGCTCTGCGTCGCTGGCGCAGCCTTCGCCCAGATCGGCGTTCAGGTCAATTTTCATTGTGCAGCCGCCATGCTAATTGTTCGAAATAACGTTGTTGATCTTGCCGTGCTTTCAGTGCCTCTTCCAGTGAACACTGGACAAAATGAATCGGCTGACCGAGCGGAATTTGCGCCAGATGGTACATATCAGCCTCAATGATACAGGCAATACGCGGGTAACCACCGGTGGTTTGCGCATCGTTCATCAACACAATGGGCTGCCCGTTATGCGGCACCTGCACCACACCTGGTAACAAACCGTGAGATAACAGTTCGCGATCGGTGGTGCGTTTTAAAATTTGCCCCTGTAAGCGATAGCCCATCCGGTTACTTTGCGAGCTAAGCTGCCAGGGCGAACGCCAGAATGCATCCTGCGAGGCGCGATCGAACTCATGATATTCCGGCCCCGGCAAGGCGCGAATGCGGTTGCCCCACAGCAGCTGTTTAACGCCCTGCGCTTCCATAAAATCACGCTTCGCTTTGCCAATCGGGAGTCGGTCACCATCCCTCAGTAAACGGCCTTCCAGCCCGCCAATCCCCACCTTGAGATCGGTGCTGCATGATCCCATTACCGGCGGAACATCAATACCACCCGCGACCGCCAGATAACTGCGCATCCCGTGCTGCGGGCGTTTAAGCGTTAAACGCTGGCCTGCTCTCATTGGCAATCGCCAGCCGGTCCAGACGGCATTATCATCCAGCCGTGCTTCACAGCCTGCGCCAGTCAGGGCAAACCAACCATCGCTTTCAAATTCAACCGTTAACTGACCGAGCGTGATCTCAAGTGCGGGCGCGTTGGCATCATTGCCCACCAGCAGGTTAGCAATACGTAGCGCAGGCATATCCAGTGCGCCACAGTGGCTGATACCCGACTGGCGAAAACCGTGACGACCGCCATCCTGCACAGTGGTATACATGCCCGCACGAATAATCTTCAGCATACTCCCTCCTTCTGGGGTACAAAGCGCACGCTGTCTCCCGGACGTAATAAGATGGGTTCGTCACGCTCCGGATCAAACAGGCTGAGTGAGGTATGACCAATCAACTGCCAGCCACCCGGCGTTGCCAGCGGATAAACACCGGTCTGCGGCCCGCCGATCCCGACAGAACCTGCCGGAACGTGCAAGCGCGGTTCAGCGCGCCGTGGCGTGTGTAGTTGTTCCGGCAAACTCCCGAGATACGGGAAGCCCGGTTGAAAACCTAAAAACCAGACCACGTATTCCACGGAGGAGTGCAATTCAACAACCTGTTTTTCGCTCAATCCACAATGCGCCGCGACCACCGCCAAATCCGGTCCGGCTGCGCCACCGTAAACCACCGGAATTTCAATAAAGCGAGACTCCGGCTCCAGCGCCTCACTCTCCTCCCACCAGCGTTGCAAACGCTCTATGGCATCCAGCGCCAGCGACTCAGGATTACGCAAAATCACTGTGATATTGTTCATGCTAGGAATGGCTTCAACCACATTCGGCATATCCACCAGACGCTGTGCCAGTCGCCAGATCCGTTTCTGGCTGGCCAGCGTCACCGGCGGTTCCAGTTCCAGTACTACCGCCGTTTCACCTATCAGATAACAACGCGCTCGTTGCACTTTCGATCCCTCTGATTATTCGTTATGCAGGATTAGGAATATCAATAAAGGTCACATCAAGATCGGTATTTTCATTCAGCCACTCGCTCAATGCGCGAATACCACCGCGTTCAGTGGCATGGTGACCCGCAGCATAAAAATGCAATCCCTGCTCGCGGGCTGAATGAATGGTCTGTTCAGAAACTTCGCCAGTAATAAAAGCATCCACGCCAAAACGCGCGGCGCTATCGATAAAACTTTGCCCGCCTCCCGTGCACCAGGCGACGCGCTGAACCAGCTCAGACCCGGTATCGCCACACCATAACGGCTTACGTCCCAGACGCGCTTCAATCCAGGAGGCCAGTTCCAGTCCCGGCACAGGCATGGTCAGTTCGCCCCACGGCACCAACGGCTCAATTTCGCCCATGACGGTGATGCCAAGTAATGCTGCCAGTTGTGCGTTATTGCCCAGTTCAGGATGGGAATCCAGCGGCAGATGCCAGCCATACAGGTTGATATCGTTAGCCAGCAAGGTTTTTAAACGACGGCGTTTCATGCCGCGAATCACCGGAGATTCACCTTTCCAGAAATAACCGTGATGCACGATGACCGCGTCGACCTCCAGGCGTACCGCTTCATCAAGCAGTGCCTGGCTGGCGGTAACACCGGTAACGATTTTTTGCACCGTCTCTTTGCCTTCCACCTGCAAACCATTCGGCGCGTAATCACTAATCGCCGCGCTGTTCAGTTTTTCGTTAATCAGTTGTTCCAGTTCGGTGTTTTTCATCTTCGCGCCTTCCGTATTCTGATAGCTACACCGTTAACATAGCGTTACCTCGCCTGTTCGTCGATAGCCAATCTTTTGACATATTAAGAAACAAACCCGACGCCAAAAGACGCAAATTGTTTATATCATCACGCTTCAGCTAATGTATATTTATGCAATCAGACAGCATATTGCATAAATAATCAGATCTGTATCAAAGTTTTAACTTTAAGGAAACACAAGCACGCCGCGCAACTATTACGTGACGTTGCAGTCAATTGTGGAATTATTATGAATAAACACGCATCACAACCGCGCGCTATTTACTATGTCGTTGCGCTGCAAATCTGGGAATATTTTAGCTTTTACGGCATGCGTGCCCTGCTGATCCTCTATCTCACCAATCAACTAAAATATAGCGATAATCACGCCTACGAGTTATTTAGCGCCTACTGTTCGCTGGTATATGTCACGCCAATCCTCGGTGGCTTTTTGGCGGATAAAGTTCTCGGCAATCGCATGGCGGTGATGCTGGGGGCGTTGTTGATGGCGATCGGTCATGTGGTGCTGGGTGCCAGTGAGATCCATCCGTCATTCCTCTATCTGTCCCTGGCGATTATCGTCTGCGGCTATGGTCTGTTTAAATCCAACGTCAGTTGCCTGCTCGGCGAGCTGTATGAGCCAACCGATCCACGTCGTGATGGCGGTTTCTCGCTGATGTATGCGGCGGGTAACGTGGGGTCTATTATCGCACCTATCGCCTGTGGTTTCGCCCAGGAAGAGTACAGTTGGGCGATGGGCTTTGGCCTGGCGGCGGTGGGTATGATCGCGGGTCTGGTCATTTTCTTATGTGGCAATCGTCATTTCACACATACCCGCGGCGTTAACAAAAAGGTACTGCGTGCGACAAACTTTCTCCTGCCCAACTGGGGATGGCTACTGGTTCTGCTGGTGGCAACGCCTGCGCTGATTACCGTGTTGTTCTGGAAAGAGTGGTCGGTATACGCCTTGATTGTCGCGACGATCATTGGCCTTGGGGTTCTGGCAAAAATTTATCGCAAAGCAGAAAACCAAAAACAGCGTAAGGAGCTGGGGCTGATTGTTACCCTCACCTTCTTCAGCATGTTGTTCTGGGCATTCGCACAACAGGGGGGTAGCTCGATTAGCCTTTATATCGACCGCTTCGTTAACCGCGATATGTTTGGTTATACCGTTCCGACTGCTATGTTCCAGTCGATTAATGCCTTCGCAGTTATGCTGTGCGGTGTGTTCCTGGCGTGGGTGGTTAAAGAAAGCGTCGCAGGTAATCGTACCGTGCGCATCTGGGGAAAATTTGCTCTTGGCCTTGGCCTGATGAGCGCCGGATTCTGCATTCTGACCTTAAGCGCCCGCTGGTCCGCAATGTATGGTCACTCTTCTCTGCCACTGATGGTGTTAGGCCTGGCGGTGATGGGCTTTGCGGAACTGTTTATCGATCCGGTTGCTATGTCGCAGATTACGCGCATTGAAATCCCCGGCGTGACCGGCGTATTAACCGGCATTTATATGCTGCTTTCCGGCGCGATTGCGAACTATCTGGCGGGCGTGATTGCCGATCAGACATCGCAGGCTTCGTTTGATGCTTCCGGGGCGATCAACTACTCCATCAATGCATATATTGAAGTATTTGATCAAATTACCTGGGGCGCACTGGCGTGTGTAGGACTGGTACTGATGATTTGGCTGTATCAGGCGCTTAAGTTCAGAAACCGCGCGCTGGCGCTGGAGTCTTAATAAGCCAGCACCATGCCTGATAAAACGCTCGCTGCGTTTTATCAGGCTCCTTTCCTCGCTTCTTCGTACGCTGCCAGCGTTCGCAGCCTTGCCTCTTTGTGATCGACTATCGGTTGCGGATAATCCAACGTCACACCTGTTTTCTCTGCCCACTTCCACGGCTCATGCACCGCTTTCCCCGGTACATCGCGCAGCTCCGGTAGCCACTGGCGGATAAATTCGCCTTCGCGGTCAAATTTCTCGCCCTGAGTTGTCGGGTTGAAAATACGAAAATACGGCGCTGCATCAGTACCCGTAGAAGCAGCCCACTGCCAGCCACCGTTATTAGCTGCCAAATCACCATCAATCAACTGCGACATGAAATATCGCTCGCCTTCGCGCCAGTCGATCAACAAATCTTTCACCAGAAAACTGGCTGTAATCATCCGTAGCCGGTTATGCATCCAGCCAGTGCTGTTAAGCTGACGCATGGCAGCATCGACAATCGGGTATCCCGTTTTGCCCTCCTGCCAGGCCTTTAAATGGGCGGGATTGCTTTGCCACTGTACACGATCCGTCCAGGCAATAAACGGACGATGTTTACACAGCGAAGGATAATACGTCATCAAATGGCGGTAGAACTCGCGCCATATCAGCTCATTAAGCCAGACGCTCCCCGGTCCGCCTTCCAGCACCTGCGGTTGTTCCGCCAACAGGCGATGTAAACACTGGCGAGGCGATAACCCGCCCGTTGCCAGGCTGGCGGACAAACGACTGGTGCCTTCCACTGCCGGAAAATCTCGTTGTTGCTCATACTCTCCGGCACCGTTCTGGCAAAACTGGCGTAATTGCGCAATCGCCGCTTTTTCTTCCACCGGGAAATGCGCAGTATCGAAAGACTGACGAGGATAATTCAGCGTAATGGATGGCGCGGGCTCTATCGATCCGCTACTACGAACTTTTGGTGCAGCGACGCACTCCGGCATCCCTTCCCGCAGCCGTTTCAACCATGCGTTTTTAAAAGGCGTAAAGACTTTGTACATCTCATGATTGCCAGTCATCACCGCCCCCGGCGGCAGGATCACGCTGTCATCAAATCCTTCACACACCACGTTACGCAGCGTCCTCTCAGCCTGCACATCCCGCGCCCGCTCATTCACCTCATACTGATAGTTATAAAACAGATGGGTAATGCGATTTTCCGCGCACACCTGTTTAACTGTTTCGACACTGGCAGCAAAGTCATCCACTTCGCGGAACAATAAAGGAATGCCTTTTTCCGCCAGCGCGTTTTGCAGCGCATTAAGTTGTGTATTGATAAGTTCAGCCTGACGCGGCGACACATTATGCGCCGCCCACTGGCGTGGTGTAGCGATATACAACGCCAGCACGCGCGCAGACGAATTGCGGCAGGCGGCAGCCAGCGCGAGATTATCGTGCTGACGTAAATCCTGGCGAAACCAGACCAGATGGGTAGTCATAAAACTCCTGCATGGCGCAAGTTAATCACACGCGGCCAAAGTTCGAAATAACGCTGCCCTGAAAGCCAGGCGTCAGGATAAAGCGCCATATAGTGTTTGATACGCATCAGCGGCGCAAGAAGCGGTTGCTCGCCACGGCGATAACTGTCGATAAGCGCCGCCAGCTGCTGGCGTTCTGTGGAATCAATATGTGGGCGAAAATATCCCTGAGCGTGCATCAAAACGTTAGTATGATCACGCCGGTTGGCAGGGTGAGAAAGCAAAACAATTACGCGTTGGCGGTACTGGTTGTAATAGTCATCCAGACTTTGCCACCGGTGAATATCAGCCACAAACGGGCCAAGTTTGCGGTACTCCGGCTGAGAATGTGCCAGAAAGACGAGTTTATAGCGGCTGTGATAATCGAGAAGCGCCCCGCGCGTTAGTCCTCGATCTTTGAGATTGTGTAACTCATGCAAAGCAAAAATGCGGATAATGGTGCTGTCATCAAAAAGTTGTTGATTCATTACTGCTCCTGAACGGTTTACAGGAGTAAGTGTAGACGCCGAAAAAAGAAAACCGCCAGCGTTTCCACCGGCGGTTTTCTTTAAACGTCATGTTTGGCAATCAGTAAAAATCACCGGTTGCCTTTTCGGCCTGATCCATCCACACCGGTTTATCGCTGGTTTTCGACCAGACGCGGTGCAGGTAGCTATAAAAGCGGGCGCGGTCTTTCCAGAAAAGCATGAAAGGCAGCGCCAGAACGCCCGCTGCAACCGCACAAGTACGGCGTAAAAAGATAAGCCATGCAGGATATTCTCTGTAGAGTTCCATACTTTTCTCCCCCTTTTGTATCTACCCGGTGAATGGCACCGGAAAAATGAATTTGTTTATCTGATGAAAATAGTACCGCCTTTTGTGTAATTTTACTACTCATCCGACCACTTATTTTTGCTTATTGATGGTTTATTTACATTCATACCGTAATTAAGTTACACAAAGGTTAAATTAATACTAAACATTAGTTAAATCATGGCTTTTGCCATTTTTATACTTTTTTTACACCACGCCCGCAGATTTTTGCGAAATCTTTGCAGCCAGAACTCTACCCTTCCAGTATCACTTTTAGGCCACTGGAGGTGCACTGTGAGTGCAGGCGTGATAGCCGGCGTGTTGCTGGTGTTTTTATTACTGGGTTATCTGGTTTATGCCCTGATCAATGCGGAGGCGTTCTGATGGCTGCGCAAGGGTTCTTACTGATTGCCACGTTTTTACTGGTATTAATGGTGCTGGCGCGTCCCTTAGGTAGCGGGCTGGCGCGGCTGATTAATGATATTCCTCTTCCTGGTACGACGGGCGTTGAACGCGTACTCTTTAGCGCGCTTGGCGTCTCTGACCGCGAGATGAACTGGAAGCAGTATCTCTCAGCCATTCTTGGCCTGAATATACTGGGGCTGGCGGTGCTGTTTTTTATGTTGCTCGGTCAGCACTATCTGCCGCTTAATCCACAGCAGTTGCCGGGGCTGTCGTGGGATCTGGCGCTCAATACCGCCGTCAGCTTTGTCACGAATACCAACTGGCAATCTTATAGCGGTGAAACCACGTTGAGCTATTTCAGCCAGATGGCGGGCTTAACGGTGCAAAACTTTCTTTCTGCCGCCAGCGGGATTGCGGTGATTTTTGCGCTTATTCGCGCGTTTACCCGCCAGAGCATGAACACGCTGGGTAATGCGTGGGTAGACCTGTTGCGGATTACGTTATGGGTGTTAACCCCCGTAGCATTGCTGATCGCACTGTTTTTTATTCAACAAGGTGCGCTGCAAAACTTTTTGCCTTATCAGGCTGTGACGACCATTGAAGGAGCGCAACAGCTGTTACCAATGGGGCCAGTAGCTTCTCAGGAAGCGATCAAAATGCTCGGAACTAACGGCGGTGGCTTTTTTAATGCCAACTCGTCGCATCCGTTTGAAAACCCAACCGCACTGACCAACTTCGTGCAAATGCTGGCGATTTTCTTGATCCCAACAGCGCTGTGCTTTGCCTTTGGTGAAGTGGCGGGCGATCGTCGCCAGGGGCGCATGTTGCTGTGGGCGATGTCGGTGATTTTTGTCATCTGCGTAGGCGTAGTGATGTGGGCAGAAGTTCAGGGTAATCCTCATCTGCTGGCGCTCGGCGCGGACAGCAGCATCAATATGGAAGGTAAAGAGAGCCGCTTCGGCGTGCTGGTCAGTAGCCTGTTTGCGGTCGTGACTACGGCGGCTTCCTGCGGCGCGGTGATTGCGATGCATGATTCGTATACCGCTCTTGGTGGCATGGTGCCGATGTGGTTGATGCAAATTGGTGAAGTGGTATTCGGCGGCGTCGGTTCCGGCCTTTACGGCATGATGCTGTTTGTCCTGCTGGCGGTGTTTATTGCCGGGCTGATGATTGGTCGTACACCGGAATATCTGGGTAAAAAAATCGACGTACGCGAGATGAAACTGACTGCACTGGCGATTCTGGTCACCCCGACGCTGGTGCTGATGGGCGCGGCGCTGGCAATGATGACCGACGCCGGACGTAGCGCCATGCTCAACCCTGGCCCGCATGGTTTTAGCGAAGTACTGTACGCCGTGTCGTCCGCCGCTAACAACAACGGCAGCGCCTTTGCCGGATTAAGCGCCAACTCTCCGTTCTGGAACTGTTTACTGGCGTTGTGCATGTTTGTCGGGCGCTTCGGGGTGATTATCCCGGTGATGGCAATTGCCGGTTCGCTGGTGAGTAAAAAGAGCCAACCCGCCAGCTCCGGCACATTGCCAACGCACGGCCCGCTGTTTGTTGGCCTGTTAATCGGCACCGTGTTGCTGGTTGGCGCACTGACCTTTATCCCTGCCCTGGCGCTTGGTCCGGTGGCGGAATATCTCTCCTGATGATATTGAGTGAGCACTGAATATGAGTCGTAAACAACTGGCGCTATTCGAACCAACACTTGTCGTTCAGGCGCTGAAAGAAGCGGTGAAAAAATTAAACCCGCAGGCGCAATGGCGCAATCCGGTGATGTTTATCGTCTGGATCGGCAGTCTGCTGACCACCTGTATTAGCATCGCGATGGCAAGCGGTGTGATGCCTGGCAATGCGCTGTTTAGCGCGGCAATTAGCGGCTGGCTGTGGGTCACCGTACTGTTCGCTAATTTCGCCGAGGCGTTGGCAGAAGGCCGCAGTAAAGCGCAGGCCAACAGTCTGAAAGGGGTGAAAAAAACCGCTTTTGCTCGCAAACTGCGCGAACCGAAATATGGCGCTGCGGCGGACAAAGTTCCTGCTGATCAACTGCGTAAAGGTGACATCGTGCTGGTAGAAGCTGGCGATATTATCCCCTGCGATGGTGAAGTCATTGAAGGCGGCGCATCGGTCGATGAAAGCGCCATCACCGGGGAATCGGCTCCGGTGATCCGTGAATCCGGCGGTGATTTTGCCTCCGTCACTGGCGGCACGCGTATTCTTTCTGACTGGCTGGTGATTGAGTGCAGCGTTAACCCCGGCGAGACATTTCTGGATCGGATGATCGCGATGGTGGAAGGTGCGCAGCGACGTAAAACGCCAAACGAGATTGCCCTGACCATTCTCCTGATTGCCCTGACTATCGTCTTTTTACTGGCAACCGCCACGCTGTGGCCGTTTTCCGCGTGGGGCGGTAATGCAGTCAGCGTAACGGTACTGGTGGCACTGCTGGTCTGTCTGATCCCAACCACTATTGGCGGCCTGTTGTCAGCGATTGGCGTCGCCGGGATGAGTCGGATGCTGGGCGCGAATGTGATTGCCACCAGCGGACGTGCAGTTGAAGCGGCAGGTGACGTTGACGTTCTGCTACTGGATAAAACCGGCACCATCACCCTCGGTAACCGTCAGGCGTCAGAGTTTATCCCCGCACAAGGCGTGGAGGAAAAAGCGCTGGCCGACGCCGCACAACTGGCTTCGCTGGCTGATGAAACGCCGGAAGGCCGCAGTATTGTGATCCTCGCCAAGCAGCGTTTTAACCTGCGCGAGCGCGATGTGCAGTCGCTCCATGCCACCTTTGTACCTTTTACTGCACAAAGCCGGATGAGCGGGATCAACATCGACAACCGCATGATCCGTAAAGGTTCTGTCGATGCCATTCGCCGCCATGTTGAGGCTAACGGCGGTCACTTCCCTGCCGATGTTGATCAAAAAGTCGATCAGGTTGCGCGTCAGGGAGCCACGCCGCTGGTGGTGGTGGAAGGTTCTCGTGTGCTGGGCGTTATTGCGCTGAAAGATATCGTCAAAGGCGGTATTAAAGAGCGCTTCGCCCAGCTGCGTAAAATGGGCATTAAAACGGTGATGATTACCGGCGATAACCGCCTGACTGCCGCCGCGATAGCTGCGGAAGCGGGTGTCGATGATTTTCTCGCCGAAGCAACACCGGAGGCCAAGCTGGCATTGATTCGTCAGTATCAGGCAGAAGGCCGTTTAGTGGCGATGACCGGCGACGGCACCAACGATGCTCCGGCGCTGGCGCAGGCAGATGTCGCGGTGGCGATGAACTCCGGTACTCAGGCGGCGAAAGAAGCGGGCAATATGGTGGATCTCGACTCTAACCCGACCAAGTTGATCGAGGTGGTACATATTGGCAAACAGATGCTGATGACCCGTGGCTCGCTGACCACCTTCAGCATTGCCAACGATGTGGCGAAATACTTCGCCATTATTCCGGCGGCGTTCGCGGCAACGTATCCGCAGTTAAATGCGCTGAACATCATGCGCCTGCATTCGCCCGACTCCGCCATTCTCAGTGCGGTCATTTTCAACGCCTTGATTATCGTCTTTTTGATTCCCCTGGCGTTAAAAGGCGTGAGTTATAAACCGCTTACCGCTTCTGCCATGTTGCGCCGTAACTTATGGATTTACGGTCTGGGTGGGCTGCTGGTGCCGTTTATTGGTATCAAAGTCATTGATTTACTGCTAACCGTTTGCGGTCTGGTGTGAGGTTTACCATGCGTGGATTACGTCCGGCATTATCGACATTTCTCTTTCTGTTATTGATTACTGGCGGCGTTTACCCGCTGCTGACCACCGCACTGGGGCAATGGTGGTTTCCCTGGCAGGCCAACGGTTCATTGATTCGTGAAGGTGATACGGTGCGCGGTTCGGCATTAATCGGGCAAAATTTTACCAGCAACGGCTATTTTCATGGTCGCCCGTCGGCAACAGCAGAAATGCCCTATAATCCACAGGCTTCTGGCGGGAGCAACCTGGCGGTCAGTAACCCGGAGCTGGATAAACAGATAGCCGCACGCGTTGCTGCATTACGGGCTGCTAACCCGGATGCCAGCACGAACGTTCCGGTTGAACTGGTGACGGCGTCAGCAAGCGGGCTGGACAATAACATCACCCCGCAAGCGGCGGCCTGGCAGATCCCACGCGTGGCGAAAGCGCGTAATCTCAGCGTTGAACAGCTCACGCAACTGATCGCAAAATACAGCCAACAACCGCTGGTGAAATATATCGGCCAGCCGGTCGTCAACATTGTCGAACTCAATCTGGCACTGGATAAGCTTGATGAATAATGAACCCTTACGTCCCGACCCCGATCGTCTGCTGGAACAAGCTGCCGCGCCGCATCGGGGGAAGCTGAAAGTATTCTTCGGTGCCTGCGCAGGCGTCGGGAAGACCTGGGCGATGCTGGCGGAAGCCCAGCGACTGCGGGCGCAAGGGCTGGATATTGTGGTTGGCGTGGTAGAAACCCACGGTCGGAAAGATACCGCCGCAATGCTGAAAGGTCTGGCTGTTCTGCCGTTAAAACGCCAGGCGTACCGTGGGCGGCACATCAGCGAGTTTGATCTCGATGCCGCCCTCGCCCGCCGTCCGGCACTGATCTTAATGGACGAACTGGCGCACAGTAATGCGCCAGGTTCTCGTCATCCTAAACGCTGGCAGGACATCGAAGAGCTGCTGGAAGCAGGCATTGATGTTTTCACTACCGTCAACGTTCAGCATCTGGAAAGCCTGAACGATGTGGTCAGCGGCGTCACCGGAATTCAGGTACGGGAGACCGTGCCCGATCCTTTTTTTGATGCCGCCGACGACGTAGTACTGGTGGACTTGCCCCCGGACGATCTGCGCCAGCGGCTGAAAGAAGGCAAAGTCTATATTGCCGGGCAAGCGGAGCGCGCCATTGAACATTTTTTTCGCAAAGGCAATCTGATCGCCCTGCGCGAACTGGCACTGCGCCGTACTGCCGATCGCGTAGATGAGCAAATGCGCGCCTGGCGGGGGCATCCTGGCGAAGAGAAAGTCTGGCACACACGCGACGCGATCCTTTTATGCATCGGGCATAACACCGGCAGTGAGAAACTGGTCCGCGCGGCGGCGCGGTTGGCCTCGCGCCTGGGCAGTGTCTGGCACGCGGTGTATGTTGAAACCCCTGCCCTGCATCGCTTACCGGAGAAAAAACGTCGGGCAATTCTCAGCGCCTTACGTCTGGCGCAGGAGCTGGGCGCGGAGACGGCAACACTTTCTGATCCAGCGGAAGAGAAAGCGGTAGTGCGTTATGCCCGTGAACATAATCTCGGCAAGATTATTCTCGGTCGCCCGGCTTCGCGCCGCTGGTGGCGTCGGGAAACGTTTGCTGACCGACTGGCGCGTATCGCCCCCGATCTCGATCAGGTGCTGGTCGCACTTGATGCCCCCCTCGCCCGCACGCTTAATAACGCGCCGGATAGCCGCTCTTTTAAAGACAAGTGGCGGGTACAGATTCAGGGATGCGTGGTTGCCGCCGCGTTATGCGCCGTTATCACCTTAATTGCCATGCAGTGGCTGATGGCGTTTGATGCCGCCAACCTGGTGATGCTGTATCTGCTTGGCGTCGTGGTGGTGGCACTATTTTACGGACGCTGGCCTTCGGTGGTTGCCACCGTCATTAATGTGGTGAGTTTCGATCTCTTTTTTATCGCCCCACGCGGCACGCTCGCCGTCTCTGATGTGCAATATCTGCTGACCTTCGCGGTGATGTTAACCGTCGGGCTGGTGATCGGGAACCTTACTGCTGGCGTGCGTTATCAGGCGCGGGTAGCCCGTTACCGCGAACAACGCACACGGCACTTATATGAAATGTCCAAAGCTCTGGCTGTGGGCCGTAGTTCGCAGGATATCGCCGCCACCAGCGAACAGTTTATTGCTTCCACGTTTCATGCCCGTAGTCAGGTGTTGCTGCCTGATGACAACGGTAAATTGCAGCCTTTAACACATCCGCAAGGAATGACGCCGTGGGACGATGCCATCGCGCAGTGGAGTTTTGATAAAGGCCTGCCTGCGGGCGCGGGCACCGACACGTTACCCGGTGTACCGTACCAGATTTTGCCGCTAAAAAGCGGCGAGAAAACCTACGGACTGGTGGTGGTGGAACCGGGGAATCTGCGCCAGTTGATGATCCCGGAACAGCAGCGCCTGCTGGAGACGTTTACGCTGTTAGTCGCCAATGCCCTTGAGCGACTGACACTGACCGCCAGCGAAGAACAGGCGCGGATGGCAAGCGAACGTGAACAGATCCGCAACGCCCTGCTGGCGGCGCTTTCGCATGATTTACGCACGCCGCTTACGGTGCTGTTCGGTCAGGCAGAAATCTTAACGCTCGATCTGGCAAGCGAAGGATCGCCCCACGCCCGCCAGGCCAGCGAGATTCGTCAGCATGTGCTGAACACGACCCGACTGGTGAATAATCTGCTCGATATGGCGCGAATTCAGTCCGGCGGCTTTAATTTGAAGAAAGAGTGGTTAACGCTGGAAGAAGTGGTCGGCAGCGCGCTGCAAATGCTGGAACCGGGTTTATCGTCGCCCATCAATCTTTCTCTGCCAGAGCCGCTGACCTTAATCCACGTTGACGGGCCACTCTTTGAACGGGTGCTGATTAACCTGCTGGAGAACGCGGTGAAATATGCGGGGGCGCAGGCCGAAATTGGTATCAATGCCCACGTTGAGGGCGAAAATCTACAACTGGATGTCTGGGATAACGGCCCCGGTCTTCCACCAGGCCAGGAGCAGACGATATTTGATAAGTTTGCTCGCGGGAATAAAGAGTCGGCGGTACCGGGTGTAGGGCTTGGGTTGGCAATTTGTCGGGCGATAGTGGATGTACACGGCGGCACCATTACCGCATTCAACCGACCGGAAGGTGGTGCCTGTTTTCGTGTTACACTTCCCCAGCAAACAGCCCCTGAACTTGAAGAATTTCATGAGGATATGTGACAAACGTTCTGATTGTTGAAGATGAACAGGCTATTCGTCGCTTTCTGCGCACGGCGCTGGAGGGCGACGGTATGCGCGTCTTTGAGGCCGAAACGCTGCAACGCGGCTTGCTGGAAGCGGCAACCCGTAAGCCAGATTTGATTATTCTCGATCTCGGCCTGCCCGACGGTGATGGGATTGAATTTATCCGCGACCTGCGCCAGTGGAGCGCGGTGCCGGTGATTGTGCTTTCCGCACGCAGCGAAGAGAGCGATAAAATCGCCGCGCTGGATGCCGGAGCGGATGATTATCTGAGTAAGCCGTTTGGCATTGGCGAATTGCAGGCCCGTCTGCGCGTCGCATTACGCCGCCACTCCGCCACCACCACGCCCGATCCGCTGGTGAAATTTTCTGATGTTACCGTCGATTTAGCCGCCCGCGTTATCCACCGCGGCGAGGAAGAGGTGCATCTCACACCGATTGAGTTCCGCCTGCTGGCCGTGCTGCTCAACAACGCCGGAAAAGTGCTCACCCAGCGCCAGTTACTCAATCAGGTGTGGGGACCAAACGCGGTCGAACACAGCCACTATTTGCGTATTTATATGGGGCATCTGCGACAAAAACTGGAGCAAGATCCCGCCCGCCCCCGCCATTTTATTACTGAAACCGGTATTGGGTATCGGTTTATGCCATGAATTATTATTCAATAAATACGCTTAAATAATTATTAATTTATTATTAAACCTGCCCCGAAAATTATTATTTGGCAGGTTTAATTTCTTAATGAAAATACAACCCACAAAATTGCAACATTTAAACAACAAAACAGCATCTAATATGGCGCTATTCATCATTAATGATTTATTATTTGGGATATGATCGTTTTTTGTTGATCTTCTTCACAGATTATAGCCATTTCATGGATAGAATAACCCTACCTTCAACTGACACAGAAAAAGGTAAAGGTAAATGGAAAATAATAACCGCTTAATGCCTCATATAAGGCGGACAACCCATATCATGAAGTTTGCCCATCGTAATAGTTTTGACTTTCATTTCTTTAATGCCCGCTAGTCTTCTGACTAAAGGGCACCCCAGCGTACAGGTCTCCCTGACTTTAAGCATTACAGGTTAATATCTGTATCCCTCGGTGCTCATATACTGCTAACCCTCTTAAACTCTAAATAATTCGAGTCGCAGCACATGCAACTTGAAGTATGACGAGTATAGCCAGTTACCGGGCTGGTCTGGGTTATTGCATCTG
Organism: Escherichia sp. R1; assembly: GCF_003000935.1. Classification (NCBI taxonomy): domain Bacteria; kingdom Pseudomonadati; phylum Pseudomonadota; class Gammaproteobacteria; order Enterobacterales; family Enterobacteriaceae; genus Escherichia; species Escherichia sp. R1. The sequence continues at coordinate 420,992 of NZ_PSRU01000001.1, forward strand.
CAAAAAGCAAACTACTGATTTATTTATCAGCGGTGGGGTTTTGCTTTTTTCCGGCGTGATCAATTTCTCCTTTGAGAAATTGAGGACCTGCTATTACCTGAAATAAAGAGATGAACAAAATGTCAGAATTAAAAATTGCCGTTAGCCGTTCTTGCCCGGATTGTTTTTCCACTCATCGTGAATGCGTGAATATTGACAAAAGTAATTATATTGACGTTGCCGCCATTATTTTATCAGTCAATGATGTTGAACGTGGAAAACTCGATGAAATAGACGCTACTGGCTATGGCATTCCTGTTTTTATTGCAACGGAAAATGAAGAACGTGTACCAGCAGAATATCTGCCACGTATTTCTGGTGTCTTCGAGCATTGCGAATCACGGAAAGAGTTTTATGGACGTCAGTTAGAAACCGCTGCCAGCCATTATGAAACGCAACTGCGCCCGCCCTTCTTCCGCGCACTGGTCGATTATGTCAATCAGGGCAATAGCGCTTTTGACTGCCCGGGTCATCAGGGAGGTGAGTTTTTCCGTCGCCATCCGGCAGGCAATCAGTTCGTGGAATATTTTGGCGAAATGCTCTTCCGCTCTGACTTGTGTAATGCCGACGTTGCAATGGGTGATCTTCTGATTCATGAAGGCGCGCCATGCATTGCACAGCAACATGCGGCAAAAGTGTTTAATGCCGATAAAACGTACTTTGTTTTAAACGGCACCTCCTCCTCCAACAAAGTGGTTTTAAACGCCCTGCTGACACCAGGTGATCTGGTGCTGTTTGACCGCAATAACCATAAGTCTAACCATCACGGGGCCTTGCTACAGGCTGGTGCAACACCGGTTTATCTGGAAACAGCACGTAACCCGTATGGTTTTATCGGTGGCATTGATGCGCACTGCTTCGAAGAAAGTTATCTGCGTGAACTGATTACAGAAGTTGCACCGCAACGGGCAAAAGAGGCGCGTCCGTTCCGCCTCGCTGTGATTCAGTTAGGCACCTACGACGGTACTATTTATAACGCCCGCCAGGTGGTGGATAAAATCGGTCATCTGTGTGACTACATCCTGTTTGACTCAGCATGGGTCGGCTATGAACAGTTTATTCCGATGATGGCGGACTGTTCGCCACTGCTGCTGGAGCTTAATGAGAACGATCCGGGTATTCTGGTTACGCAATCTGTGCATAAACAACAGGCTGGTTTTTCTCAGACTTCACAAATTCATAAAAAAGACAGCCATATCAAAGGGCAACAGCGTTATGTACCGCACAAACGCATGAACAACGCATTTATGATGCACGCCTCCACCAGCCCGTTCTATCCGCTGTTTGCCGCACTGGATATCAACGCCAAAATGCATGAAGGTGTCAGCGGTCGTAATATGTGGATGGATTGTGTGGTTAACGGTATTAATGCCCGCAAATTGATCCTCGATAACTGCCAGCACATTCGCCCGTTCGTTCCTGAACTGGTGGATGGTAAACCCTGGCAGTCGTATGAAACAGCGCAAATTGCGGTTGATCTGCGCTTCTTTAAATTTGTACCCGGTGAGCACTGGCATTCTTTTGAAGGCTACGCAGAGAACCAATACTTTGTCGATCCGTGCAAACTGTTGCTGACAACTCCAGGTATTGATGCACGTAACGGCGAATATGAAGCGTTCGGTGTACCCGCAACGATTCTTGCTAACTTCCTGCGCGAAAATGGCGTAGTGCCGGAAAAATGCGATCTTAACTCCATCCTCTTCCTGCTGACTCCGGCAGAAGATATGGCCAAACTGCAGCAACTTGTTGCCCTGCTGGTACGCTTCGAAAAACTACTGGAAGCTGATGCGCCTCTGGCGGAAGTACTGCCTTCCATCTACAAACAGCATGAAGAGCGCTACGCCGGTTATACCCTGCGTCAGTTGTGCCAGGAAATGCATGATTTGTATGCCCGCCACAACGTGAAACAACTGCAAAAAGAGATGTTCCGTAAGGAACACTTCCCACGCGTCAGCATGAATCCGCAAGAAGCCAACTACGCCTACTTACGCGGTGAAGTGGAGCTGGTTCGTCTGCCGGATGCAGAAGGCCGTATCGCTGCCGAAGGTGCGCTTCCTTATCCTCCGGGTGTGCTGTGTGTTGTTCCTGGTGAAATCTGGGGTGGTGCTGTTCTGCGTTACTTCAGCGCTCTGGAAGAAGGCATCAACCTGCTGCCAGGTTTTGCACCGGAGCTGCAGGGTGTCTATATCGAAGAACATGATGGTCGTAAGCAAGTTTGGTGCTATGTCATCAAGCCTCGTGATGCGCAAAGCGCCCTGTTGAAAGGGGAAAAATTATGAGTCAGGCTAAATCGAACAAAATGGGTGTCGTTCAGTTAACCATACTGACGATGGTCAACATGATGGGCTCCGGTATCATCATGCTGCCGACAAAGCTTGCCGAAGTCGGGACAATCTCAATTATCTCCTGGCTGGTGACAGCCGTAGGCTCAATGGCACTGGCATGGGCATTCGCAAAATGCGGTATGTTCAGCCGTAAATCAGGAGGTATGGGCGGTTATGCCGAGTATGCTTTCGGTAAATCCGGTAACTTTATGGCGAACTATACCTACGGCGTCTCGCTGCTGATTGCTAACGTCGCGATTGCTATTTCGGCGGTTGGTTACGGCACCGAACTGCTCGGCGCGAGTTTGTCGCCAGTGCAGATTGGTCTTGCGACCATCGGGGTGCTGTGGATTTGTACCGTGGCTAACTTTGGTGGTGCGCGCATTACCGGGCAAATCAGTAGCATTACCGTGTGGGGGGTCATTATTCCGGTGGTAGGCCTGTGCATTATCGGCTGGTTCTGGTTTAGCCCGACACTTTACGTTGATTCCTGGAATCCGCATCATGCACCGTTCTTCAGTGCGGTAGGTTCTTCCATCGCTATGACGCTGTGGGCTTTTCTTGGTCTGGAGTCTGCGTGTGCGAATACTGATGTAGTGGAAAACCCGGAACGTAATGTGCCAATCGCGGTACTCGGCGGTACGTTAGGTGCGGCGGTGATTTATATCGTCTCCACCAACGTGATTGCCGGGATTGTGCCAAATATGGAGCTGGCAAATTCAACGGCACCATTTGGTCTGGCCTTCGCGCAGATGTTCACGCCGGAAGTGGGTAAAGTCATTATGGCGCTGATGGTGATGTCCTGCTGCGGTTCGCTGCTTGGCTGGCAGTTCACCATTGCCCAGGTGTTTAAATCTTCATCTGATGAAGGCTACTTCCCTAAAATTTTCTCCCGTGTAACCAAAGTGGATGCACCGGTGCAGGGAATGTTGACCATTGTGATTATCCAGAGCGGGTTGGCGCTGATGACGATTAGCCCGTCGCTAAACAGTCAGTTCAACGTGCTGGTTAACCTGGCCGTGGTGACCAATATCATTCCGTATATTCTGTCAATGGCGGCATTAGTCATTATTCAGAAGGTCGCTAATGTGCCCCCCTCAAAAGCGAAAGTTGCAAACTTTGTTGCTTTTGTTGGCGCGATGTACAGCTTTTATGCGCTGTACTCATCCGGGGAAGAAGCCATGCTATACGGTTCCATCGTGACCTTCCTCGGTTGGACACTGTATGGTCTGGTCTCACCACGCTTTGAACTGAAAAATAAACACGGTTAATTAAGCAAAGCAAAAAAGGGCGATCTTCCGACCGCCCTTTTTCTTATTTGATATGTTTACGCGTTTTTCAGAACTTCGCTAACAATCTCAACCGCTTCTTTCTCAATCTGCTTGCGATGTTCTTCACCAAGGAAGCTTTCGCAGTAGATCTTATATGCGTCTTCCGTGCCTGACGGACGCGCGGCGAACCAGCCGTTGTCAGTCATCACTTTCAGACCGCCGATAGAAGCGCCATTACCCGGTGCCGCCGTCAGACGCGCGGTGATCGGGTCACCTGCCAGGGTGCTGGCGCTCACCATTTCCGGAGACAGCTTAGACAACGCCGCTTTTTGTGCGGAAGTCGCTGCTGCCTGCAAACGGTTATAGCTCGGCGCACCAAAGCGTTTTGCCAGTTCGTTATAGTGTTCCTGCGGGTTCTTACCGGTGACAGCGGTGATTTCCGCCGCCAGCAGACACATAATGATGCCGTCTTTATCGGTGGACCACGGCGTGCCGTCGAAACGCAGGAAGGAAGCGCCTGCACTCTCTTCGCCGCCAAAGCCGAAGCTGCCATCGAACAAACCATCAACAAACCATTTGAAACCTACCGGTACTTCTACCAGCTTACGGCCCAAATCATTGACCACACGGTCGATCATCGCAGATGAAACCAGCGTTTTACCGACAGCAACATCTTTGCCCCACTGCGGACGATGCTGGAACAGGTAGTTGATCGCCACCGCCAGGTAGTGGTTCGGATTCATCAAACCTGCCGGAGTGACGATACCGTGACGGTCATAATCCGGGTCGTTAGCAAACGCCAGATCGAACTTATCACGCAGTGCCAGCAGGCCCGCCATCGCACACTCGGAGGAGCAGTCCATACGGATCGCACCGTCTTTATCGAGGTGCATAAAGCGGAAGGTTTGATCGACCTGATCGTTAACGATGGTCAGGTTGAGGTTGTAATACTCGCCAATGCGCTTCCAGTATTCGATACCGGAACCACCCAGCGGATCAACGCCCAGCGTCAGGCCCGCTTTCTGAATCGCCGCCATATCAACGATATCGGCCAGCCCTTCCACAAACGGCTGCACCAGATCCTGCTCTTTCACATGACCGGATGCCATCGCTTCGTCGAGGGAGATACGCTTCACGCCTTTCAGGCCATCAGCCAGCAGTGCGTTTGCTCTGTCTTCCACCACTTTAGTGACGTTGGTATCAGCCGGGCCACCATTTGGCGGATTGTACTTGATACCACCATCTTCCGGCGGGTTATGGGACGGTGTAATCACGATACCGTCTGCCAGCGGGCCACCTTTTTTATTGTGAACCAGAATGGCATTGGAAATGGCAGGTGTCGGAGTGAAGCCATTGTTTTCCTGCACAATGACATCAACGCCGTTCGCTGCCAGCACTTCCAGTACGGAAATGAACGCAGGCTCGGACAGGGCGTGAGTATCTTTACCCACATAGCAAGGGCCAGTGATGCCGTTTTTCGCACGTTCTTCAGCAATTGCCTGAGCGATCGCCAGAATGTGCGGCTCGTTAAAGCTGTGGCGCGCTGCACTGCCACGGTGACCGGAAGTACCGAATTTCACCGCGTGCTCCGCATTCCCTGCTTCTGGTTTCAGTACATAATATTGCGCCGTCAGTTGGGCGACGTTAATCAAATCACTCTGTTGTGCAGGTTGGCCTGCACGATTGTGGATTGCCATTGCTTTGTCCTTTGTCTGCAACGTTTTAGATAGTTCCGCAAACCTTCTCAATCAATTCCGCCGGGAATTGCATCGACTGCATGATGTGTTCGATCATGCTGCATTTACGGCCGGTGTTGGTGTTGGTGATCACCCAATACGGCGTACCAGGCACATGTTTCGGCTTGGTCTGATTACCATTTTTCAGCAGCGTTTGTTCATCTGCCGCAAAGTAAACGCGTGTACGACCGTGCAACGATTCCGTTGCTTCGGCAAACGCCTGGGCGTCAAGAGAATATAGTGTAGACAACAGCAGCATAAAGCGATTGACCGCTCGCTTTTGCTCTGCGTATTCGTCCGAAAGCAGAAGTTCACGCATTGCGCGAACCTTGTCTTTAATCGTTTTGACCGGCTTCGCTTCGACGATAGCAGGTGACGCAACGCGAACCTCTTTCGTCACCGGAGCAGCAGGCTGTGATGCGGCGGAAAATTTCAACATACGCCGTAAAATGTCGGATGCGCTCTCGCCGATATGCTTAGTGTGGCTGGCAATATAGCTGTAGAGTTCATCATCAACTTCAATCGTTTTCATCTTAATCCAGTGCAGTGTCTTAGCTGAATACAAGTCGCCAGGAGTATATGAATAAATCCCGGCAGCGGATAGCGTCAAGCCTGGCTTGCAGAAAAACTCGGAATAAACCTTATTTGTTGCAGCCCTGTGGCACAATGGTCAACATAATACCCTAACCCGACAACGCGAAAAAAAGAACTTTGCCATGAAATTGAATATCCGCGCGCAAACTGCACAAAACCAGCACAATAATTCTCCCATCGTTCTTGTCCATGGTCTGTTTGGCAGCCTCGACAACCTTGGCGTACTGGCTCGCGATCTGGTAAACGATCACAATATCATCCAGGTTGATATGCGTAACCACGGTCTTTCACCGAGAGATCCGGTAATGAATTACCCGGCGATGGCGCAGGATCTTGTTGATACCCTGGATGCACAGCAGATCGACAAAGCAACATTTATCGGTCACTCCATGGGCGGTAAAGCGGTAATGGCTCTTACTGCACTAGCCCCCGATCGCATTGACAAGCTGGTGGCGATTGATATTGCGCCGGTCGATTATCACGTTCGCCGTCATGATGAGATTTTCGCGGCCATCAACGCAGTCAGTGAATCAGACGCACAAACACGCCAGCAAGCAGCGGCAATAATGCGCCAGCATCTTAATGAAGAAGGGGTGATTCAGTTTCTGTTGAAATCTTTTGTTGACGGGGAGTGGCGCTTTAACGTGCCAGTATTGTGGGATCAGTATCCGCATATTGTGGGTTGGGAGAAAATCCCGGCATGGGATCACCCTGCCCTGTTTATCCCTGGCGGCAATTCTCCGTATGTTAGCGAGCAGTACCGCGATGATTTACTGGCACAATTTCCACAGGCACGGGCGCATGTGATTGCAGGCGCGGGTCACTGGGTCCATGCTGAAAAACCGGATGCGGTATTACGCGCTATCCGTCGCTATCTCAATGATTAACGCAACTGATTAAAAACCCAGCGTCCGCGTCGCTTTCCGCGCGTGGACGTTGGCGTGACTCATCGCGCTGATGTATTATGGCGCGCTATCCATCCGGGCAGAGGCCTGGCTGATTGTTTCCCCCGAAGTCACCAAGATCATGGCCAAAGAACAAACGGACCGTACGACATTAGATCTGTTCGCGCACGAGCGTCGACCGGGACGACCGAAAACTAATCCGCTTTCGCGCGATGAACAGCTGCGTATTAATAAACGCAACCAGCTAAAACGCGACAAAGTACGTGGCCTTAAGCGTGTCGAACTGAAGCTGAACGCGGAAGCTGTCGAGGCGCTGAACGAGCTGGCGGAATCGCGCAATATGAGCCGTAGCGAACTGATCGAAGAGATGTTAATGCAGCAACTGGCGGCGCTGCGTAGTCAGGGCATCGTTTAAATTTCCACTTTCATGTAGCACAGTGTGCAGTCCTGCTCGTTTGCTGATTCCGCAAGACTGCCTGTTCTGCTATGATTGCCTTTATCCGTGGGCAATTTTCCACCCCCATTTCAATAAGTTTCAAGAGGTTATTTCACTCATGGCTATCACTGGCATCTTTTTCGGCAGCGACACCGGTAATACCGAAAATATCGCAAAAATGATTCAAAAACAGCTTGGTAAAGACGTTGCCGATGTCCATGACATTGCAAAAAGCAGCAAAGAAGATCTGGAAGCTTATGACATTCTGCTGCTGGGCATCCCAACCTGGTATTACGGCGAAGCGCAGTGTGACTGGGATGACTTCTTCCCGACTCTCGAAGAGATTGATTTCAATGGCAAACTGGTTGCGCTGTTTGGTTGTGGTGACCAGGAAGATTACGCCGAATATTTCTGCGACGCATTGGGCACCATCCGCGACATCATTGAACCGCGCGGTGCAACCATCGTTGGTCACTGGCCAACTGCGGGCTACCATTTCGAAGCGTCAAAAGGTCTGGCAGATGACGACCATTTTGTCGGTCTGGCTATCGACGAAGACCGTCAGCCGGAACTGACCGCTGAACGTGTAGAAAAATGGGTTAAACAGATTTCTGAAGAGCTGCATCTCGACGAAATTCTCAATGCCTGATGTGATGCGGCGTAGACTCATGTCTACGCCGTATTAATAGATAATGCCAATCAAAATAATTGCTACAAATTTGTAACTTTTGCTGTTGTACCTGTACAATGTCCCGGTGTTCAAGTGGCCTTGCCGTTGTAAATGTAAGCTGTGCCACGTTTTTATTAACAATATTTGCCAGGGACTTGTGGTTTTCATTTAGGCGTGGCAATTCTATAATGATACGCATTATCTCAAGAGCAAATTCTGTCACTTCTTCTAATGAAGTGAACCGCTTAGTAACAGGACAGATTCCGCATGACTGATAACAATACCGCCCTAAAGAAAGCTGGCCTGAAAGTAACGCTTCCTCGCTTGAAAATCCTGGAAGTTCTTCAGGAGCCGGACAACCATCACGTCAGTGCGGAAGATTTATACAAACGTCTGATCGATATGGGTGAAGAAATTGGTCTGGCTACGGTATATCGCGTACTGAACCAGTTTGACGACGCTGGTATCGTCACCCGCCACAATTTTGAAGGCGGTAAATCCGTATTTGAACTAACACAGCAACATCACCACGATCACCTGATCTGCCTCGACTGCGGTAAGGTTATCGAATTTAGTGATGATTCCATCGAAGCGCGTCAGCGTGAAATCGCCGCAAAACATGGCATTCGCCTGACTAACCACAGTCTCTATCTTTACGGTCACTGTGCCGAAGGCGATTGCCGCGAAGATGAGCACGCGCACGAAGGCAAATAAGCCAGCCTGAACGAGAAAAGCCAACCTGCAGGTTGGCTTTTTTATACAAGGGAAATAAGAAAAGCGAGAGTTACAGCTCTCACTTATTTGTTATTACTGCGAATTTCCTGCCAGACCTTATCACAATCGGCTTTCACCGCCTGATCATTTCCGGTTTGCGTTGCCTGAATACACTGCTGATAATCCAGTACGCGGACACTTTCCTGCTCGGCAAACTGCTGATGTTGTTTCTCTTTCTTCAGCACGTTTAACACGCTCTGGCAGGCTTCAATTTTTTCCGGCGAACCTTGCGCGGTGTTGATACAGGCGCTGTAAGCCTCTTTCAGACGACTGTCTTCCTGCGGTGCGGTTGATTGCGCACAAGCTACCAGCCCCGATGCCATCATGGCGATGAGAATCAGTTTTTTCATAGCAAATTCCTCAAACGTGCGGCAGGCACAAAACCTGCCGCGTCGGGCATCAGAAGATGGTGAATGGTGCGATTACCATGAATTTCACGTCGCGCTCATCCTGGAAAATGTTGCCGTAACCACCGCCCCAGCTTGGGATGTCGGAGTGGTTGTCGTATTCGGTGAAGTGCAGTTTGAACATCGTGCCCTTGGCACGACCGTCCTGAATGGTATACACCGCATCCAGGCTGTAGGCAGACTCTTCAATAGTCCGGTTTTTATCGTAGTACGCATCCGGATTGCTCTGCCAGGTCGCAGGTTTAGCATCCCATGCGTAAACGTAGGAAGCGCCGATGGCGAAGCCTGGAAGATTCCAGTTTTTCAGGTCATACATCGCACCGAAGAAGATCGCTTTTTCGCCGTTGGCGTTGAAGTCAGAACGGTTATCCCACCAGATATCCAGGCGACCGTTCGAGGAAGCGTAGGTTGGAGTCATACGTTGCAGGAAGTATCCTTGCTGACCGTCAGCCTTAACCCAGGTACCTTCGAGGCGCAAATCCACTACGTCAGCCGCCCGGTAACCAAAGGTCAACGCCTGCAGCCAGGCGGTGCCGTCATAAAGATCGTTGACGCTGCGATCGTCAACTTTATCGCGCGTACCATAGAACTGGTAGCTGGTGGTTAACGGGCTACCGGCGATATCAAATTTGTAGCTGGCTTTGGCAAAATATTGATCGATATACCCTTCGGCCTGACCAAACGCCGCTTCCAGTACGAAGTTATTTTTGAAGTCGTACTTCGCCCCAAGGGAGTGTAGATAATCAACTTTGGTGGTTTTATCGTTCTGATAAAACTCATCCATTTCCAGATGCCACGGCGCTTTGTATTCGTTGGTCCACATGTAGGAGAAACTCAACGCACCAGCATCGCCGTAATCAAAATTCGCCCCGGCCTCCGCCCCCTGATAAGTACCCGGCATAAAGCTCCAGTGTGGCGCTAACAGCGTCTGACCGGTTGGCTGAATATAACCTGCCCTCGCCCAAACCGGACCGTATTTAAATTTGGCTGCTGCTTTATACAGGCTTATACCGCTTTTATCGCCGGACCAGTCTTCGTCATAGGCTTTATTACTTTTTGAAAACGCGATTTCGTTCGGGTGAGAGCTGTCGCCGTTTTCCGCCATTTCAATCGCCGTAAACGCGGCAATATCAAGGCCGAACATATCAGCAGCATAACCAGACTGAAAATCGAGGTTGGCGTTCCAGGTGGAGTGAGAAAGGTTGGTTTTGTATTTATCGCCGTCGGTAACATCTTTACGGTCGCGTTCACGCTGCCAGTAATAGATACCGCCGGTTAAGGTTGAATCGTCGATGAATCCTTCGGCGCGAGCCTCCGGAATTGCCATAAAGCCCGACATAGCTGTAACACCGGCGATAGCCAGCGCCAGCGTACTACGTTTGCCACTAAACGCACGCATGGGTTAATCCTCTTTGACGTATAAATTGCTGCACCAAAGGTGAACAGCGAAAAAAATAAAAATTAAAAAAGTAGCGTTGAGAAAAGTCTCGCTGACTACAGGAACAGACTATTTTTCGCGACGCGAATTATCAATCTCTTTCTGTAACCAGAATGTAAGAACATGAGCAACCGCACATATTTTGATGATTTTTGTTACAAGGCTTAAGTTTGCAGTTGAAAGGCTTGCAGAAGAATAAAAACGTGAAATTCCAGCAAGATGAAAGCGGTTACATTTTATTTAATTATGTTTTGTGGTTTTAAATTTATTTTATGGATAAATTGCGAAGCGGAATTAATTCGCGAAGAAAAGCAGAAAAAACGCCGCAGAGCGCGGCGTTTGGGATAATTTGCATATTTCTTGCCGGATGCGGCGTAAACGCTCTATCCGACAACGTAAACTTACTCGCCTACTTTCGCCCAGGTATCACGCAGCCCAACGGTGCGGTTAAATACCGGTTTTTCCGCCGTAGAATGGCGGCTGTCGAGGCAGAAGTAACCTTCACGCTCAAACTGGAATGCTTTACCCGCAACCGCATCTTTCAGCGACGGTTCAGCAAAGCCCTGTTTGATCACCAGCGACTCCGGGTTAATCACCGACAGGAAATCATCCGCAGCACCAGGGTTCGGCACGCTGAACAGACGATCGTACAGGCGGATTTCAACCGGCAGCGCATGTGCCGCGCTCACCCAGTGAATAACACCTTTGACTTTACGACCATCTGCCGGATCTTTGCTTAAGGTGTCGGCGTCATAAGTACAGAAGATGGTGGTGATATTGCCTTCGGCATCTTTCTCCACGCGTTCTGCCTTAATGACGTAAGCATTACGCAGACGCACTTCTTTACCCAGCACCAGACGTTTGTACTGCTTGTTAGCTTCTTCGCGGAAATCGGCGCGATCGATCCAAATCTCACCGCTAAATGGCACCTGACGGCTGCCCATTTCCGGTTTATTCGGATGGTTCGGCATGGTAACCATTTCGCCTTCGCCCTGGTAGTTTTCGATAACCAGTTTCACCGGATCGATAACCGCCATTGCGCGCGGCGCATTTTCGTTGAGATCTTCACGGATGCAGGATTCCAGTGACGCCATCTCAATGGTGTTGTCCTGCTTGGTCACACCAATGCGTTTGCAGAACTCACGAATAGAAGCCGCAGTGTAACCACGACGACGCAGACCAGAAATGGTCGGCATACGCGGGTCATCCCAGCCTTCAACGTGCTTATCGGTCACCAGCAGGTTCAGCTTACGCTTGGACATCACAGTGTATTCCAGATTCAGGCGCGAGAATTCGTACTGGCGCGGGTGAACAGGAATGGTGATGTTGTCCAGTACCCAGTCGTACAGACGGCGGTTGTCCTGGAACTCAAGCGTACACAGAGAGTGCGTAATACCTTCCAGCGCATCGCTGATGCAGTGGGTGAAGTCGTACATCGGGTAGATGCACCACTTGTTGCCAGTCTGGTGGTGTTCAGCAAACTTAATGCGGTACAGCACCGGATCGCGCATCACGATAAACGGCGAAGCCATGTCGATCTTCGCACGCAGGCAGGCTTTACCTTCTTCAAAACCGCCGGTACGCATTTTCTCGAACAGCGCCAGGTTCTCTTCAACGCTGCGATCGCGGTACGGGCTGTTTTTACCCGGCTGCGTCAAGGTGCCGCGGTATTCGCGGATCTGTTCCGGCGTCAGTTCATCAACGTACGCCAGGCCTTTATTGATCAGTTCGATCGCATAGGCGTGGAGCTGATCAAAATAATCGGAGGAGTAACGGACGTTACCAGACCAGTGGAAACCTAACCACTCTACGTCGTTTTTGATCGAATCGACATACTCGATATCTTCTTTTACCGGGTTAGTGTCGTCGAAACGCAGGTTGCACTGGCCTTTATAGTCCTGGGCGATCCCGAAGTTCAGGCAGATAGATTTCGCATGGCCAATATGCAGATAGCCATTCGGCTCCGGCGGGAAACGGGTGTGTACTGTGGTGTGCTTACCACTGGCCAGATCTTCATCGATGATCTGACGGATAAAGTTAGTCGGGCGGGCTTCTGCCTCACTCATCGTGGATTCCTCAAAGCGTAAACAACGTATAACGGCGTATGATCTTATAAGCGGGACAGGCTGACAACTGTTAGTTAGCGAAAAAATGGTTTTGCGTAAGATATTGGGGCGTTTTCTGCGCTACTGCCAGCAGATCCTCGCGCTGGAAACGTAAGGCCAAACGTCGCCAGCCTGACGCATTTATTAAATTGCCGGATGAGCTGGCCGCAGAGTCATAGATTAGTCGGCTATGATTAAACGCGTCGACAAGGACGCAAGCGTTCTACGCGTCTGCCCATCAAGCTGACTATCCGTAATAATCTCTGTCAGTTCATTAAGATGCGCGATATTAAACAGCGACCATGAACCGTATTTTGAGCTGTCAGCCAGGAGAATTTTGCGCGAAGCATGCGCGATAAGATCGCGTTTTAGTGCGGCTTTCTCTTCCGTGGGTGCTGTAATACCCTTTTCAAGATCCCAGCTGTTACAGCTTAAAAATGCCACGTCCGGCCAGGTATTTTGCAGCAATTTACGACCATGTTCGCCAATGCAGGACTGGCTGGAGTCGTCGATACGTCCGCCGATAATCGTCACTTCAATTTGCTTGAATTCAGCCAAAAAAAGCGCGATATGCAGGTCGCTTGTGATCACGCGAAGCGGTAAATGTGTAATCTGCCGCGCAAGTTCAATCATTGTCGTACCGGCATCAAGGACGACGGAATCCCCCGCTTTGACCATTGACGCCGCTGCGCTGGCGATGGCATGTTTTTCCGCCAGGCTGCGCTGCATTTTCTCATGGGTAGTCGGTTGGGTAGGAATAAACCGGTTGAGGGTCACACCGCCGTGTGTACGGCTGATAACACCCTGCTCATCGAGTTTTATCAGGTCTCGACGAATCGTAGCCGGCGACGCATTGGTTACCGCCACCAGCTCATCAACGGTGACCAGATTATGGCTTTTCAGGTAATCCATGATCTGCTCTAACCGGTTATATCCCTTCATTTTATTCTCGCGAAATCTGCATTGCTAACTGGATGGAAACTGCCATGCTCTCAGACTTGGCTTTTCCTGTCCAGGCAATATCAAACGCGGTGCCGTGGTCGGCAGAAGTGCGAATAAATGGCAACCCGGCGGTGATATTCACCCCATCATAAAATCCAAGCAGTTTTAAAGGGATATGCCCCTGATCGTGGTACATAGCCACTACCATATCGAATAGCCCTTCATGGCATTGCATAAACACGGTATCTGGCGGGCACGGGCCAGTAACATCAATATCTTCGGCCTGCATTGCTTCAATCGCAGGCGCGATAATCTCGATTTCCTCAGTGCCGAATAAACCATGTTCCCCTGCATGTGGATTTACACCCGCCACGGCAATACGCGGACGCTCAATACCAACACGTTTCAGGAAGTGGTTCGCAACACGAATAACCGTTTTGACCCTTTCACCATTCAAGGTATCCAGGAATTTACGCAGTGAGATATGCGTCGAAATATGGATAACCTTGAGCTTATCGGTATAGAGCACCATCGCGTACTCTTTGCTGGCGGTAAGATGGGCCAGCAATTCCGTATGCCCCGGATAGTTATGCCCGCCAAGATGCAGCGCTTCTTTATTCAGCGGCGCAGTGGCTATGGCTTTCACCTCGCCTGATAAGGCCAGAGCCGTTGCACGTTTGATACAGCGATACGCTAAATCGCCTGCCACAGCCTGTACCACTCCGGGTGTCAGCGCATCGGGGTTAGCCAGCGGCTCATCCATCACGTTAATCACGCCGGGAGCAAAATGGGCGTCGCACACCTTTTGAATGACGCGTAACTCTGCCTGCGGCGTGATATTCATCGCCATAATACGTCGCAGCGTACGCACACAGCCCACCACCACCACCGGGGCACCAGCAAGCCCGGCTTCGCTCAGGGATTTAATAATGATCTCCGGGCCAATACCCGCCGGGTCACCCATCGTTACCGCAATAATATTATTCACTACACTTCTCCTCGATAAAATTCAGAACCTGATGCAACGTGGTCTCATCGCCAAACCCACCGGCTTTCGTCATCACCGAACGGGACCAGACACCGCCCAGAAAGTGACCGTATGGAACGCATTGCGCCACCTTCCCCGTAATACGAAATCCGGTCGCGCCTAACGCACTGGCTGTTGCCATTGCGACATCACCACCAGAGAGATAAAGCGCATCGGGCATTGTGCGAAGCAGAACTTGCCGGGTAAGTTCGCCAAGAAACCGGCAAATTTTTTCCCCAAGTGCAGCGCGACTCATCTGCCAACGCTGGCAAAGGGTGTCGATCTGATGTCTTGCTACAGAATCGTTACAGGTGTGGACAATGCAGTGGTCGCCTTTCTGCAAGGCCTGCACAATACGCGCGTCATAGTCACTGGCATTGCCTGCCAGAATGTGTTCAACATCGACGTATATCTGTGTGATACGTGGGTGTGAATGAAGTGTGGCGATCTGCCGTTGAGCGATTTCGCTCATTGAACCAATAATGGCCAGCACGGTGGGTGGCGGCATAATCGCGGAGCGCCGGGCAACGGCATCACAAATACCAGCGGAGCCGACCAGCAGCAGCGGTTGTTTAGCCTGCATCACAGCGGCAGCGATGCGATCCAGGTCGCTGTCCGTCTGCGCATCTATCACGCCAATCCACGGTTGCTCATAAGACAAATGGCTGAGCTGAGAAACCGTAACGGGCTGGCATGGAATGACCGTCTGCAACCGGATGATGTCCGCAATTCGGGCACTCAATACCGGGGTTTTCGGATCGCTGGCAAACTCGGTTTCCGTTATCCGCACACCGTTTACCCAACACTCACCGGCCACTGTGGTCCTTCCCGCCTGAGGAAATGCGGGGGCAACCACTGCGCCCGTTATACCGCATGCCTTCATCAGGGCTTCAATTTCTGCGCCGATATTGCCTCGCAGCGTGGAATCTATCTTTTTAATCACGAGCGGCGGGTTATTCGCCAGAGGGAGATGACTCATCAGCGAGGTTATTTTCATCGCCGCCAGCTTAGGATCCATCGCCCGGCTGTCGCTGTTAATCACCCATACGCTGGCATCACCGCGATAAGGCATTTCAAAGGCCACATCAACTGTATGCCCCACCTGCGCCAGGCTTACCCCCGCGTCGTTGGCTCCCGTGAAATCATCGGCAACGACGAGAATGCTCGGCTTAGTGATTCCCTTTTCCATCATCACACCAGGTTGTTTTATGATAACAATGATTATATTCGATCATGATTGATTAAATGTGAGCAAGCTCAAGTTATTAATCACTCGAATAAATTATAAAATTAGACCATGTTACGTAGGCTACGGCATTTTGAATGATTGAATTCAATCACCAGAAGAGAGGTTATTTGTGGTAATTATCAATAGCACGATACTGAGCGGCGCAGGCGCTATCCCTTCCCTGACGTCGCTCTTACCCGACATCAGAAAAATGCTGCTGGTCACTGACCGTAATATTGCGCAGCTCGACGGTGTGCAGCAGATTCGCGCCTTACTGGAAAAGCACTGCCCGCAGGTTAACGTTATCGATAATGTGCCCGCAGAGCCCACGCATCATGATGTGCGCCAGCTAATGGATGTCCTTGGCGATGCCTCTTTTGATGTGGTGGTCGGGATCGGCGGTGGCAGCGTGTTGGATGTGGCAAAGCTGCTATCGGTGCTTTGCCATCCACAATCTCCGGGGCTGGATGCGCTGCTTGCGGGTGAAAAACCGACTCAGCGGGTGCAATCATGGTTGATTCCTACAACCGCCGGAACCGGCTCAGAAGCCACGCCGAATGCGATTCTGGCAATCCCTGAGCAAAGCACGAAGGTGGGTATTATTTCCCAGGTGCTGTTACCAGACTATGTGGCGCTTTTCCCGGAACTGACCACCAGCATGCCCGCGCATATTGCGGCGTCCACGGGCATTGATGCTCTTTGCCACTTACTGGAGTGTTTTACCGCGACCGTGGCAAATCCGGTCAGCGATAACGCGGCGCTGACTGGGTTAAGTAAACTTTTCCGGCACATTCAACCCGCCGTGAACGATCCTCAGGATCTGCGCGCAAAACTGGAAATGCTGTGGGCGTCTTACTATGGCGGCGTAGCGATAACCCATGCGGGCACGCATCTCGTTCATGCGCTCTCCTACCCGTTAGGTGGCAAATATCATCTGCCGCATGGCGTCGCGAATGCCATCTTGCTGGCGCCGTGCATGGCGTTTGTTCGCCCCTGGGCGGTCGAGAAATTTGCCCGGGTCTGGGATTGCATTCCCGATGCGGAAACCGCCCTGAGCGCGGAAGAAAAATCTCATGCCCTGGTGACCTGGTTACAGGCATTAGTCAATCAACTCAAGCTACCCAACAATCTCGCGGATCTCGGCGTACCGCCAGAGGATATTGCCTCTCTTAGCGAGGCGGCACTGAACGTGAAGCGCCTTATGAACAATGTGCCGTGCCAGCTTGATCTACAGGACGTACAGGCCATTTACCAAACACTGTTTCCGCAACATCAATTTAAGGAATAAATCATGCCGAAAACCATTGAAGGTGTATTAACCGCTATCGTCACCCCGTTTACCGCGACCGGCAGTCTGAATATCCCGGCGTTAAAAGTGCAGGTGAATCGTCAACTGGAAGCGGGTAACGCGATTTTTTGCGGCGGCACCAACGGCGAGTTTTTTGTGTTGAATGAACAGGAGAAGCTCAGCGTTACGCAAACCTGCATGGATGAAGTGGCTGGTCGTGCGCCGGTCGTGGCACACATTGGCGAGATCTCTACGCGCGAAACGATTCGTCTGGGTCAGCAGATTGAAAAACTTGGCGTAGATGCCGTGTCGGTCATTGCCCCTTACTTCGTACCGCTGAAACAGGAAGAGTTGATTGCGCATTACAGCGCAATTGCCGACGCACTGAGCATTCCGATGTTTCTCTATAACATCCCGGCCCGCACTGGCAATACGATCCAGCCAGAAACCGCGCGTGCTCTGGCGTCGCACCCCAATATCATTGGGATTAAAGACAGCGCCGGAAGCGACGAAAGCCTGAAGGGTTTTCTCGATGCGGTGCGCGACATTGACGGCTTTAATGTGCTCAACGGCCCGGATTCGCTGATCCATAAAGGGTTTGTCGAGGGATGTTCAGCCTGTATCTCTGGGCTCGCCAACATCGCGCCGCGAGAAATCAATGCCATCTGGTCTCGCTTCCATGCCGGTGATATTGAAGGGTCTTATGAAGCACAGGAGAGTGTAACGGGCCTGCGTACCGATCTTTATAAAGTAGCATTCTCCCCGGCTGCGGTGAAAAAAGCGTTGCAGCTTATGGGGCATGATGTTGGTGATAGCCGCTACGCGGTTAATTTCACGCCTGAACAGATCAGCGAGATTCAACAAATTATTCGTCATTATAACATTAATTAAATTAACTCTATTATCCAGCCCGCTATAAAGTTTAGATAAAGAGAATAAAGGATCACCCCATGTTTTTGTGGTTTATGCAGCCAGATATCTGGCTCACTTTAATTACCCTCACCTTTCTGGAAATTATTCTTGGGGTGGATAATATTATTTTTCTTTCACTGGTGGTGGCAAAACTTCCGTTATCACAACAAAATATGGCGCGTAAACTGGGTTTAAGCTGCGCGATGATTATGCGGATATTATTGCTGATATCCATTGCGTGGCTTTCACATATTACCCAGCCGCTTTTTACCGTGCTGACGCTGGAGATTTCGTTCCGCACCTTGATTCTGCTCGGGGGCGGGCTGTTCCTGATTTATAAAGCGATACAGGAGATACGCGAAGAGCTGTCGCCCGCGCAGGAAGACGAACATGGCAGCGGATCGCGGCAACTGTCGTTGTGCGGTGCCATTGTACAGATAATGCTGCTCGATATCGTGTTTAGCCTGGATTCGGTGATCACCGCCGTCGGCCTTTCTCAGCATATATTTATCATGATTGCCGCCGTAATGATTGCCGTCGGTGTCATGATGTTTGCGGCGAAAACAATTGGTGATTTCGTTAACGCCACGCCGTCAATAAAAATACTGGCGTTAACCTTTTTATTGTTTGTCGGTGTATTGCTGGTTGCCGATAGTCTCAACATTCATATTGCCAAAGAGTATCTCTACTTCGCGATATTTTTCTCATTAAGTGTTGAGACACTCAATATTATCCGTGAAAGAAGAAATAAAAAAGTTTCGACATTGATCGAAACGCATGAATCGCACTCGCATTAATAAATCTATTACCAACTTTAAGATGGAGTCTAACTATGTCTGTAGCCCTTATTCGTGACGGCGTCATCCGTCCATCCGAAAACGATTCGCATATGCTTACCGCCATGCTGCCCTCGTCCTGCCCGCAAAACCACGCGGCGAATATTCTGCCTTTGCCGGATGGCGCGTTAATGTGCGTCTGGTTTGCGGGAACGCAGGAAGGTATTGCCGATATTTCTGTCTGGGGATCGCGATTGCCCGCTGGCGGAATGCAGTGGAGCGATGCGGTCAAACTTTCCCACGATGACACGCGTTCAGAGCAAAACCCGGTGCTGTTTCTCGCGCCGGATAACGTGCTGTGGCTCCTATGGACCGCACAAATATCCGGTAATCAGGACACCGCCATCGTCCGCTACCGTAAGTCAGACGACCTCGGACAAACCTGGGGCGAGATTGCCACCCTGCTTGATAAACCCGGTACGTTCATTCGACAGCCAATCACGGTGCTTGATAACGGCAACTGGCTGCTGCCCGTCTTTTATTGCCGTACCCAACCCGGCGAAAAATGGGTCGGCAATGATGATATCAGCGCAGTGAAAATTTCCGCTGACGGTGGTCACTCCTGGCGCGATGTCGAGGTGCCGCAAAGTCTTGGCTGTGTTCATATGAATATCACAATGCTGCACAACGGTACGTTGGTTGCTCTCTTTCGCAGCCGTTGGGCAGACAACATCTATATCAGCCATTCCGCGGACAACGGCGAGAGCTGGTCAGTACCGCAAGCAACCGAATTGCCCAACAACAATTCGTCTATTCAGGTAACGACACTTGCCAGCGGCGAACTGGCGCTGGTGTACAACGCGATGAGTGCGGCAGGCGCAGTAGAACGTCGCGCGTCGCTTTATGACGAAATCGACGATGGCGACGACAGCCGCAAAGAACCGACAGCCGTCGGACGCTCCGCTTTCTGGGGGGCCCCACGCGCGCCGATGACGGTAGCGATTTCTGCCGATGGTGGGAAAAGCTGGCCGTGGCGGCGCAATCTCGATGAAGGCGACGGCTACTGCATGACCAACAATTCCCTGGAAAAGCTAAATCGTGAGTTCTCCTACCCCAGCATCAAACAAAGCCCGGACGGTACGCTACATATCGCTTACACCTGGTGGCGTCAGGCCATCAAGTACGTACGCATCTCCCCCGAGTGGGTTAAGGGGCAGGCATCATGATTATCGGTAATCTCAACCATTTGTCGCTGGCGGGGCTTCCTGCCTGGGTGAGAAATATTCTGCTGCGCCCGGAGTGTTCGTTATCGGCGTTATCCACCAGAGAGGACGGTCGCTGGCAACCTGAAGGATGTCGGTGGTTCTGCACGCTGGGAACTTCAGACACGCAACCCGCCGAACTCCGCCATACGGAGTATCACCATTTATGGGCCGATATACAGGTGGTGATTACTGGTTGTGAGGGCATTAATGCGGGAACGCGGCCCATCGCTCGCGAAAACGATGAAGAACGTAAGCCCGATCTGTTTATCGCCCCATCCCCTGAAAACAGTGTCGCCATCACCCTACACGCCGGTGATTTCGCCGTCTTTATGCCTGAGGAACCTCACCAGGCGCTGTGCGCAATTGGCACGGCTACTTCAATACGCAAAGCGGTCTTTAAAGTACCGCGCGACATGCTGGAAGCCTAAAAGGAGAGAAAAAATGACAATGGAAATGATCCTGGCATTAGGAATACTGGTCCTGATGATCGTGCTGATCATGTCGGACAAAATGCCTTTTGGCGCACCGCCACTGCTTGCGTGTTTATTGCTGGTTGTATCGGGACTTTCGACCGTTCAACAGGCTTTTGCCGGATTCGTCAATCCAAGCGTGGTGATGATTGCAGGGTTTATGGTGGTCATGGCGGCGCTACAAAAAACCCGGCTTATCAGCAACGTTAAATCTGCGATGATAAGCCTGGTCAATAAAGGCAGTTACCGCAGCTATGGGCTGTTGTTAGTCATTGTTATGCTGGGTGCCAGTCTTGCCGGCACCGGAGCGACCGGTTATTACGTGCTAATTCTGTCGCTGGTATCCACCATTCCGTACAGTAAAAAGCTACCAACATCGAAATTAATGATGCCCCTGGGATTTGCCACCAACCACCCGCTTCTTCCTATCAATCTCGCGCTTCTCTTTGGCGTTACGGCGACCATACTCGAAACCGCGGGGTTTCATCAGGAGATTTCGATGGGGCGCTTTGCGCTGGTGAATCTCATCATGTCAGCGGCTTTCCTCGCATGGAGTCTTATTGCCTACCGTTTTCTTCCGGATCATCCCATTGCGGATGCTTCCGAGGATGCGCTGGCGGCACGCGAGGAAACGTTTAACGCCCTTCCTGCCTGGAAAGAATATTGCACTATTGCCGCATTCGCTGTCAGCGTTATCGGCATGATGCTAATGAACATTCTGGGAAATATCGCCTTCGTTATTCCGGGTCTTGCGGGTGCGTTTGTTCTGATGATCGATGTACTGGACTTCAAAGAAGTTCGCGATCATATGGGGGCTCCGGTCATTTTAATGATGGCGGGGGTGATCGATGTAGCTGATGCACTGGCGGGCACCGGCTTTACGGCGATGGTTGGCGATGCCGTTGCAGGTGTGCTCGGTTCTGGCGTCTCACCGTTTGTATTTATTGTCGCCTTTGCTTTGCTTACCAGTACCTGCGCCACCTTCACGGGTTCGAATATGGGGTCAGTATATATTTTTGCCCCCATCGCCATTGCCGCCTGTACTAGCCTTGGGCTTAACCCGACCGCTGCCGCGATTGCGGTGGTGATTTCTGGCTGGAATGGCGGCTATATGCCTATTGACGGAATGCCAGCCATGATCCTCGGAATGGGGAAATACAAACTTCCCGAATTCTGGGTGTTCTCTGTACCAATGTATCTCATCCGCATTCTGGCGCTTTGTGCAGGCGCTGTTTTTATCTTCCCAATGTAATCTCAGACAAAAAAAGCGGCAGAGAAGATCCCTGCCGCTTTTTATTGTTGGATGCGACGCTGCCGCGTCGCATCAGACATAAAGCAGATTACTTTTTGATTTCATACAGCGGTGTTTGACCCGCCACAACATGGCCCTGAGCTTTAATGATAAGGCCGCTGAAATCGTCGATATTGCTGCAAACCACCGGGCTAATCATCGAGCGAGCGTTAGCGTTCAGGTAATCCAGATCCATTTCCAGAATCGGTTGCCCTGCGCTTACCTGCGCGCCCTCTTCCACCAGACGTTTAAAGCCTTTACCTTCCAGCGCTACGGTGTCGATACCCATATGGACGACGATCTCCGCGCCTTTTTCGGTTTCCAGACAGAATGCGTGGTTGGTGTTGAAGATTTTCACGATTGTTCCTGCGGCTGGTGATACGACGATTTTATCTGTCGGTTTCACCGCCACACCGTCACCCACCGCTTTGCTGGCGAATGCTTCGTCAGGAACCTGATCCAGTGCCACAACATCCCCGGTAATCGGCGATACCAGCTCCGCGATAGATACCGCGTTTGGTACAGCCTGCGGTTTTGCTACAGGAGCGGCAGTTGCCGGAGTTGCTTCAGCTGACGCAGCGGCTACCGGACCACGGGCAACGACTTTCTTCATCGCATCGCCGATGGATTCTGCTTTCGCGCCAACAATCACCTGAATAGTCTGTTTGTTCAGTTTCACTACCCCAGAAGCACCCAGACGTTTACACATCGCATCGTTGACGCGAGCTGAGTCAACCACGGTAAGGCGCAGACGAGTAATACAGGCGTCAATGGCTTTCAGGTTGTCAGTACCGCCAACCGCAGCAATATAGTTGGTTGCCAGTTGATTGAGACCTTCTTCAGTATTGCTGTTAGCCTCTTCAGTAACGATCTCGTCTTCTTTATCTTCACGACCCGGCGTTTTCAGGTTGAACATGCGGATAACCAAACTGAACACCACGAAGTAGATAGCGAAGAAGACAACCCCCATCACCAGCAGCATCCAGACGTTCTGGCTGGCGGCCGGCAGGTTATACATCAACGCGTAGTCGATAGCCCCCGCAGAGAAAGAGAAGCCGGCATGGATACCCAGCAGCGTTGCCACAAACAGGCTGATACCGGTCAGCAGTGCGTGCAGGAGGTACAGCAGCGGTGCAAGGAACATGAACAGGAATTCCAGCGGCTCAGTCACACCGGTCAGGAACGCAGTAACAGCAACAGAAAGCAGCATCCCGCCAACCATCGGACGACGCTCTTTCGGTGCTGCGAAGTACATCGCCAGCGCCGCACCCGGCAGACCGAACATCATAATCGGGAAGAAGCCGGACATGAACATCCCCGCGGTGCCGTCACCGGCATAGAAGCGGTTGATATCACCGTGGAAAACCGTTCCCGCCGCGTTGGTGAATTCACCAATCTGGAACCAGGCGATGGTGTTCAGCACCTGATGCAGACCGGTTGGGATCAGCAGACGGTTGATGAAACCAAAGATACCGGAACCCAGCGCGCCCGCAGAAACGATCCACTCGCCGCCTGCATGGATAGCGTGCTGTACCGGTGGCCAGACGTAACCAAAAATGGCCGCCAGCACCAGACAGAAGAAGCCGGTGGCGATCGGCACAAAGCGTTTGCCGCCGAAGAAGCTCAGGAAGTCCGGCAGTTTAATATCGGACCAACGGTTATAGGCTGCGCCACCAACCAGACCGGTAATGATACCCGCCAGTACACCCATGTTAATTTCTGGGTTGATGGTCACCATCGCTTTGGTTAACACAAAGTAACCTACCGCACCCGCCAGTGCCGCCGCACCTGCGCTGTCTTTCGACCAGCTGGATGCCACGCCGATGGCGAAGATTAATGCGAGGTTATCAAAAATCGCACCGCCCGCCTGGGCAATAAACGCAACGTTAAGTAAATCTGGCTGACCGAATCGCAGCAACAGCGCCGCCACCGGCAGCACCGCGATAGGGAGCTGTAACGCCCTACCGAGTCGCTGGAAAAAACCTAAAATATTCATCTTATTCCCCCTACGAGAATCCTATTTGGCTCGTTTAAAGCCGTATTTTTATTTTGCTGCAAATTGTACTGCCGATGTTCTGTAATCAGATTGTTAGATCATCTGCTACAGAGTGTGTGAAAATTTAATTCGTATCGCAAATTAAACGCGTGTCTTTTGTGAGTTTTGTCACCAAATATCGTTATCATCACTCCCTTTTACTGGCTAAACCAGAAAACTTATTTTATCATTCAAAAAATCAGGTCGGATTGACGCCTGTCTGCGCAAATCCAGGTTACGCTTAAAGATGCCTAATCCGCCAACGGCTTACATTTTACTTATTGAGGTGAATAATGAGACTGATCCCCCTGACTACCGCTGAACAGGTCGGCAAATGGGCTGCTCGCCATATCGTCAATCGTATCAATGCGTTCAAACCGACTGCCGATCGTCCGTTTGTACTGGGCCTGCCGACTGGCGGCACGCCGATGACCACCTATAAAGCGTTAGTCGAAATGCATAAAGCAGGCCAGGTCAGCTTTAAGCACGTTGTCACCTTCAACATGGACGAATATGTCGGTCTGTCGAAAGAGCATCCGGAAAGCTACTACAGCTTTATGCACCGTAATTTCTTCGATCACGTTGATATTCCAGCAGAAAATATCAACCTTCTCAACGGCAACGCCCCGGATATCGACGCCGAATGCCGCCAGTATGAAGAAAAAATCCGTTCTTACGGAAAAATTCATCTGTTTATGGGCGGTGTAGGTAACGACGGTCATATTGCATTTAACGAACCGGCGTCTTCTCTGGCTTCTCGTACTCGTATCAAAACCCTGACTCATGACACTCGCGTCGCGAACTCTCGTTTCTTTGATAACGATGTTAATCAGGTGCCAAAATATGCCCTGACTGTCGGTGTTGGTACATTGCTGGATGCCGAAGAAGTGATGATTCTGGTGCTGGGTAGTCAGAAAGCACTGGCACTGCAGGCCGCCGTTGAAGGTTGCGTGAACCACATGTGGACCATCAGCTGTCTGCAACTGCATCCAAAAGCGATCATGGTGTGCGATGAACCTTCCACCATGGAGCTGAAAGTTAAGACTTTAAGATATTTCAATGAATTAGAAGCAGAAAATATCAAAGGTCTGTAATTATTATCCCTGCCCTGACACCTTGCTCAGGGCAATATTTTTTAAAATCGGGGGTCAGAATGTATGCATTAACCCAGGGCCGGATCTTTACCGGCCACGAATTTCTTGATGACCACGCGGTTGTTATCGCTGATGGCCTGATTAAAAGCGTCTGTCCGGTAGCGGAACTGCCGCCAGAGATCGAACAACGTTCACTGAACGGGGCCATTCTCTCCCCCGGTTTTATCGATGTGCAGTTAAACGGCTGCGGCGGCGTACAGTTTAACGACACCGCTGAAGCGGTCAGCGTGGAAACGCTGGAAATCATGCAGAAAGCCAATGAGAAATCAGGCTGTACTAACTATCTGCCGACGCTTATCACCACCAGCGATGAGCTGATGAAACAGGGCGTGCGCGTTATGCGCGAGTACCTGGCAAAACATCCGAACCAGGCGTTAGGTCTGCATCTGGAAGGTCCGTGGCTGAATCTGGTAAAAAAAGGCACCCATAATCCGAATTTTGTGCGTAAGCCTGATGCCGCGCTGGTCGATTTCCTGTGTGAGAACGCCGACGTGATTACCAAAGTGACTCTGGCACCGGAAATGGTTCCAGCGGAAGTCATCAGCAAACTGGCAAATGCCGGGATTGTGGTTTCTGCTGGTCACTCCAACGCGACGTTGAAAGAAGCGAAAGCCGGTTTCCGCGCGGGGATTACCTTTGCCACCCATCTGTACAACGCGATGCCGTATATTACCGGTCGTGAACCGGGCCTGGCGGGCGCGATCCTCGACGAAGCTGACATTTATTGCGGTATTATTGCTGATGGCCTGCATGTTGATTACGCCAACATTCGTAACGCTAAGCGTCTGAAAGGCGACAAATTGTGTCTGGTTACCGATGCCACCGCGCCAGCAGGTGCCAACATTGAACAGTTCATTTTTGCGGGTAAAACAATATACTACCGTAATGGCCTTTGTGTGGATGAGAACGGTACGTTAAGCGGTTCATCCTTAACCATGATTGAAGGCGTGCGTAATCTGGTCGAACATTGTGGTATCGCACTGGATGAAGTGCTGCGTATGGCGACGCTCTATCCGGCACGTGCGATTGGCGTTGAGAAACGTCTCGGCACGCTCGCCGCAGGTAAAGTAGCCAACCTGACTGCATTCACACCTGATTTTAAAATCACCAGGACCATCGTTAACGGTAACGAGGTCGTAACTCAATAAGAGAAAGTATGACACCAGGCGGACAAGCTCAGATAGGTAATGTTGATCTCGTAAAACAGCTTAACAGCGCGGCGGTTTATCGCCTGATTGACCAGTACGGGCCAATCTCGCGGATTCAGATTGCCGAGCAAAGTCAGCTTGCCCCCGCCAGCGTAACCAAAATTACGCGTCAGCTTATCGAACGCGGGCTGATCAAAGAAGTTGATCAGCAGGCCTCCACCGGGGGCCGCCGCGCTATCTCCATCGTCACCGAAACCCGCAATTTCCACGCAATCGGCGTACGGCTTGGTCGTCACGACGCCACCATCACCTTGTTTGATCTCAGCAGCAAAGTGCTGGCAGAAGAACATTACCCGCTGCCGGAACGTACCCAGCAGACGCTGGAACATGCCCTGCTGAATGCCATTGCTCAGTTTATTGATAGCTACCAGCGCAAGCTACGCGAGCTGATCGCGATTTCGGTGATCCTGCCAGGGCTTGTAGACCCGGACAGCGGCAAAATTCATTACATGCCGCATATTCAGGTAGAAAACTGGGGGCTGGTTGAAGCACTGGAAGAGCGTTTTAAAGTGACCTGTTTTGTCGGCCACGATATCCGCAGTCTGGCGCTGGCAGAGCACTACTTCGGTGCAAGTCAGGATTGCGAAGACTCCATTCTGGTGCGTGTCCATCGCGGAACCGGGGCCGGGATTATCTCTAACGGGCGAATTTTTATCGGGCGCAACGGCAACGTCGGTGAAATTGGCCATATTCAGGTCGAACCGCTGGGTGAACGCTGCCACTGCGGCAACTTTGGCTGCCTGGAAACTATCGCCGCCAATGCTGCCATTGAACAACGGGTGTTGAATCTGTTAAAGCAGGGCTACCAGAGCCGTGTGCCACTGGACGACTGCACCATCAAAACTATCTGCAAAGCCGCGAACAAAGGCGATAGCCTGGCCTCGGAAGTGATTGAATATGTCGGTCGTCATCTGGGTAAAACCATCGCCATTGCTATCAACTTATTTAATCCGCAAAAAATTGTTATTGCTGGAGAAATCACCGAAGCCGATAAAGTGCTGCTCCCTGCTATTGAAAGCTGCATTAATACCCAGGCGCTGAAGGCGTTTCGTACTAATCTACCGGTGGTACGTTCTGAGTTGGATCACCGCTCGGCAATCGGCGCTTTTGCGCTGGTAAAACGCGCCATGCTCAACGGTATTTTGCTCCAGCATTTGCTGGAAAATTAATGTGCTTTTATAGTGGCGCTTATTGTTGTCAATATTCTGGGTAGTCCATGACCATTAAAAATGTAATTTGCGATATCGACGGCGTGCTGATGCACGATAACGTCGCCGTACCGGGTGCAGCGGAATTTTTGCACGGGATTATGGATAAAGGCCTGCCGCTGGTGTTGCTGACCAACTATCCTTCGCAGACCGGGCAAGATCTGGCGAATCGCTTTGCCACTGCCGGTGTCGATGTACCGGATAGCGTGTTTTATACCTCCGCGATGGCGACCGCCGATTTTCTGCGTCGCCAGGAAGGCAAGAAAGCGTATGTGGTGGGCGAAGGCGCACTGATTCATGAACTGTACAAAGCCGGTTTCACTATTACCGATGTGAACCCTGATTTTGTGATTGTTGGCGAAACGCGTTCCTACAACTGGGACATGATGCATAAAGCAGCCTATTTCGTCGCTAACGGTGCACGCTTTATCGCCACCAACCCGGACACCCACGGGCGCGGTTTTTATCCCGCCTGTGGCGCGTTGTGTGCAGGGATCGAGAAAATCTCCGGGCGCAAACCGTTCTATGTTGGAAAGCCGAGTCCGTGGATCATCCGCGCGGCATTAAACAAAATGCAGGCGCATTCGGAAGAAACGGTGATTGTCGGCGATAACTTGCGTACCGATATTCTGGCGGGCTTCCAGGCCGGTCTGGAGACGATTCTGGTGCTTTCTGGTGTTTCGTCGCTCGACGATATCGACAGTATGCCGTTCCGCCCAAGTTGGATTTACCCATCGGTCGCTGAAATCGACGTTATCTGAATAGCAACCACGCCTCAGGGCGTGGTTTCTTATTTTTACCCATCATTAAAATCACCCTATTCAATAAAACCCGTCAAAAATTATCGATCCATCAATAAATACGCCATCACACCCTATCCTTTTTCACAAATCAGCAATCGCCATTACGTTTTTTATTTTTCCACCGCCAAATCGCTTGCGCACCGTGCTGCTTTGCGGCATTTTTTAAACAAGCAAACACAACAAGCAACAAATACCAGGTTAACGGAGAAGGTTATGTGTTCAATTTTTGGCGTATTCGATATCAAAACAGACGCAGTTGAGCTGCGTAAGAAAGCACTCGAGCTGTCACGCCTGATGCGTCATCGTGGCCCGGACTGGTCCGGCATTTATGCCAGCGATAACGCCATTCTCGCCCACGAACGTCTGTCAATTGTTGACGTTAACGCGGGGGCGCAACCTCTCTACAACCAACAAAAAACTCATGTGCTGGCAGTAAACGGTGAAATCTACAACCACCAGGCATTGCGCGCTGAATATGGCGATCGTTACCAGTTCCAGACCGGGTCTGACTGTGAAGTGATCCTCGCGCTGTATCAGGAAAAAGGGCCGGAATTTCTCGACGACTTGCAGGGCATGTTTGCCTTTGCCCTGTACGACAGCGAAAAAGATGCATATCTGATTGGTCGCGACCATCTGGGGATCATCCCACTGTATATGGGCTATGACGAACACGGTCAGCTGTATGTGGCCTCAGAAATGAAAGCCCTCGTGCCAGTTTGCCGCACGATTAAAGAGTTTCCGGCGGGGAGCTATTTGTGGAGTCAGGACGGCGAAATCCGTTCTTATTATCATCGCGACTGGTTCGACTACGATGCGGTGAAAGATAACGTGACCGACAAAAACGAGCTGCGTCAGGCACTGGAAGATTCCGTTAAAAGCCATCTGATGTCTGATGTGCCTTACGGTGTGCTGCTTTCTGGTGGTCTGGATTCCTCAATTATTTCCGCTATCACCAAGAAATACGCCGCCCGTCGCGTGGAAGATCAGGAACGCTCTGAAGCCTGGTGGCCGCAGTTGCACTCCTTTGCTGTAGGTCTGCCGGGTTCACCGGATCTGAAAGCAGCCCAGGAAGTGGCAAACCATCTGGGCACGGTGCATCACGAAATTCACTTCACTGTACAGGAAGGTCTGGATGCCATCCGCGACGTGATTTACCACATCGAAACTTATGATGTGACCACTATTCGCGCTTCAACACCGATGTATTTAATGTCGCGTAAGATCAAGGCGATGGGCATTAAAATGGTGCTGTCCGGTGAAGGTTCTGACGAAGTGTTTGGCGGTTATCTATACTTCCACAAAGCGCCGAACGCTAAAGAGTTGCATGAAGAGACGGTGCGTAAACTGCTGGCCCTGCATATGTATGACTGCGCGCGTGCCAACAAAGCGATGTCAGCCTGGGGCGTGGAAGCACGCGTTCCGTTCCTCGACAAAAAATTCCTTGATGTGGCGATGCGCATTAACCCACAGGATAAAATGTGCGGTAACGGCAAAATGGAAAAACACATCCTGCGTGAATGTTTTGAAGCGTATCTGCCTGCAAGCGTGGCCTGGCGGCAAAAAGAGCAGTTCTCCGATGGCGTCGGTTACAGTTGGATCGACACCCTGAAAGAAGTGGCAGCGCAGCAGGTTTCTGATCAACAGCTGGAAACTGCCCGCTTCCGCTTCCCGTACAACACGCCGACCTCAAAAGAAGCGTATCTGTACCGGGAGATCTTTGAAGAATTGTTCCCGCTTCCGAGCGCCGCTGAGTGCGTGCCGGGCGGTCCTTCCGTCGCTTGTTCTTCCGCTAAAGCGATTGAGTGGGATGAAGCGTTCAAGAAAATGGACGATCCGTCTGGTCGCGCGGTTGGCGTTCACCAGTCGGCATATAAATAAGACGTGTAATATTGCCCCGGAGAAATCCGGGGCAATTTCAGTTACTGGGGCGCTTGTTGATTCTGATATGCAGTAAGGAAATGTTCCGGGTTTGCCACATCGCTGTTTGACAACTCATTACTGTAGGCCAGTATTTCATAGATTAATTTCCCACCACTATTGTTGAATTCCGAATTTCATCCTGTATGACAAAAGAATGGCTGTAGGGTGGGGAAAAAACACAAAGTAAACAATAATTGACGAATATAGCGCCATGCTGTTCGCAACCTAACCAAACAGTCACTTTCGAGCAATTTTCCTTGAAAAAGAGGTTGACGCTGCAAGGCTCTATACGCATAATGCGCCCCGCAACGCCGATAAGGTATCGCGAAAAAAAAGATGGCTACGTAGCTCAGTTGGTTAGAGCACATCACTCATAATGATGGGGTCACAGGTTCGAATCCCGTCGTAGCCACCATCTTTTTTTTGCGGGAGTGGCGAAATTGGTAGACGCACCAGATTTAGGTTCTGGCGCCGCAAGGTGTGCGAGTTCAAGTCTCGCCTCCCGCACCATTCACCAGAAAGCGTTGTACGGATGGGGTATCGCCAAGCGGTAAGGCACCGGTTTTTGATACCGGCATTCCCTGGTTCGAATCCAGGTACCCCAGCCATATTCTTCGAATAAGCGGTTCACCGCCCGGTTATTGGGGTATCGCCAAGCGGTAAGGCACCGGTTTTTGATACCGGCATTCCCTGGTTCGAATCCAGGTACCCCAGCCATCGAAGAAACAATCTGGCTACGTAGCTCAGTTGGTTAGAGCACATCACTCATAATGATGGGGTCACAGGTTCGAATCCCGTCGTAGCCACCAAATTCTGAATGTGTCGAATATGTTCGGCAAATTCAAAAACCAATTTGTTGGGGTATCGCCAAGCGGTAAGGCACCGGATTCTGATTCCGGCATTCCGAGGTTCGAATCCTCGTACCCCAGCCAATTTATTCAAGACGCTTACCTTGTAAGTGCACCCAGTTGGGGTATCGCCAAGCGGTAAGGCACCGGATTCTGATTCCGGCATTCCGAGGTTCGAATCCTCGTACCCCAGCCACATTAAAAAAGCTCGCTTCGGCGAGCTTTTTGCTTTTCTGCGTATATTCAATGCCGAATGCGATGTTGACTCGTCTTATCCTTCAAAGTCGGATGCGACGCTGCCCGCGTCTTATCCGACCTACGGTTGGCATGCATCCAGCAATGTTGTGAGGCTACAACCCTAACGCATATTTCAGCGCCTGACGTTTCAACACGCCAGCACGCTCCGCCGCCATCAAACCAAGATTACGCACAAAACGCAGCGGTGGCAGATTATTGCTGAATCCGGCATAAAACAGATCCATACCACTTTGCATCATGAAGTTATCCGCCATACGCCGCATCTGGTAACGCTTGAGCACAGGATAACTGGCCCACGCTTCGCCGTAGCTGCGGGCGTTCACCAGAACGTCAATCAGGGCATCGACATCACGATAACCAAGATTCACTCCCTGCCCCGCCAGCGGATGGATGGTATGCGCGGCATCGCCCACCAGAGCAAGCCCTGGTTGCACATACTGCAACGCATGGCGACGTATCAGCGGAAACGCACCAGCGGCAAGCGGTGTTACGTAACCCAGACGCGACGGGAAATGCTTCGCGATTTCCGCCTGTAGCTGCGCCATATTCATATTCTGCAACTGGCGAATGCGCGCCGGAGAGTCATACCACACCAGCGATGCCCAGTTATCAAACAACGGCAGAAACGCACGCGGTCCGTCCGGGGTAAATTGCTGCCAGGTGCTGTCGCCGGGATCGTTCTCACACTGTACGCTAATTAACATACACGACTGCGCATACTGCCAGGCATGAACGCCAATTCCCGCCATCTGTCGCACCTGCGAATTTGCGCCGTCGGCACCAATCACCAGCTTCGCGAGGATCGTTTCACCGCCCTTCAGTTCCAGCTCCTGAAGATCATTATGGCGATGCAGTGCAATCAGCGAGGTTGGCACACGTAACGTTACTTTCGGATGCGCTTCCAGCGCCTGCCACAACGCCTGTTGCAGGACAGTGTTTTCCGCCATGTAGCCAAGCAACGGTAGCTTAAGTTCAGCGGCGTCAAACACGACATGCGCCGTTTCCCACTCCCACGTTTCCAGTCTGCGGTAAGGATGGCAACGCATAGCCTGTACTGCATCCCAGACCCCTAACCCTTTAAGCAATGATACCGAAGCCGCGCTGATCGCCGAGATCCGCACGTCCGGCTGGCTGTCCGCAACAAACGGCGCAGGCTGGGCATGTTCAATAACCGTTACCGTAAACCCGTGCTGTGCCAGTCCCAGCGCCAGCGCGCCGCCGACCATTCCTCCGCCGACAATGGCAATTTCCGTTGGTTGATTTGTCATGGTCAATCATCCTGTTAGCAATATGCTTTAAGTTTACAGGATTTTTACCCCCAAGGGCTGATAACGCTCATACTGGTCACAACGGCAGCAAAGCATTACACTATGCGCCCTGCATTCCTGGCTACTATTTCGCAAGAGCAAGTCGATGACCAAAAAACTCCATATTAAAACCTGGGGCTGTCAGATGAACGAGTACGATTCATCGAAGATGGCCGATCTGCTGGATGCCACCCACGGCTATCAACTGACCGACGTGGCGGAAGAAGCGGATGTGCTGCTGCTGAACACCTGCTCAATCCGCGAGAAGGCTCAGGAAAAAGTCTTCCATCAGTTGGGTCGCTGGAAACTGTTAAAAGAGAAGAATCCAGACCTGATTATCGGCGTCGGCGGCTGCGTGGCATCGCAAGAAGGCGAGCACATTCGCCAGCGCGCCCACTATGTCGATATTATTTTTGGGCCGCAAACGCTGCACCGCCTGCCGGAGATGATCAACTCCGTGCGCGGCGACCGCAGCCCGGTTGTAGATATCAGCTTCCCGGAAATCGAGAAGTTTGACCGTCTGCCAGAACCGCGCGCCGAAGGGCCGACCGCGTTTGTCTCCATCATGGAAGGCTGCAATAAATATTGCACCTACTGCGTGGTGCCTTACACCCGTGGTGAAGAGGTAAGCCGTCCGTCCGACGATATTCTGTTTGAGATCGCCCAGCTTGCGGCTCAGGGCGTGCGTGAAGTCAACCTGCTCGGTCAGAATGTGAATGCCTGGCGTGGTGAGAACTACGACGGCACCACCGGAACGTTTGCCGATCTGCTGCGTCTGGTTGCCGCCATCGACGGGATCGATCGTATTCGCTTTACCACCAGCCATCCGATCGAATTCACCGACGATATCATCGAAGTGTATCGCGACACGCCGGAGCTGGTGAGCTTCCTGCACCTGCCGGTACAGAGCGGTTCCGATCGCATTCTGAACCTGATGGGACGTACCCATACGGCGCTGGAGTACAAAGCGATCATCCGTAAACTGCGTGCGGCGCGCCCGGATATTCAGATCAGCTCTGACTTCATCGTCGGCTTCCCTGGCGAAACCACCGAAGACTTCGAGAAAACGATGAAGCTGATTGCCGACGTCAATTTCGACATGAGCTACAGCTTTATCTTCTCTGCACGTCCGGGTACACCAGCCGCCGATATGGTTGATGATGTTCCGGAAGAAGAGAAGAAGCAGCGTCTGTATATTCTGCAAGAGCGCATTAATCAGCAAGCGATGGCATGGAGCCGCCGGATGCTCGGCACCACCCAGCGCATTCTGGTAGAAGGGACTTCACGTAAGAGCATCATGGAGCTTTCCGGTCGCACTGAAAATAACCGCGTGGTTAACTTCGAGGGCACGCCGGATATGATCGGTAAATTCGTCGATGTAGAAATTACCGACGTCTACCCGAACTCTCTGCGCGGTAAAGTGGTGCGAACTGAAGATGAAATGGGTCTGCGCGTGGCAGAAACACCGGAATCGGTGATTGCCCGTACCCGCAAAGAAAACGACCTTGGCGTGGGTTATTATCAGCCGTAATTCTCAGGCCCGCCGTTCCGGTGGGCCTTGTTTTTTCTCTCTTTATCCCCATCTTTATCGCAATGCTTGCGCCTTTTTCCTGTGGCGTGAATAATTTCCTTATAGGCCGGTGAATGTTCAGCTTCCGGCGGCATACAGATAAGAGGAACGGTTTGAACATAGACACTCGCGAAATCACCCTGGAGCCAGCAGACAATGCGCGTCTGTTGAGCCTGTGCGGCCCGTTTGATGACAACATCAAACAACTCGAACGCCGTCTCGGCATCGAAATCAATCGCCGCGATAACCACTTTAAACTGACCGGCCGTCCGATTTGCGTCACCGCTGCGGCAGACATTCTGCGTAGCCTGTATGTCGATACTGCCCCGATGCGCGGTCAGATTCAGGATATCGAACCGGAACAGATCCACCTTGCGATTAAAGAAGCGCGGGTACTGGAGCAAAGCGCGGAGAGCGTGCCGGAGTACGGCAAAGCGGTCAATATCAAGACCAAACGCGGCGTAATTAAGCCGCGCACGCCAAACCAGGCGCAGTACATCGCCAATATTCTCGACCATGACATTACCTTCGGCGTTGGCCCGGCGGGTACGGGTAAAACCTACCTGGCAGTGGCTGCGGCAGTTGATGCCCTGGAGCGTCAGGAAATTCGCCGTATTCTGCTGACTCGTCCGGCGGTCGAAGCCGGTGAGAAACTGGGCTTCCTGCCTGGCGATTTAAGCCAGAAAGTAGACCCGTATCTGCGCCCGCTGTACGACGCGCTGTTTGAAATGCTGGGCTTTGAGAAAGTCGAGAAACTGATTGAGCGCAACGTTATTGAAGTCGCACCGCTGGCCTATATGCGTGGTCGTACGCTGAACGACGCGTTTATCATTCTTGATGAAAGCCAGAACACCACCATCGAACAGATGAAGATGTTCCTGACCCGTATCGGTTTTAACTCAAAAGCGGTTATCACCGGCGACGTCACACAGATCGACCTGCCGCGTAATACCAAGTCTGGTTTGCGTCATGCCATCGAAGTGCTGGCTGATGTCGAAGAGATCAGCTTTAACTTCTTCCACAGCGAAGACGTGGTTCGTCACCCGGTGGTGGCGCGTATCGTTAACGCCTATGAAGCCTGGGAAGAAGCCGAACAAAAACGTAAAGCGGCGCTGGCAGCAGAACGCAAGCGCGAAGAACAGGAACAAAAATGAGTCAGGTGATCCTCGATTTACAACTGGCATGTGAAGATAATTCCGGGTTACCGGAAGAGAGCCAGTTTCAGACATGGCTGAATGCGGTGATCCCGCAGTTTCAGGAAGAATCGGAAGTGACTATTCGCGTGGTCGATACCGCCGAAAGCCACAGTCTGAATCTGACCTATCGCGGTAAGGATAAGCCGACCAACGTGCTCTCCTTCCCGTTTGAAGTACCGCCTGGCATGGAAATGTCGCTACTGGGCGATCTGGTTATCTGCCGTCAGGTGGTTGAGAAGGAAGCTCAGGAGCAAGGCAAACCACTGGAGGCGCACTGGGCGCATATGGTGGTGCACGGCAGTCTGCATTTGTTAGGTTACGATCACATCGAAGATGACGAAGCAGAAGAAATGGAAGCCATCGAAACAGAGATTATGCTTGCTCTGGGCTATGAGGATCCGTACATTGCCGAGAAAGAATAATTTGCCAGGCATTTGACTGGCAGACGTCCCCGCCGTTGGTGATTAACGACGGCGTTTTGATTAACTAACATGAGAACCCATACGACGCCATGAGCGACGACAATTCACACAGTAGTGACACGATAAGCAACAAGAAGGGATTTTTCTCCCTGTTACTCAGCCAACTTTTCCACGGTGAACCGAAAAACCGTGACGAACTGCTGGCGCTGATCCGTGATTCCGGGCAGAACGACCTTATCGACGAAGATACGCGCGATATGCTCGAAGGGGTGATGGACATCGCAGACCAACGCGTTCGCGACATCATGATCCCCCGCTCCCAGATGATTACCCTGAAACGCAACCAGACGCTGGACGAATGCCTTGATGTCATCATTGAGTCCGCCCACTCACGTTTCCCGGTGATTAGCGAAGACAAAGATCACATTGAAGGGATTCTGATGGCGAAAGACTTGCTGCCGTTTATGCGCAGCGATGCTGAAGCCTTCAGCATGGACAAAGTGTTACGTCAGGCGGTTGTCGTTCCTGAAAGTAAGCGCGTAGACCGGATGCTGAAAGAGTTTCGCTCTCAGCGTTACCACATGGCGATCGTCATTGACGAATTCGGTGGGGTTTCCGGTCTGGTGACCATTGAAGACATCCTGGAACTGATTGTTGGTGAGATTGAAGACGAGTATGACGAAGAAGATGATATCGACTTCCGTCAGCTGAGTCGTCATACCTGGACCGTGCGCGCACTGGCTTCTATTGAAGACTTCAACGAAGCGTTCGGCACCCACTTTAGCGATGAAGAGGTTGACACTATCGGTGGTCTGGTGATGCAGGCATTTGGGCATCTTCCGGCGCGTGGCGAAACCATCGACATCGACGGTTACCAGTTCAAAGTGGCGATGGCCGACAGTCGGCGTATTATTCAGGTTCATGTCAAAATCCCGGATGACTCACCCCAGCCGAAGCTGGATGAATAAAACCGAAACTGGATAGATAACTACATGGCTTTTGCCTCATTAATTGAACGCCAGCGCATTCGCCTGCTGCTGGCGTTATTATTCGGTGCCTGCGGAACGCTGGCCTTCTCTCCTTACGACGTCTGGCCTGCGGCGATTATTTCGCTGATGGGGCTTCAGGCGTTGACCTTTAACCGCCGTCCACTCCAGTCTGCCGCTATTGGCTTTTGCTGGGGATTTGGCCTCTTTGGCAGCGGTATTAACTGGGTCTATGTCAGCATCGCGACCTTTGGCGGAATGCCTGGCCCGGTTAACATCTTCCTGGTGGTACTGCTGGCGGCGTATTTGTCGCTGTATACCGGACTGTTTGCTGGCGTGCTGTCGCGTCTGTGGCCGAAAACCACCTGGCTGCGCGTGGCGATTGCCGCCCCTGCTCTCTGGCAAGTGACCGAGTTTCTGCGCGGTTGGGTACTAACAGGCTTCCCGTGGTTACAGTTCGGCTATAGCCAGATTGATGGCCCGTTAAAAGGGCTGGCACCGATAATGGGCGTGGAAGCCATTAACTTCCTGCTGATGATGGTTAGTGGCCTGCTGGCACTGGCGTTGGTCAAACGCAACTGGCGTCCGCTGGTGGTGGCCGTCGTGCTGTTTGCCCTTCCCTTCCCGCTGCGTTACATCCAGTGGTTTACCCCGCAACCGGAAAAAACTATTCAGGTTTCGATGGTTCAGGGCGATATTCCGCAATCGCTGAAATGGGACGGAGACCAGCTACTTAATACGCTGAAGATTTACTACAACGCAACGGCACCGCTGATGGGCAAATCATCGTTGATTATCTGGCCGGAGTCGGCGATAACCGATCTGGAAATTAATCAGCAACCGTTCCTCAAAGCTCTGGACGGTGAGTTGCGCGATAAAGGTAGCTCGCTGGTCACCGGGATTGTCGACGCGCGTCTCAATAAACAGAACCGCTACGATACCTACAACACCATCATCACGCTGGGTAAAGGTGCGCCGTACAGCTACGAATCAGCCGATCGCTATAACAAAAACCATCTGGTGCCGTTTGGCGAGTTTGTCCCACTGGAGTCGATACTGCGTCCGTTAGCACCGTTCTTTGATTTGCCGATGTCGTCATTCAGCCGCGGACCATATATTCAGCCACCGCTGTCGTTGAATGGCATTCAACTTACTGCGGCCATTTGCTACGAAATCATTCTCGGCGAGCAAGTGCGCGATAACTTCCGCCCGGATACCGACTATCTGCTGACTATCTCCAACGATGCGTGGTTTGGTAAGTCTATTGGTCCATGGCAGCACTTCCAGATGGCGCGAATGCGTGCGCTGGAGCTGGCGCGCCCACTGTTGCGCAGCACCAACAACGGCATTACGGCGGTGATTGGCCCGCAGGGTGAGATTCAGGCGATGATCCCGCAGTTCACCCGCGAGGTGTTGACCACTAACGTGACACCAACCACCGGACTCACACCGTACGCACGAACCGGCAACTGGCCGCTGTGGGTGCTGACGGCGCTGTTTGGTTTTGCCGCTGTACTGATGAGTCTGCGTGCTCGCAAACGTTAATGTGCCTGATGCGCGACGCTTATCAGGCCTACGCGATTTTTACAATATGTTGAATTTTCGCGATTTTGTAGGATAAAGCGTACTTTTTCAACACGCTCTGGGGCATGATTATCATGCCCTTTTTTCTTACGGTTCAGGGATACAAGCCACATCGCCATATTGGGGATGCCGAATAATTGCCTGCGGATCAAGCGAGCGCGTCCTGTCCATTTGGATTAACCTGTTCTTCGCCATAACAAATATCTTTCTACCATCCGCTGAAAAACGAAGATTATTAACGTAGCTGGCGGGATAAACGCCAATAATCTGCCCGGCATTAATATTGAGCAGGATGACATAACCTTGCAGGCCATATGACACCAACGCTAAATACTGACCGTCCGGGCTAATACCCTCAACGGAATAAACGCTCCTGCTACACCATTGCGTCATAATGCTGGCTTGTTGATCCTCAGCTCTTATACGTGAAATCCCCTGGCTATCGGCAAAAATAATCTCACCATTTTTTGGTCGGAATCCCATCGCAGAAACGACACCACGCGCATCACCTGCGGGAAAGTCTTCTTTCTGATGCGTGATGGTATTGATCCGCACGATGTTACCCCTGCCTGCTCCCGGAACCAGTAATGTTTTTTCATCCGGGGAAAGTGCCATAACCCAGGCGCCTGGTTTACCGCTCATCCCCGTCCCGTCGTATTTCTCCAGCGGGATATCCGCCACATGCTGATAAGCCACCAGATCAATCGCTGACACACTATTGCTGGTGCGATTCATCACCCAGGCTTTTGTGCCATCACGCGAGAGGATAAGGCTGTCAGGATGGGCGCCGGTGGTAATCGACTGAATAATCTCCCCCGTCGCCACGTTAATGACCGATAACGCATTCGCTTCAAATGAAGTCGCATAAATCAACTTTTCATCCAGGCTTAATGCCAGCGATCTGACGCCCTGATCTTTACAGCCACCACAATGTTTGACTGACTTTTCTTTCGCTATGGGCGCTGTAAAGGTATGCAGGATTTTCTTTTGTCCGAGGTCGAAAACAACAATGCTGTTCGTGTTTTCAATTGCGGCATACAACGTATTACCATCCCGACTGATCGCCATATCATGGATATCGGCAATCTCAGCGAGTAAATCACCACTGGCCTGCTCACGACTTACCGGAGCGGATAATGTTTCCCTGAGGGCGTTGCGCTCCTCCACTAACTGCTGCTTTTTTTGTCGTCGCTCTTGTTCAATCTCCTGCGGATAAAACGCTTCACGCAGGCTTTGCCCGACCTGTAAAACTGATTCATCAATCTGCTGCTGCACAAACCAGATAGTCCCGGTCAGAAGAAGAGTGACCGCAACAATAATCCCGCCTTCCGTAACGAGCCGATTTTGCCCAACTAAACGCGCACTCAGCCAACCCAACGCGCCCCCCGCAATCAGGCCGCCAATGTGGCAAGCGTTATCTATTCCTGTTTGCCGGGTACCATACAACAGTGTCAGCGCCACCATACCCAACAGAGGAAATACTCGCCGCTGGTTTTTATGGTGTGTGCCCGCACCTGAAGCAAGCTGTGTTGCTATCGCAGCGCCCGCTATTCCCATAATTGCCCCGGATGCCCCAATGCTGATGACTATCTGCTCACTTTCGCGT
This sequence comes from Escherichia sp. R1, assembly GCF_003000935.1. NCBI lineage: Bacteria > Pseudomonadati > Pseudomonadota > Gammaproteobacteria > Enterobacterales > Enterobacteriaceae > Escherichia > Escherichia sp. R1. The sequence goes on from NZ_PSRU01000001.1 coordinate 460,995, forward strand.
AACGTATAACAGGCGCTGATCAGCCCACCAAAGATGCCGGAGAATAACCAGATAATCAGGAGTCGCCATTTCCCCAGTATCCGTTCCGCCACTGTCCCCACCACCAGGAGTGCAAACATATTCATCAGCAAATGGGAAAAACTACTGTGCAGAAAAACACTGCTCAATAAGCGCCAGGATTCATCCGACAACGTGAGAGAAGCAACGTTAGCGCCGAGATGGATGAGTGCGGATTGATCGACTTCTTCGTAACTCATCCATTGTGCGAGGTAACAAAATATCCCAACACAGAGCGCAAAAAGGATCAGGGTTATTGCGGGTAATTGAACATTTAACGGCTTAACCGAAGATGCAGACATAAGGTGATTCTTCCTTGAAAAGACTAGTAAAAAGCATTTTCCCGAGTGTAGTTATCATCCCGGCAAACGTCCCACACCGAAAAGTTAACACTGTCCGAAATATGACTTTTTCAAACTGAAATTACAATCGTAATTAATTCACCCCTAAGTATTTTTTGGCATGTAAGTTGCTTTATTTACTGTGTAAGCAATGAAATCAGCCGCAACGCAACCGGGTTGCACCACCACAAATCAGCGGTAGCACCAAAAAGGTGCGGTTTAAGAATTTTGCTTCGGAATGGTGCGGCGCACCTCGCAAAAATAAACAATAAAACAACAATATCTTTACATTTATCCAAACTAAATGTTACCTAACAAACACAACACTGCACAATAAAGTCGCAGATGATAACAACACAAACACTCACAACGGGTATCCATGCGTTTTTAACGCAGAAGATAAAGGAGTTGGATATGCAATTACGTAAACCTGCCACAGCAATCCTGGCCCTGGCGCTTTCCGCAGGACTGGCACAGGCAGATGACGCCGCCCCGGCAGCAGGCAGCACGCTGGACAAAATCGCCAAAAACGGCGTGATTGTCGTCGGTCACCGTGAATCTTCAGTACCTTTCTCTTATTACGACAATCAGCAAAAAGTGGTGGGCTACTCGCAGGATTACTCCAACGCCATTGTTGAAGCAGTGAAAAAGAAACTCAACAAACCAGACTTACAGGTGAAATTGATTCCGATCACCTCACAAAACCGTATTCCACTGCTGCAAAACGGCACTTTCGATTTTGAATGCGGTTCTACCACCAACAATGCCGAACGCCAAAAACAGGCGGCTTTCTCTGACACTATTTTCGTGGTCGGTACGCGCCTGCTGACCAAAAAGGGCGGCGATATCAAAGATTTTGCCGACCTGAAAGGCAAAGCCGTAGTCGTCACTTCCGGCACCACCTCTGAAGTTTTGCTCAACAAACTGAATGAAGAGCAAAAAATGAATATGCGCATCATCAGCGCCAAAGATCACGGTGACTCTTTCCGTACCCTGGAAAGCGGTCGTGCCGTTGCCTTTATGATGGATGATGCTCTGCTGGCCGGTGAACGTGCGAAAGCGAAGAAACCAGACAACTGGGAAATCGTCGGCAAGCCGCAGTCTCAGGAAGCCTATGGTTGCATGTTGCGTAAAGACGATCCGCAGTTCAAAAAGCTGATGGATGATACCATCGCTCAGGTGCAGACCTCCGGTGAAGCGGAAAAATGGTTTGATAAGTGGTTCAAAAATCCAATTCCGCCGAAAAACCTGAACATGAGTTTCGAACTGTCAGACGAAATGAAAGCACTGTTCAAAGAACCGAATGACAAGGCACTGAACTAATTACAAGAACCAGGGGCGGAAATTCCAGCCCTCTCGATTGTTACGTAGCACGGACAGACTATACGCCTGGTGGTCGTTCCCCATCGGGCCTGAAAACCGCAATACGCTGGGTAACAATCTTCGAGGGTAGCAGTTAACGCTGCTACCCTCTTTTTTCTGGAGTAGATTTATGTCTATAGACTGGAACTGGGGTATTTTTTTACAACAAGCCCCGTTCGGCAACACCACCTATCTTGGTTGGATCTGGAGTGGCTTTCAGGTGACGATCGCTTTGTCGATCTGCGCCTGGATTATCGCTTTCCTCGTCGGTTCATTTTTCGGCATTTTACGTACCGTTCCAAACCGTTTTCTCTCCGGTCTGGGTACGTTGTATGTCGAACTGTTCCGCAACGTGCCGTTGATTGTGCAATTCTTTACCTGGTACCTGGTGATCCCGGAGCTGCTGCCAGAGAAAATCGGCATGTGGTTTAAGGCGGAACTGGACCCTAATATTCAATTTTTCCTTTCATCCATGCTCTGCCTGGGGCTGTTTACCGCCGCCCGTGTTTGCGAACAGGTACGCGCCGCTATTCAGTCGCTGCCGCGTGGGCAAAAAAATGCCGCGCTGGCGATGGGTCTGACGCTACCGCAGGCTTACCGCTACGTACTGCTGCCTAATGCTTATCGCGTTATCGTCCCGCCGATGACCTCAGAGATGATGAACCTGGTGAAAAACTCCGCCATCGCCTCGACTATCGGTCTGGTGGATATGGCGGCGCAGGCGGGTAAATTGCTCGATTACTCGGCCCACGCCTGGGAGTCGTTTACCGCCATCACGCTGGCGTATGTATTGATTAACGCTTTTATCATGCTGGTGATGACGCTGGTTGAACGTAAAGTTCGTCTGCCCGGCAACATGGGGGGCAAATAATGTACGAGTTTGACTGGAGTTCCATTGTTCCTTCCCTGCCATATCTGCTCGACGGGCTGGTGATCACGCTGAAAATCACCGTCACGGCAGTGGTGATTGGTATTTTGTGGGGCACCATGCTGGCGGTGATGCGCTTGTCCAGCTTTGCGCCCGTAGCGTGGTTTGCCAAAGCCTACGTTAACGTATTCCGCTCGATTCCTTTAGTTATGGTTTTGCTGTGGTTTTACCTGATCGTACCGGGTTTTCTGCAAAACGTGCTGGGATTATCACCCAAAAATGATATCCGTTTAATTTCGGCGATGGTGGCGTTTTCGATGTTTGAAGCGGCCTACTATTCAGAGATTATCCGTGCTGGTATTCAAAGTATTTCTCGTGGTCAGTCGAGCGCCGCGCTGGCGTTGGGAATGACTCACTGGCAGTCGATGAAACTGATTATTCTGCCGCAGGCGTTCCGCGCGATGGTGCCGCTGTTGCTCACTCAGGGCATCGTACTGTTTCAGGATACCTCACTGGTGTATGTGTTATCTCTGGCCGATTTCTTCCGTACCGCCTCAACCATTGGTGAGCGTGATGGTACGCAGGTTGAGATGATCCTGTTTGCCGGATTTGTTTATTTCGTTATTAGCCTTAGCGCGTCGTTGTTGGTCAGCTACTTGAAAAGAAGGACAGCATAATGATTACCCTGAAAAATGTTTCAAAATGGTATGGTCACTTTCAGGTGCTGACCGACTGCTCAACCGAAGTGAAAAAAGGCGAAGTTGTGGTGGTTTGCGGTCCGTCTGGTTCCGGCAAATCAACGCTGATTAAAACCGTCAACGGCCTCGAACCGGTGCAGCAAGGTGAAATCACCGTCGATGGCATCGTGGTTAACGACAAGAAAACCGATCTGGCGAAACTGCGTTCCCGCGTCGGGATGGTGTTTCAGCATTTCGAGCTGTTCCCCCATCTGTCGATTATCGAAAACCTGACCCTGGCGCAGGTGAAAGTGCTTAAACGCAATAAAGCGCCGGCTCGTGAAAAAGCATTGAAATTGCTGGAGCGCGTCGGGCTTTCCGCACATGCCAATAAGTTTCCGGCGCAGCTTTCCGGCGGCCAGCAGCAGCGTGTGGCGATCGCTCGCGCATTGTGCATGGATCCTATTGCCATGCTGTTCGACGAACCAACGTCGGCGCTGGATCCGGAGATGATCAACGAAGTGCTGGACGTGATGGTCGAACTGGCGAACGAAGGAATGACGATGATGGTGGTGACCCACGAAATGGGCTTTGCCCGTAAAGTGGCGAATCGGGTGATCTTTATGGACGAGGGTAAAATTGTCGAAGACTCGCCGAAAGACGCTTTCTTCGATGATCCGAAATCGGACCGCGCAAAAGACTTCCTCGCAAAAATCCTGCATTAATCACTCTGGCGCGCATACTCAATTGCGCGCCATCTCACGCTTTCTCGTTTCGTCCCTCGTATCTGTTACATCCCGGCGTTACCCTTGTCGCAAAGAAACACACAACAAGGAGCAACAATGGCACTGCCAATTCTGTTAGATTGCGACCCAGGTCATGACGACGCTATCGCAATCGTTCTCGCCCTCGCCTCACCAGAGCTTGATGTCAAAGCAATTACGTCTTCCGCCGGAAACCAGACACCAGAAAAAACCTTACGCAATGTTCTGCGTATGCTGACCTTGCTTAATCGCACCGATATTCCGGTAGCAAGCGGTGCGGTAAAACCGTTAATGCGTAATTTGATTATTGCGGACAACGTGCACGGCGAAAGCGGTCTCGACGGCCCGGCATTACCGGAACCGACGTTCGCACCGCAAAACTGCACGGCAGTGGAGCTGATGGCGAAAACGCTGCGTGAAAGTGAGGAACCTGTCACCATTGTTTCTACCGGACCGCAAACTAACGTTGCCTTGCTGCTCAATAGCCACCCGGAACTGCATAGCAAAATTGCCCGTATCGTGATTATGGGCGGCGCAATGGGGCTTGGTAACTGGACGCCTGCGGCTGAATTTAATATTTACGTTGACCCGGAAGCGGCAGAAATTGTCTTCCAGTCAGGAATTCCGGTGGTGATGGCCGGTCTGGATGTTACTCACAAAGCACAAATCCACGTTGAAGACACTGAGCGTTTCCGCGCGATTGGCAACCCTGTTTCAACCATTGTTGCCGAACTGCTGGATTTCTTCCTCGAATATCACAAAGACGAAAAATGGGGCTTTGTCGGCGCACCACTGCATGACCCATGCACCATCGCCTGGCTGTTGAAACCGGAGTTGTTTACCACTGTTTAGCGCTGGGTTGGCGTGGAAACACAAGGGAAATATACCCAGGGTATGACGGTTGTTGATTATTATTATCTGACTGGCAATAAACCGAATGCCACCGTAATGGTCGATGTTGATCGTCAGGGCTTTGTTGATTTACTGGCTGATCGTCTGAAATTTTACGCTTAATCACTCGCCGGATGACATCACGCCATCCGGCACCACTCATTTCATTACGGCTCGAACGGGCGTCTCTGGAACTGATCATGACCACATTTCGGGCATAGCGTCAGCACTTCCGGTGTATAGATCGGGAGATGGAAGTGACATTTCTCGCAGACCAGATTTCCCAGCCCTACCACTTCTCCGCTGTGATAAACCCCGTGATGATTGAGGTCCTGGAAAACTTCGCGCCATTCAAGCTGCGTTTTATCGGTGATGTCTGCCAGCTCCTGCCACAAGCTTTCTTTAATCACCCGCATAAAGACGCTGTCAGACTCTTCTTTCAGGCTCTCTTCATAGCTCATGGCGAACTCTTCCAGGTCACGTCTGACAGCTCGCGTCAGCTCATCGACCTCGGTTCGCGTTAACTCCCCTGTTTTTATTACGCGCTCGCGCGCCTGTTCCACCAGTGCGTCGATATCACGTTCGCCATTGCGCAGGCGTTCGCTCAGTGACGCGACCAGTTCACGGTAATATTGAGCAACCTTGTTCATCGTTTCATCTCCCGGGTCGTTAACTGACTATAATAATAGACGTTCTTTGTTCCTTGCTTTGCTAATACGCCCACAAACTCTGTAAATTAATGTATGAATAATCCGGGCATCATTTCAACGTCGAGTGCGCGAAAGGCTGTTTTGGCGCGGGCGTTTGGGCTATGCTATGCGGATCTGAAAAACCACATCAACGCTACATTTGTAGCAGTATTGAAAACAGGACCACTGGCTGCCATGCAAGAGCAATACCGCCCGGAAGAGATAGAATCCAAAGTACAGCTTCACTGGGATGAGAAGCGCACATTTGAAGTAACCGAAGACGAGAGCAAAGAGAAGTATTACTGCCTGTCTATGCTTCCCTATCCTTCTGGTCGACTACACATGGGCCACGTTCGCAACTACACCATCGGTGACGTGATCGCCCGCTACCAGCGCATGCTGGGCAAAAACGTCCTGCAGCCAATCGGCTGGGACGCATTTGGTCTGCCTGCGGAAGGCGCGGCGGTGAAAAACAACACCGCGCCAGCACCGTGGACGTACGACAACATCGCGTATATGAAAAACCAGCTCAAAATGCTGGGCTTTGGTTATGACTGGAGCCGCGAGCTGGCGACCTGTACGCCGGAATACTACCGTTGGGAACAGAAATTCTTCACCGAACTGTATAAAAAAGGCCTGGTATATAAGAAGACTTCTGCGGTCAACTGGTGCCCGAACGACCAGACCGTACTGGCGAACGAACAAGTTATCGACGGCTGCTGCTGGCGCTGCGATACCAAAGTTGAGCGTAAAGAGATCCCGCAGTGGTTTATCAAAATCACTGCTTACGCTGACGAGCTGCTCAACGATCTGGATAAACTGGATCACTGGCCAGACACCGTTAAAACAATGCAGCGTAACTGGATCGGTCGTTCCGAAGGCGTGGAAATCACCTTCAACGTTAACGACTATGACAACACGCTGACCGTTTACACTACCCGCCCGGACACCTTTATGGGTTGTACCTACCTGGCGGTGGCTGCGGGTCATCCGCTGGCACAGAAAGCGGCGGAAAATAATCCTGAACTGGCCGCCTTTATTGACGAATGCCGTAACACCAAAGTTGCCGAAGCTGAAATGGCGACGATGGAGAAAAAAGGCGTCGATACTGGCTTTAAAGCGGTTCACCCATTAACGGGCGAAGAAATTCCCGTTTGGGCAGCAAACTTCGTATTGATGGAATACGGCACGGGCGCAGTTATGGCAGTTCCGGGTCACGACCAGCGCGACTACGAGTTTGCCTCTAAATACGGCCTGAACATCAAACCGGTTATCCTGGCAGCTGACGGCTCTGAGCCAGATCTTTCTCAGCAAGCCCTGACTGAAAAAGGCGTGCTGTTCAACTCTGGCGAGTTTAATGGTCTTGACCATGAAGCGGCCTTCAACGCCATCGCCGATAAACTGACTGCGATGGGCGTTGGCGAGCGTAAAGTGAACTACCGCCTGCGCGACTGGGGTGTTTCTCGTCAGCGTTACTGGGGCGCGCCGATTCCGATGGTGACGCTGGAAGACGGTACCGTAATGCCGACCCCGGACGACCAGCTGCCGGTGATCCTGCCGGAAGATGTGGTGATGGACGGCATTACCAGCCCGATTAAAGCAGATCCGGAATGGGCAAAAACTACCGTTAACGGTATGCCAGCACTGCGTGAAACCGACACTTTCGACACCTTTATGGAGTCCTCCTGGTACTATGCGCGCTACACTTGCCCGGAGTACAAAGAAGGTATGCTGGATTCCAAAGCGGCTAACTACTGGCTGCCGGTGGATATTTACATTGGTGGTATCGAACACGCCATTATGCACCTGCTCTACTTCCGCTTCTTCCACAAACTGATGCGTGATGCAGGCATGGTGAACTCTGACGAACCAGCGAAACAGTTGCTGTGTCAGGGTATGGTGCTGGCAGATGCCTTCTACTATGTTGGTGAAAACGGCGAACGTAACTGGGTTTCCCCGGTTGATGCTATCGTTGAACGTGACGAGAAAGGCCGTATCGTGAAAGCGAAAGATGCGGCAGGCCATGAACTGGTTTATACCGGCATGAGCAAAATGTCCAAGTCGAAGAACAACGGTATCGACCCGCAGGTGATGGTTGAACGTTACGGCGCGGACACCGTTCGTCTGTTTATGATGTTTGCTTCTCCGGCTGATATGACTCTCGAATGGCAGGAATCCGGCGTGGAAGGGGCTAACCGCTTCCTGAAACGTGTCTGGAAACTGGTGTACGAGCACACAGCAAAAGGTGATGTTGCGGCACTGAACGTCGATGCGCTGACTGAAGATCAGAAAGCGCTGCGTCGCGATGTGCATAAAACTATCGCTAAAGTAACCGATGATATCGGCCGTCGTCAGACCTTCAACACCGCAATTGCGGCGATTATGGAGCTGATGAACAAACTGGCGAAAGCCCCGACCGATGGCGAGCAGGATCGCGCCCTGATGCAGGAAGCGCTGCTGGCGGTGGTCCGTATGCTTAACCCGTTCACCCCGCACATCTGCTTCACGCTGTGGCAGGAACTGAAAGGCGAAGGCGATATCGACAACGCGCCGTGGCCGATTGCTGACGAAAAAGCGATGGTGGAAGACTCCACGCTGGTCGTGGTGCAGGTTAACGGTAAAGTCCGTGCAAAAATCACCGTTCCGGTGGACGCAACGGAAGAACAGGTTCGCGAACGTGCTGGCCAGGAACATCTGGTAGCAAAATATCTTGATGGCGTTACTGTACGTAAAGTGATTTACGTACCCGGTAAACTCCTCAATCTGGTCGTTGGCTAAGCGCGGGAGGAAGCGTGCGATATCTGGCAACATTGTTGTTATCTCTGGCGGTGTTAATCACCGCCGGGTGTGGCTGGCATCTGCGTGATACCACGCAGGTTCCTTCCACTATGAAGGTCATGATCCTGGACTCAGGCGATCCGAACGGGCCATTAAGCCGTGCGGTGCGTAACCAGTTACGTCTGAATGGTGTCGAGTTGCTTGATAAAGAAACCACGCGTAAGGACGTTCCATCCCTGCGTTTGGGTAAAGTGAGCATCGCGAAAGATACCGCATCGGTATTCCGTAACGGTCAAACAGCAGAGTATCAGATGATCATGACGGTGAATGCGACCGTGTTGATCCCCGGCCGTGATATCTACCCGATTAGCGCCAAAGTCTTCCGTTCGTTCTTCGATAACCCGCAAATGGCGTTAGCGAAAGATAACGAACAAGACATGATCGTAAAAGAGATGTACGACCGTGCTGCCGAACAGCTGATTCGTAAGCTGCCAAGCATCCGTGCTGCGGATATTCGTTCCGACGAAGAACAGACGTCGACCACAACGGATACTCTGGCAACGCCTGCACGCGTCTCCACCACGCTGGGTAACTGATGATTCGGTTGTACCCGGAACAACTCCGCGCGCAGCTCAATGAAGGGCTGCGCGCGGCGTATCTTTTACTTGGTAACGATCCTCTGTTATTGCAGGAAAGCCAGGACGCTGTTCGTCAGGTCGCTGCGGCACAAGGATTCGAAGAACACCACACTTTTTCCATTGATCCCAACACTGACTGGAATGCGATCTTTTCGTTATGCCAGGCTATGAGTCTGTTTGCCAGTAGACAAACGCTATTGCTGTTGTTACCAGAAAACGGACCGAATGCGGCGATCAATGAACAACTTCTCACACTCACCGGACTTCTCCATGACGACCTGCTGTTGATCGTCCGCGGTAATAAATTAAGCAAAGCGCAAGAAAATGCCGCCTGGTTTACTGCTCTTGCGAATCGCAGCGTGCAGGTGACCTGTCAGACACCGGAGCAGGCTCAGCTTCCCCGCTGGGTTGCTGCGCGCGCAAAACAGCTCAACTTAGAACTGGATGACGCTGCAAATCAGGTGCTCTGCTACTGTTATGAAGGTAACCTGCTGGCGCTGGCCCAGGCACTGGAGCGTTTATCGCTACTCTGGCCGGACGGCAAACTGACATTACCGCGCGTTGAACAGGCGGTGAATGATGCCGCGCATTTCACCCCTTTTCATTGGGTTGATGCTTTGTTGATGGGAAAAAGTAAGCGCGCGTTGCATATTCTTCAGCAGCTGCGTCTGGAAGGCAGCGAACCGGTTATTTTGTTGCGCACATTACAACGTGAACTGTTGTTACTGGTTAACCTGAAACGCCAGTCTGCCCATACGCCACTGCGTGCGTTGTTTGATAAGCATCGGGTATGGCAGAACCGCAGGGGCATGATGAGCGAGGCGTTAAATCGCTTAAGCCAGCCGCAGTTACGTCAGGCCGTGCAACTCCTGACACGAACGGAACTCACCCTCAAACAAGATTACGGTCAGTCAGTGTGGGCAGAGCTGGAAGGGTTATCTCTTCTGTTGTGCCATAAACCCCTGGCGGACGTATTTATCGACGGTTGATATGAAATCTTTACAGGCTCTGTTTGGCGGCACCTTTGATCCGGTGCACTATGGTCATCTTAAACCCGTGGAAACGCTGGCGAATTTGATTGGTCTGACGCGGGTCACAATCATCCCTAATAATGTTCCTCCGCATCGTCCCCAGCCGGAAGCGAACAGCGCGCAGCGTAAACACATGCTTGAACTGGCGATAGCTGACAAGCCACTGTTTACCCTTGATGAACGCGAGCTAAAGCGCAATGCCCCCTCTTACACTGCGCAAACACTGAAAGAGTGGCGGCAGGAGCAAGGACCGGACGTGCCGCTGGCGTTTATTATTGGTCAGGATTCATTGCTGACCTTTCCGACCTGGTACGAATACGAAACGATACTCGACAATGCACATTTGATCGTCTGTCGGCGTCCTGGTTACCCACTTGAAATGGCGCAACCGCAATACCAGCAATGGCTGGAGGATCATTTGACACATAACCCGGAAGATCTTCACCTTCAGCCTGCCGGTAAAATTTATCTGGCTGAAACGCCGTGGTTTAACATCTCGGCGACCATCATCCGCGAACGTTTGCAAAATGGTGAATCGTGTGAGGATTTATTACCGGAACCGGTACTGACTTACATTAACCAACAAGGCTTGTATCGCTGATACCTGTCGTTACGGAGGGCATGATGCGACTGTGGTTAATTCGTCATGGTGAAACGCAAGCGAATGTCGATGGTCTGTACAGCGGTCATGCGCCCACACCCCTGACCGCGCGCGGTATTGAGCAAGCGCAAAATCTGCATACGCTGCTACATGATGTTTCCTTTGACCTGGTTTTATGCAGTGAACTGGAACGGGCACAGCATACCGCGCGACTGGTTCTTAGTGACCGCCAGCACCCCGTTCATATCATCCCTGAACTCAATGAAATGTTTTTTGGCGACTGGGAGATGCGACATCATCGTGACCTCATGCAAGAAGATGCCGAAAACTATAGCGCGTGGTGCAATGACTGGCAGCATGCTATCCCCACGAACGGTGAAGGATTTCAGGCATTTTCGCAACGTGTGGAACGATTTATCGCAAGGCTTAGTGAATATCAGCACTATCAGAATATTTTAGTCGTCAGCCATCAGGGCGTACTGAGTCTGTTAATTGCTCGTTTAATTGGCATGCCTGCCGAGTCTATGTGGCATTTCCGCGTTGACCAGGGGTGTTGGAGCGCCATTGATATCAACCAAAAATTCGCGACGCTACGCGTCCTCAATAGCCGTGCCATCGGGGTCGAGAATGCATGACTTTTCTGTTTTTTTACGGGTAAGCCGCAACGACCATTGACAGCCCCGGGCAGGCTGATATTCTCCGCAGCCAGACTTTTTCCGCCAGACACGACTTTGTAGAAATTGTTTTACAAAAATGGCGATGCAATCTGCGGCGCGGGGTGGGATGATAGCCCACTTTCGAAAGCCGATTCGGCGACAATTGTCCCGAAATCGCCTCTGGTTCAGGTATACTGACAGACCATTTTTATCTATTTGATTCACCCAGGGGGAAAACTTGCAGGGTAAAGCACTCCAGGATTTTGTTATCGACAAAATTGATGACCTCAAAGGTCAGGACATCATCGCCTTAGACGTTCAGGGCAAATCCAGCATCACCGACTGCATGATCATCTGTACGGGTACGTCCAGCCGCCATGTTATGTCCATTGCTGATCACGTTGTGCAGGAGTCTCGCGCAGCGGGCCTGTTACCGCTCGGCGTAGAAGGTGAAAACAGCGCCGACTGGATTGTCGTGGATTTGGGCGATGTGATTGTCCATGTCATGCAGGAAGAGAGCCGTCGCCTGTATGAACTGGAAAAACTCTGGAGTTAATGCGTGAAGCTGCAACTTGTCGCCGTGGGAACGAAAATGCCGGACTGGGTACAAACCGGTTTTACCGAGTACCTGCGTCGTTTTCCGAAAGATATGCCCTTCGAGCTGATTGAAATTCCGGCCGGAAAACGCGGCAAGAATGCGGACATCAAGCGCATACTCGACAAAGAGGGTGAGCAGATGTTGGCGGCCGCAGGCAAAAACCGCATTGTCACCCTCGATATTCCAGGCAAGCCCTGGGATACGCCGCAGTTAGCCGCTGAGCTGGAACGCTGGAAGCTGGATGGTCGCGACGTCAGTCTACTGATTGGCGGGCCTGAAGGGTTGTCGCCTGCCTGTAAAGCGGCGGCGGAGCAGAGCTGGTCGCTGTCGGCACTTACCCTTCCCCATCCGCTGGTTCGCGTGCTGGTCGCAGAGAGTCTGTACCGGGCGTGGAGCATCACCACCAACCATCCTTATCACCGTGAGTGATAAGTGAGCTTTGAGTAGAAAACGCAGCGGATGAAACTACAGAACTCTTTTCGCGACTATACGGCAGAGTCCGCGCTGTTTGTGCGCCGGGCGCTGGTCGCCTTTTTGGGGATTTTGCTGCTGACCGGCGTGCTTATCGCCAACCTGTATAATCTGCAAATTGTTCGCTTTACCGACTACCAGACCCGCTCTAATGAAAACCGCATTAAGCTGGTGCCTATCGCACCCAGCCGCGGCATTATCTACGACCGTAACGGTATCCCTCTGGCTCTCAACCGCACTATCTACCAGATAGAAATGATGCCGGAGAAAGTCGATAACGTGCAGCAAACGCTGGACGCTTTGCGCAGCGTGGTTGATCTGACCGATGATGATATTGCTGCATTCCGAAAAGAGCGCGCACGTTCACACCGTTTCACCTCTATTCCGGTGAAAACTAACCTGACCGAAGTACAAGTAGCTCGCTTTGCCGTCAACCAGTACCGTTTTCCGGGTGTTGAAGTTAAAGGCTATAAACGTCGTTACTATCCTTACGGTTCGGCGTTGACCCACGTCATCGGCTATGTGTCGAAAATCAACGATAAAGACGTCGAACGCCTGAATAATGACGGCAAACTGGCCAACTATGCGGCAACGCATGATATCGGTAAGCTGGGCATTGAACGTTACTATGAAGACGTGCTGCACGGTCAGACCGGTTATGAAGAGGTTGAAGTTAACAACCGTGGGCGTGTTATCCGCCAGTTAAAAGAAGTACCACCGCAAGCCGGACACGATATTTACCTGACGCTGGATCTCAAACTCCAGCAATATATTGAAACGTTGCTGGCGGGTAGCCGCGCAGCTGTGGTAGTCACCGATCCGCGTACAGGTGGGGTGTTGGCGCTGGTTTCCACGCCTAGTTATGACCCAAACCTGTTTGTTGACGGTATCTCCAGCAAAGATTATTCCGCCTTGCTGAACGACCCGAATACACCGCTGGTGAACCGCGCCACACAGGGGGTTTATCCTCCCGCGTCTACAGTTAAACCCTATGTTGCGGTTTCGGCATTGAGTGCCGGGGTGATCACGCGCAATACGACGCTGTTTGACCCCGGCTGGTGGCAACTGCCAGGGTCGGAAAAACGTTATCGTGACTGGAAAAAATGGGGCCACGGGCGTCTGAATGTCACAAGATCGCTGGAAGAATCTGCGGATACCTTCTTCTATCAGGTGGCCTACGATATGGGGATCGATCGCCTCTCCGAATGGATGGGGAAATTCGGTTATGGTCATTACACCGGTATCGACCTGGCGGAAGAACGTTCCGGCAACATGCCTACCCGCGAATGGAAACAGAAACGCTTTAAAAAACCGTGGTATCAGGGTGACACCATTCCGGTTGGTATCGGTCAGGGTTACTGGACAGCGACCCCAATCCAGATGAGTAAGGCACTGATGATCCTGATTAATGACGGTATCGTGAAGGTTCCGCATTTGCTGATGAGCACCGCCGAAGACGGCAAACAGGTGCCATGGGTACAACCGCATGAACCGCCCGTCGGCGATATTCATTCCGGTTACTGGGAGCTGGCAAAAGACGGTATGTACGGTGTTGCTAACCGCCCTAACGGTACGGCGCATAAATACTTTGCCAGCGCACCGTACAAAATTGCGGCGAAATCTGGTACAGCTCAGGTCTTCGGTCTGAAAGCGAACGAAACCTATAATGCGCACAAAATTGCCGAGCGTTTACGTGACCACAAACTGATGACCGCCTTTGCGCCATACAACAATCCGCAAGTGGCTGTCGCCATGATTCTGGAGAACGGCGGCGCGGGTCCGGCGGTTGGTACGCTGATGCGCCAGATCCTCGACCACATTATGCTGGGTGATAACAACACCGATCTGCCTGCGGAAAATCCAGCGGTTGCCGCAGCGGAGGACCATTAATCATGACGGATAATCCGAATAAAAAAACATTCTGGGATAAAGTCCATCTCGATCCCACAATGCTGCTGATCTTACTGGCATTGCTGGTTTACAGCGCCCTGGTTATCTGGAGCGCCAGCGGTCAGGATATTGGCATGATGGAGCGTAAAATCGGCCAGATTGCGATGGGTCTGGTCATCATGGTGGTGATGGCGCAAATTCCTCCACGCGTTTATGAAGGCTGGGCCCCCTATCTCTATATCATCTGTATTATTTTGCTGGTGGCGGTAGATGCTTTCGGTGCCATCTCTAAAGGCGCTCAACGCTGGCTGGACCTCGGTATTGTTCGTTTTCAACCGTCGGAAATTGCCAAGATAGCCGTACCGTTGATGGTTGCACGCTTTATCAACCGCGACGTTTGCCCACCTTCATTGAAGAATACAGCTATCGCGCTGGTGCTGATATTTATGCCCACGCTGCTGGTGGCTGCACAGCCTGACTTGGGAACATCAATCCTCGTTGCGCTTTCCGGCCTGTTTGTACTGTTCCTCTCTGGCCTTAGCTGGCGTCTGATTGGCGTCGCAGTAGTGCTGGTAGCGGCGTTCATTCCGATTCTGTGGTTCTTCCTGATGCATGATTACCAGCGCCAACGCGTAATGATGCTCCTGGACCCGGAATCAGACCCACTCGGCGCAGGCTATCACATTATTCAGTCTAAAATTGCTATTGGCTCCGGCGGATTACGCGGCAAAGGCTGGCTGCACGGCACTCAGTCACAGCTTGAATTTCTCCCCGAACGCCATACCGACTTTATCTTCGCGGTACTGGCGGAAGAGCTGGGATTAGTGGGCATTTTGATTCTGCTCGCTCTCTACATTCTGCTGATCATGCGCGGGCTGTGGATAGCCGCCAGAGCGCAAACCACCTTTGGTCGCGTCATGGCTGGCGGCTTAATGCTGATATTATTCGTTTATGTCTTCGTAAATATTGGTATGGTAAGCGGTATTCTGCCGGTTGTAGGGGTTCCGCTCCCACTGGTCAGTTATGGAGGATCGGCGCTAATTGTGCTGATGGCTGGGTTCGGGATTGTAATGTCAATCCACACCCACAGGAAAATGTTGTCGAAAAGCGTGTAAGAGGTGCGCAATGCGTAAGCAGTGGCTCGGGATCTGCATCGCGGCAGGAATGCTCGCGGCATGTACAAGCGATGATGGTCAGCAACAGACGGTAAGTGTACCGCAGCCTGCGGTATGTAACGGCCCCATAGTTGAAATTAGCGGGGCAGACCCGCGTTTCGAACCACTGAACGCGACGGCAAATCAGGATTACCAGCGCGACGGTAAAAGCTACAAAATCGTGCAGGATCCGTCTCGATTTAGCCAGGCGGGACTGGCGGCAATCTATGATGCCGAACCCGGCAGTAACCTGACGGCCTCTGGCGAAGCTTTCGATCCGACACAGTTGACGGCGGCCCATCCAACGCTTCCAATCCCCAGCTACGCCAGAATCACTAACCTGGCTAACGGGCGAATGATCGTGGTGCGCATTAATGATCGCGGCCCTTATGGCAACGACCGCGTGATTTCGCTTTCTCGCGCGGCAGCTGACCGTCTTAACACGTCAAACAACACCAAAGTTCGTATCGATCCGATTATTGTCGCCCAGGATGGTTCGCTTTCTGGTCCTGGTATGGCTTGTACCACAGTCGCCAAACAGACTTACGCCCTGCCAGCACCTCCCGATTTAAGCGGTGGCGCGGGAACAAGTTCAGTGCCTGTCCCGCAGGGTGACATTCTTCCGGTCAGTAATTCGACGCTAAAAAGCGAAGATCCGACCGGCGCGCCGGTAACCAGCAGCGGTTTCCTCGGCGCACCAACGACCTTAGCGCCTGGTGTACTGGAAGGCAGCGAACCGACGCCTGCGCCACAGCCCGTTGTTACAGCTCCGTCGACAACGCCTGCAACCTCACCTGCAATGGTGATACCGCAAGCCGCCTCGCAAAGCGCCAGCGGCAACTTTATGGTGCAAGTCGGGGCCGTTAGCGATCAGGCTCGTGCGCAACAGTACCAACAGCAACTGGGACAGAAGTTCGGCGTCCCCGGTCGCGTAACTCAAAATGGCGCGGTCTGGCGGATCCAGCTTGGCCCATTCGCCAGCAAAGCCGAAGCCAGTACCTTGCAGCAACGTTTGCAAACCGAAGCCCAATTACAGTCATTTATTACCACCGCGCAGTAGCGTAAAGCAGGCATCTGATGTGTCAATTTCTGTAAATGACGTTAACAAAGTCACGCGGAAAGTCAGATGCCTGCCGGTAGTGCATTTGCTATAGTAGGGCACTTTTTTTAATTCCATCACGGATGTCGTAGTTCAGACCATGAATACCATTTTTTCCGCTCGTATCATGAAGCGCCTGGCGCTCACCACGGCTCTTTGCACAGCCTTTATCTCTGCTGCACATGCCGATGACCTGAATATCAAAACCATGATCCCGGGTGTACCGCAGATCGACGCGGAGTCCTACATCCTGATTGACTACAACTCCGGCAAAGTACTCGCCGAACAGAACGCTGATGTCCGCCGCGATCCTGCCAGCCTGACCAAAATGATGACCAGTTACGTTATCGGCCAGGCAATGAAAGCCGGTAAATTTAAAGAAACTGATTTAGTCACTATCGGCAACGACGCATGGGCCACCGGTAACCCGGTGTTTAAAGGTTCTTCGCTGATGTTCCTCAAACCGGGCATGCAGGTTCCGGTTTCTCAGCTGATCCGCGGTATTAACCTGCAATCGGGTAACGATGCTTGTGTCGCCATGGCCGATTTTGCCGCTGGTAGCCAGGACGCTTTTGTTGGCTTGATGAACAGCTACGTTAACGCCCTGGGCCTGAAAAATACCCACTTCCAGACGGTACACGGTCTGGATGCTGATGGTCAGTACAGCTCCGCGCGAGATATGGCGCTGATCGGCCAGGCGTTGATCCGTGACGTACCGAATGAATACTCGATCTATAAAGAAAAAGAATTTACGTTTAACGGTATTCGCCAGCTGAACCGTAACGGCCTGTTATGGGATAACAGCCTGAATGTCGACGGCATCAAAACCGGACACACTGACAAAGCAGGTTACAACCTTGTTGCTTCTGCGACTGAAGGCCAGATGCGCTTGATCTCTGCGGTGATGGGCGGACGTACTTTTAAAGGCCGTGAAGCCGAAAGTAAAAAATTGCTAACCTGGGGCTTCCGTTTCTTCGAAACCGTTAACCCACTGAAAGTAGGTAAAGAGTTCGCCTCTGAACCGGTTTGGTTTGGTGATTCTGATCGCGCTTCGTTAGGGGTTGATAAAGACGTGTACCTGACCATTCCGCGTGGTCGCATGAAAGATCTGAAAGCCAGCTATGTGCTGAACAGCAGTGAATTGCATGCGCCGCTGCAAAAGAATCAGGTCGTCGGAACTATCAACTTCCAGCTTGATGGCAAAACGATCGAACAACGCCCGCTGGTTGTGCTGCAAGAAATCCCGGAAGGTAACTTCTTCGGCAAAATCATTGATTACATTAAATTAATGTTCCATCACTGGTTTGGTTAAAAATTGAGCACTTGAAAGTGTAATTTCCGTCCCCATATACTAAGCATCAGTAAAAAACTCCCGCCTTCTGGCGGGAGTTGCTATTTAATTACGTTACGCCGGAGCTGACATGAAAACCAAACTTAACGAACTGCTTGAATTCCCTACTCCTTTTACTTACAAAGTTATGGGGCAGGCGTTACCTGAGCTGGTTGATCAGGTGGTTGAAGTGGTACAGCGCCATGCGCCAGGTGACTACACCCCAACGGTAAAACCAAGCAGCAAAGGCAACTACCACTCGGTATCTATCACTATCAACGCCACTCATATCGAGCAGGTTGAAACACTGTATGAAGAACTGGGCAAAATCGATATTGTCCGCATGGTTCTGTAACTCGCTTCTCCGTTACCCGGCTCCTGGTCGGGTAACTCCCCTCTCCTCGCTGTGATATACTTTTCCCCCACTTTTACTCATTCTCCACGGAGATGCCGTTTTGTATCAGGATAAAATTCTTGTCCGCCAGCTCGGTCTTCAGCCTTACGAGCCAATCTCCCAGGCTATGCATGAATTCACCGATACCCGCGATGATAGTACCCTTGATGAAATCTGGCTGGTCGAGCACTATCCGGTATTCACCCAAGGGCAGGCAGGAAAGGCGGAGCATATTTTAATGCCGGGTGATATTCCGGTGATCCAGAGCGATCGCGGTGGGCAGGTGACTTATCACGGGCCGGGGCAACAGGTGATGTATGTGTTGCTTAACCTGAAACGCCGTAAACTCGGTGTGCGTGAACTGGTGACCTTGCTTGAGCAAACAGTGGTGAATACCCTGGCTGAACTGGGTATAGAAGCGCATCCTCGGGCTGACGCGCCTGGTGTCTATGTCGGGGAAAAGAAAATTTGCTCACTGGGTTTACGTATTCGACGCGGTTGTTCATTCCACGGTCTGGCATTAAACGTCAATATGGATCTTTCACCATTTTTACGTATTAATCCTTGTGGGTATGCAGGAATGGAAATGGCTAAAATATCACAATGGAAACCCGAAGCGACGACTAATAATATTGCACCACGTTTACTGGAAAATATTTTAGCGCTACTAAACAATCCTGACTTCGAATATATTACCGCTTAATTCCATACATCAATGGCCCAATTTACACTGGGTCATTACTCATAATACCTGCTAATGCTTTACATCTCCTTCGCGTTTGTATATTTTCTTTATCACTTGCAGAAATGCGATGCTACGCCTTGCTCCGTAGCTCACCCAATTGGTTAACTCATTGAAATAATTACCATGGTGAGCAAAAGCGTTCCGTCCCAATTAGACATAAGATTATTGTAATTTTTTTAAATATTATTTTTTCATGAATGAAATTGGAGTAAGTGCGTGGATAGTAATAATCAAATTGAACCCTGTTTAAGCAGAAAATCGTCAGAAGGTAAACCACAAATATTTACAACCTTACGAAATATTGATCTTACCCTTCTGACTATTTTGAAGTTGCATATGTCCATAAAGGAATCGTTAATGCAGCGAAAGTGCTTAATCTGCCCCCCCTCGGTCGGAGCCCTGGTCCTTCCTGTCATCTATCGGGCGATTAAAACTCACTATCCACAGCTTTTACTGCGCAACCCGCCCATCAGCGGCGCGGAAAACCAACTCAGTCAGTTTCAAACCGATCTCATCACCGATAACATGTTTTGCACAGGACCATAGATGTTATCCGTAATGCATTTTGAAAAAGTATTGTTACAGCCAGATCACAGCGCAGAACGATAAAATGGCACAATCCAACAACAATTTTACATTTTCGCGACCGCTTTGGCTGCTTTCAGGTCCGTTTCAATGATATACTGCCAGTCGTTAATTCAAAAATAGTTGATAATTACAACAATCTATTGAATTGAAACGCTTTTCTTCGTAATTCGCAACTGGAACACGCACGCTATGAGTAAACCCATTGTGATGGAACGCGGTGTTAAATACCGCGATGCCGATAAGATGGCCCTTATCCCGGTTAAAAACGTGGCAACAGAGCGCGAAGCCCTGCTGCGCAAGCCGGAATGGATGAAAATCAAGCTTCCAGCGGACTCTACACGTATCCAGGGCATCAAAGCCGCAATGCGCAAAAATGGCCTGCATTCTGTCTGCGAGGAAGCCTCCTGCCCTAACCTGGCGGAATGCTTTAACCACGGCACAGCAACGTTTATGATCCTCGGCGCTATTTGTACCCGCCGTTGCCCGTTCTGTGACGTTGCCCACGGTCGCCCGGTAGCTCCTGATGCCAATGAACCAGTGAAACTGGCGCAGACCATTGCCGATATGGCGCTGCGTTATGTGGTTATCACCTCCGTTGACCGTGATGACCTGCGCGATGGCGGTGCCCAGCACTTTGCGGATTGCATTACTGCCATTCGGGAAAAAAGCCCGCAAATCAAAATTGAAACTCTGGTGCCGGATTTCCGTGGTCGTATGGATCGTGCTCTGGATATTCTGACTGCAACGCCACCAGATGTGTTCAACCATAACCTGGAAAACGTACCGCGTATTTACCGTCAGGTACGGCCTGGTGCAGATTACAACTGGTCGCTTAAGCTGCTGGAACGCTTTAAAGAAGCGCATCCGGAAATCCCGACCAAGTCTGGTCTGATGGTGGGACTGGGTGAAACCAATGAAGAAATTATTGAGGTAATGCGCGACCTGCGCCGTCATGGTGTGACGATGCTAACGC
Organism: Escherichia sp. R1; assembly: GCF_003000935.1. NCBI lineage: Bacteria > Pseudomonadati > Pseudomonadota > Gammaproteobacteria > Enterobacterales > Enterobacteriaceae > Escherichia > Escherichia sp. R1. The sequence goes on from NZ_PSRU01000001.1 coordinate 481,590, forward strand.
TGGGGCAATATTTGCAGCCAAGCCGCCATCACCTGCCGGTTCAACGTTACGTTAGCCCGGATGAGTTCGACGAAATGAAAGCCGAAGCGCTGGCGATGGGCTTTACCCATGCTGCATGCGGTCCGTTTGTCCGCTCTTCTTACCACGCCGATTTGCAGGCGAAAGGGATGGAAGTTAAGTAATCCTGTAATAATTACTTACATCTGTCTGATAAAAAACCCGCTTTTTGAAGCGGGTTTTTGTATCGAACAAGATATTGAGGGAGCGTCCTGCTCGCCACGTCACTCTTTATGAGAGAGCTTTTCAGCCTGAAGATCAACGTCTGCGCCTTTTTTCGCCGCAGCATCGTCATCATTCATCGCCTTCTTGAACCCTTTAATGGCCGCTCCAAGGTCTCCGCCCAGCGTACGTAACTTCTTAGTCCCAAACAGCAGAACGACCAGCGCCGCAACTACCAGCAGTTTGGTAATACTAATCTCACCCATAGATACCTTCTTGACATATAACCGGCAACAGAACGCGCCTTAAAAACCAGAGAATATTAACGGTCATTCGACGCGCGCACACAATAGCAATCTGTAACAAGGTGAATCAAGCACCGAGTAAAAAAACATCATAATAATTGCGGCGGCGCAAAGCGACGGTTGTTTAAGACGGGCAGTTGCGCGCGTACCTGACGCACACGTTCGGGCGTCACTTCCGCCATAATGAGTGCAGGCATTTCTGACGCTGCCGCAATGGTGACGCCAAAGGGATCTATAATCCGGCTTTGCCCGATATTTTTGTTCCCGCACTCCCCCGCCGCCACCATATAACAGGTGGTATCCAGCGCACGAGCGGCAAGCAACGTTGACCAGTGATGCTCTTTGAGCGGCCCACGACCCCAGGCGGCAGGAAGTACCAGGATTTCAGCTCCCTGTAATGCCTGTGCCAGCGCCAGCTCTGGAAAGCGTAAGTCATAACAGGTCATCAGACCGACCTTCATCCCTTCCACCTCCAGTAACGGAGCTATTTCATTACCAGCATCAACATGGCGTGATTCCTGAATGGCAAATGCATCATAGAGATGCAGTTTGGCATAACGGGCGACGATGTTTCCTGCCTGTAGCGCCACCAGCATATTCCATGCGCGCCCCGGCGTTGAAGGAACATGAATCGTCAGAATTGTCGTCATCATGTTACGTTTACTTTCTCGCCGTAAACGTCCGAGGAATTCGCCTTCCAGCAGCTGTGCTGATTTAACCGATAGATCTGCATCATGATCATCACGCGCCAGTAATGCTTCCGGCAGGACAAACAGCGAAACGTCGTTTTCCGCCGCCTGCGCCATCAACGAGCCACAAATCTCAGCGTTCTTTTCCCACACAGATGTAACAGCAAACTGTCCTGCGGCAACCAGCATTGCCACCTCCTCCTGTCAGAGTCGTAAAATTCGCCAACGGCGATTATTCGGCGTTACACTTATCACTCATACAAATCAAATAGCAGGATTTTGCAGTGTTACAACTTCTTTTAGCAGTTTTTATAGGCGGTGGTACGGGAAGCGTGGCGAGATGGCTGTTAAGTATGCGATTTAACCCGCTGCATCAGGCGATTCCGTTGGGGACGCTGGCAGCAAACCTGATTGGGGCATTCATCATAGGAATGGGATTCGCCTGGTTCAGCAGGATGACGAACATTGATCCAGTGTGGAAAGTATTAATCACCACCGGATTTTGTGGCGGTCTAACAACCTTCTCAACATTTTCGGCAGAAGTGGTGTTTTTGTTACAAGAGGGCCGCTTTGGCTGGGCGTTACTGAACGTTTTCGTCAATCTTTTGGGGTCTTTTGCCATGACCGCACTGGCTTTCTGGCTGTTTTCGGCCTCAACCACACACTAAAAACCAAAAAAAACCCGCTGATTAAGCGGGTTTTGAATTCTTGCTGACGTATCTTACAGAGCGATTACGTTTGCAGCAGAAGGGCCTTTGGCACCGTTAGTGATTTCGAACTCTACGCGCTGACCTTCAGCAAGAGTTTTAAAACCATTAGTCTGGATTGCAGAGAAGTGTACGAACACGTCTTTGCTGCCGTCTTCCGGAGTAATGAAACCGAATCCTTTGGACTCATTAAACCACTTAACGTTACCTTTAATCTTAGACATCAAAATTACCTTTACATGAAAAATAGACACAAATGCTGTGTCGGTTACCAGTACACCAATTGTGGTACGCTTTGTCCAGTGCAACTTTACTAAAAAGTGATAAAAGTCGCGTTATTTTTGATGTTAATTATTTTACTGGTTGATTTTAAAGGATTTACTAAAACTTCATTTGTCTCAAAACTGAAAGCGCATCCAGGCAAAGTACACATTGCCATTGTTGTAGGTACCCGGAATGTAGGTCATCTGAAACGTCGCGGGGCCATACCCCACAGAGGCCAATGGCAGTAGAACCGGAAGAGGGATGTAATTCCAGTTATCGCGCGCCGTTACGCCAGCGGTAAATCCCAGGCCTAAATGAAAATTTTCATCCGCCAGCGGTCGCCAGATACTTTCCCATCCGTATCCGGCAATCGGTTCCCATTTGTTCCACGAGTCCTTAAATGCCATGGCATACAGGCCATGCCAGTTTCCTTTTTCATCCCAACGCGACTGACCAAAACCGCCGCCCCACGGTCGCTCGTTATAGCGATCGGTTTTTTCTTTGTCGTAAGCAAAACGTGCATGCCAGGTGATGGCAGGAATATATAAATCATAATGTTCTGGCTGTTGCCAGGTTTGTGCAATATTTTCTCTAAACGTTGTCATCCACTCATCAGCGTTAGCAAAAACTTTACCAACACTGATTAACTGAATAAAAACAAAGAAAAATATAGCGACATATTTACTCACGTTCATTTGTGACCATTAAACATTTATCAAAAATCTACTACTAACATAGCAAAGCTACAATTAACATAACCTCAATAGCCCCAACATGAAGAATAATATGAATAGCTGCCCTATTTATTTCCGCTAGTTCAAGATAAATATTTCCGCGCATCGATTAAAGACGACGCATCGTTTTCTGCGATGGGAATAGTCATAAAAGAAAAACCAAGTCGTTTCTGATAACAAAATACAACCGATAAAAATTACTTTATTTTTTAATAAGATATAAAAAATATCTTAACGAAAAATATATTATGTATCGTCAACTCATGCTCATGGAAGATTATTTTTTGAGCACACAACCGCAGCTAACACCTTACAATTAACAAATTTGCATCAATCCACCATCAATTTACACACATTATTATGTGATATTTGCCAACCGCTAAATATGCGTTTTGTTATCTACGCATAAAAACAGCAACTTCAATGTCTTAATGGCAGTTTTTCTTGATTTTAATCAGCATTCACCGCCAATTTATTGGGCATATTTTTTCCTTAACTTTTAGGAATTTTTTATTATTTACTTTGGGGCCTGGAGACAGGAAAAATTATGCTGACATTCATTGAACTCCTTATTGGGGTTGTGGTTATTGTGGGTGTAGCTCGCTACATCATTAAAGGGTATTCGGCCACTGGCGTGTTATTTGTCGGTGGCCTGTTATTGCTGATTATCAGTGCCATTATGGGGCACAAAGTGTTACCGTCCAGCCAGGCTTCAACAGGCTACAGCGCCACGGATATCGTTGAATACGTTAAAATATTGCTAATGAGCCGCGGCGGCGACCTCGGCATGATGATTATGATGCTGTGTGGCTTTGCCGCTTACATGACCCATATCGGCGCGAATGATATGGTGGTCAAGCTGGCGTCAAAACCATTGCAGTATATTAACTCCCCTTACCTTCTGATGATTGCCGCCTATTTTGTTGCCTGTCTGATGTCACTGGCTGTCTCTTCCGCAACCGGTCTGGGTGTTTTGCTGATGGCAACCCTGTTTCCGGTGATGGTAAACGTTGGTATCAGTCGTGGCGCAGCTGCTGCCATTTGTGCCTCCCCGGCGGCGATTATTCTCGCACCGACTTCAGGAGATGTGGTGCTGGCGGCGCAGGCTTCCGAAATGTCGCTGATTGACTTCGCCTTCAAAACAACGCTGCCTATCTCAATTGCTGCAATTATCGGCATGGCAATCGCCCACTTCTTCTGGCAACGTTATCTGGATAAAAAAGAGCACATCTCTCATGAAATGTTAGATGTCAGTGAAATCACCACCACTGCCCCTGCGTTTTATGCCATTTTGCCGTTCACGCCGATCATCGGAGTGCTGATTTTTGACGGCAAATGGGGTCCGCAATTACACATCATCACTATTCTGGTGATTTGTATGCTAATTGCCTCCATTCTGGAGTTCATCCGCAGCTTTAATACCCAGAAAGTTTTCTCTGGTCTGGAAGTGGCTTATCGCGGTATGGCAGATGCATTTGCTAACGTGGTGATGCTGCTGGTTGCCGCTGGGGTATTCGCTCAGGGGCTTAGCACCATCGGCTTTATTCAAAGTCTGATTTCTATCGCTACCTCGTTTGGTTCGGCGAGTATCATCCTGATGCTGGTATTGGTGATCCTGACAATGCTGGCGGCAGTCACGACCGGTTCAGGCAATGCGCCGTTTTATGCGTTTGTTGAGATGATCCCGAAACTGGCGCACTCTTCCGGCATTAACCCGGCGTATTTGACTATCCCGATGCTGCAGGCGTCAAACCTGGGCCGTACCCTTTCGCCCGTTTCTGGCGTAGTCGTTGCGGTTGCCGGGATGGCGAAGATCTCGCCGTTTGAAGTCGTAAAACGCACCTCGGTGCCGGTGCTTGTTGGTTTGGTGATTGTTATCGTTGCTACAGAGCTGATGGTGCCAGGAACGGCAGCAGCGGTCACAGGCAAGTAAATAGTAATGCCGGAGGCAAGTTTCCTCCGGCTTTATCATGTCACCCACTGTGGTATATGCGTTGCGGTCTGCCAACTTTGCCGTGAACAATTTCAGCAATAATCAGATGGCGGCTGGCGCAATATTCAAGATAACGCCTGGCAGTGGTGCGGCTGATGGTCAGTGCCTGCGCCACCGTTTCTGCCGTATGTTGCACACCAGGCTCTTTGAACAGTTTTCGCACCGCGTTTAGCGTCAAGGGGTCAATGCCGGTCGGCAGTTCGTCTTTGGGTTCACCGCGAGCATAGGCATTAAACATCTCATCAATTTGCTTCTGGCTGGCGCTATCAATACTTTCCAGCATATGTTTACGCTGGCGGAAACGGGTTAGCGTTTGCCCCAACCGTTCATAGGCAATGGGCTTAATGAGATAATCAAATACACCACAACGTACGGCTTCAGACACCGTTTCCATATCGCTGGCTGCAGTGGTAAACACCACGTCGCCGGGATAATGCGCCTGCACCAGTTCATGCAGTAAATTAATCCCTCTACCGTCAGGAAGATAGTTATCAAGCAAGATTAGCCCCGGCTTAAAACGCTCGATCATCATTCGGGCCTGCGCCAGGTTTCCCGCCAGTAATATCTGGCTGAATCCGGGAATGTGACGAATATATTCCGCATGCATCTCTGCCAGCGGCGTTTCGTCCTCAACGATCAATAGGGTTAATGGAGCTGTCATTAGGTTTCACTTTCGGAATATAGATTGAAAATAAGGTACCGCAGGGATCATTATCTTCGAGAGTGATAACACCACCGCAGCGCGTTACGTAGCTGGCAATCAAGTACAACCCAATGCCATGTTCACCGGGCTCGTCAGCACGCGTACTGACACCCTGCTCAAATATTTTGTCTCGTAGAGACTCTGGAACGCCGCAGCCCTGATCGGCGACTTCAATCACCACATCATCGCCTTCATCGCTGAGGAATAATTCAACGATCTTGTTTCCTTCATCGCTACGCAGGCTTGCTTCGAAGGCGTTATCAAGTAAATTGCCAACAATGGCTGCAAACTCGGTGCTGTCCAGTCCTGGCGGCAGTTGCGAAAGCTGGCTACCTGGGACGATGACCATTTTTAGCCCCAGTTCGCGGGCGCGCTGCACTTTACCAAAAAGCAGCCCCGCCACCTGGCGATCGGCAAACGCCTCACGCAGGCTGTCAATAAGCTGTTGCTGGGCCTGAGACTCCCCCTGCACCATCGCCAGCACGCGATCATACTCTTTCATCTGCAACAGACCATTGAGCGTCGACATCCAATTGAGATGCTCGTGTCGCAATGTACGAAGGCTCTCGACGTATTGTTTAATTTGCGTCAGTTGCGCATTGAGGGTGGAAATTTCGTCTTTACTACGAAAGCTAATAATGGCCCCCAGTAAATCATCGCCAGAACGAATAGCTTCCCGGTTGGCAATAACGCTCAGACCGTTAAAGTTCGCCACCACATCCTGACGTTTTTCATCAATCTGTTCGGTAAAGAAATCGGCGGGCCTGACCACTTCAGCAATGGGTTTACCCAACCATTGCCGTCCGGGGGAGCTCAGCCCCAGCATCTTTCTTGCGTTACGATTGATGGCGGTAATGTACCCGTGCGGATCCACCGCAATCAGCCCTTCATAAACCGAACTAAACAGCGCCTCTTGCTGACGGACTACGCGAGCGATTTGCTTTGGCTCCATGCCCATCATCTGCCGACGGATATGCGCGGCCAGGAACCACGACAGCAACATCAAAATCCCTAACAGCACGACAAACACGCCTGCCATCGGTAATAAAAACTCAGCCCGCCAGCTATCGATTTTACTCACCAGGTAGCCAATCGACACCACGCCGATGACTTTTCCATCGTCATCAAAGATTGGCGTTTTGGCACGCATCGCCATGCCAATTGACCCTTTCCCGGTGATGAAGTAGCTCTCCCCTTTCTCCAGCGCGCCCGGTTTGGTGAACTGCATAGGATAACCAATTTTCTCCGGATTAGGATGGTAAAGACGAATCGAGTGCCGATCGCCAATCACCACATAATCGAAATCAGTATCTCTTTGTAATTTGTCAGCGATGGTCGCCAGCCTCTTGTAGTCACGCGTTTTCACTGCACTGATGATACTGTCATTAGAAGCAATAATTTTTGCCTGATTCATTGCCATGTCGCGCACATGAAGCGTTAAATAGTCCTCAAAACTGGCTGTAAAATATTGCGCCAGGGCTGCAATGACAAATATTGAGAACACCAGAATCAGCAAAAAGATACGCAGCGGAAATGCCAGTCTTTGGAAAAATGCAAACTGTTTATTCTCTTTAAGCTGCAACATTGTTTTCCTTGCGGGTGGTCCCGAGCCTCTTTGACGGATGTAATTAAAATGTTGAATCAAAATACATAGATATTAAATATGATCGTGGCAAATTTTATTCATTAAATCAATTAAATCACTTAAACCTGCGGGTTATTTCGTAATTACATTAGTTAAAAAACTTAAAACCATTAAATAAATAAAAAACCACTAACTCTATGTGAAATAAATCAAAATTTCACGCCGAAATACTCCTTAGGATGTATAGCGAAAGGAGAAAAAGATATACCTCGATCGCCCCCTTTCTCCCAAGTGAAAATAAAAGGTTATCAATTTGCAACATTGAACAACATTCGTTGCAAATCGATAACAACATGCACCTTCAGGATACTATTTATTATGTTCGGCAATGATATTTTCACCCGCGTAAAACGTTCAGAAAATAAAAAAATGGCGGAAATCGCCCAATTCCTGCATGAAAATGATTTGAGCGTTGACACCACAGTCGAAGTATTTATTACCGTAACCCGCGATGAAAAGCTTATCGCGTGCGGTGGAATTGCCGGAAATATTATTAAATGCGTTGCTATCAGTGAATCCGTTCGCGGTGAAGGACTGGCGCTGACATTAGCCACTGAACTGATAAACCTCGCCTATGAGCGGCATAGCACGCATCTGTTTATTTATACCAAAACCGAATACGAGGCGCTGTTCCGCCAGTGCGGTTTTTCCACGCTGACCAGCGTACCCGGCGTGATGGTGCTGATGGAAAACAGCGCCACGCGACTGAAACGCTATGCCGAATCGCTGAAAAAATTTCGTCATCCAGGGAACAAGATTGGCTGCATTGTGATGAACGCCAATCCCTTTACGAATGGTCACCGTTATCTGATTCAACAGGCTGCGGCACAGTGCGACTGGTTGCATCTGTTTTTAGTCAAAGAAGATTCTTCACGCTTCCCCTATGAAGACCGGCTGGATCTGGTGTTAAAAGGCACCGCCGATATTCCACGCCTGACTGTGCATCGCGGCTCCGAATACATCATCTCCCGCGCTACGTTCCCTTGCTACTTCATTAAAGAACAGAGCGTCATTAACCATTGTTACACCGAAATTGATCTGAAGATTTTCCGTCAGTACCTCGCTCCCGCGCTGGGTGTAACTCACCGCTTTGTCGGTACTGAACCCTTTTGTCGCGTTACTGCCCAGTACAACCAGGATATGCGCTACTGGCTGGAAACACCGACTATCTCCGCACCGCCCATCGAACTGGTTGAAATTGAGCGGCTGCGTTACCAGGAGATGCCGATATCCGCTTCCCGGGTACGTCAACTGCTGGCAAAAAACGATCTCACGGCTATCGCGCCGCTGGTCCCTGCAGTCACGCTGCATTATTTGCAGAACCTGCTTGAGCACTCCCGCCAGGACGCGGCAGCTCGTCAAAAGACCCCCGCATGAGAAACAGGTGAAAAATGAAAATAAACCAGCCCGCCGTTGCAGGCACCCTTGAGTCTGGGGATGTGATGATACGCATCGCCCCACTCGATACGCAGGATATCGACCTGCAAATCAACAGCAGCGTTGAGAAACAGTTTGGCGATGCAATTCGCACCACCATTCTGGACGTTCTCGCCCGCTACAACGTGCGCGGCGTACAGCTGAATGTCGATGACAAAGGCGCACTGGACTGCATTTTACGTGCACGACTGGAAGCCCTGCTGGCACGCGCCAGCGGTATCCCGGCTCTGCCATGGGAGGATTGCCAATGATTTCCGCTTCGCTGCAACAACGTAAAACTCGCACCCGCCGCAGTATGTTGTTTGTGCCTGGTGCTAATGCCGCGATGGTCAGCAACTCCTTCATCTACCCGGCTGATGCCCTGATGTTTGACCTCGAAGACTCCGTTGCATTGCGTGAAAAAGACACCGCCCGCCGCATGGTTTACCACGCGCTGCAACATCCGCTTTATCGCGATATTGAAACCATTGTGCGTGTAAACGCGCTGGATTCCGAATGGGGTGTTAACGACCTGGAAGCCGTCGTTCGCGGTGGTGCGGACGTTGTGCGTCTGCCGAAAACCGATACCGCTCAGGATGTTCTGGATATCGAAAAAGAGATCCTGCGTATCGAAAAAGCCTGTGGTCGTGAACCCGGCAGTACCGGCCTGCTGGCGGCGATTGAATCTCCGCTGGGCATTACCCGCGCGGTAGAAATCGCTCACGCTTCCGAGCGTTTGATCGGTATCGCCCTCGGTGCAGAAGACTATGTGCGCAACCTGCGTACAGAACGCTCCCCGGAAGGAACTGAACTGCTGTTCGCTCGCTGCTCCATTTTGCAGGCCGCGCGTTCTGCGGGTATTCAGGCGTTCGATACCGTCTATTCCGACGCTAACAACGAAGCCGGATTCCTGCAAGAAGCCGCCCACATCAAACAGCTGGGCTTTGACGGCAAATCGCTGATCAACCCGCGTCAGATTGATCTGCTGCACAACCTCTACGCACCGACCCAGAAAGAAGTGGATCACGCCCGCCGCGTCGTAGAAGCCGCTGAAGCCGCCGCTCGCGAAGGCCTCGGCGTGGTTTCCCTGAACGGCAAGATGGTGGACGGTCCGGTTATCGATCGCGCCCGTCTGGTGCTCTCCCGTGCAGAACTTTCCGGCATCCGCGAAGAATAAGGCAATCAAAATGACGCAGAAAATTGAACAATCTCAACGACAAGAACGGGTAGCGGCCTGGAATCGTCGCGCTGAATGCGATCTTGCCGCTTTCCAGAACTCGCCAAAGCAAACCTACCAGGCTGAAAAAGCGCGCGATCGCAAACTGTGCGCCAACCTGGAAGAAGCGATTCGTCGCTCTGGTTTACAGGACGGCATGACGGTTTCCTTCCATCACGCTTTCCGTGGCGGTGACCTGACCGTCAATATGGTGATGGACGTCATCGCGAAGATGGGCTTTAAAAACCTGACTCTGGCCTCCAGCTCCCTGAGTGATTGCCATGCGCCGCTGGTAGAACACATTCGCCAGGGCGTGGTTACCCGCATTTATACCTCTGGCCTGCGCGGTCCACTGGCGGAAGAAATCTCCCGTGGTCTGCTGGCGGAACCGGTGCAAATCCACTCTCACGGCGGACGTGTGCATCTGGTACAGAGCGGCGAACTGAATATCGATGTGGCTTTCCTCGGCGTCCCGTCCTGTGATGAATTCGGTAATGCCAACGGCTACTCCGGTAAAGCCTGCTGCGGCTCCCTCGGCTATGCAATGGTTGATGCCGACAACGCAAAACAGGTCGTGATGCTTACCGAAGAACTGCTGCCTTATCCGCATAATCCGGCAAGCATTGAGCAAGATCAGGTTGATCTGATCGTCAAAGTTGATCGCGTTGGCGATGCTGCAAAAATCGGCGCTGGTGCTACCCGTATGACCACTAACCCGCGCGAACTGCTTATTGCCCGTAGCGCTGCGGATGTGATTGTTAACTCTGGCTACTTCAAAGAAGGTTTCTCCATGCAGACCGGCACCGGCGGCGCTTCGCTGGCGGTAACCCGTTTCCTGGAAGACAAAATGCGTAGCCGCGATATTCGCGCCGACTTCGCCCTCGGCGGTATTACCGCAACGATGGTTGATCTGCACGAAAAAGGTTTGATCCGCAAACTGCTGGATGTGCAGAGCTTTGACAGCCATGCTGCGCAATCGCTGGCCCGTAACCCCAATCACATCGAAATCAGCGCCAACCAGTACGCTAACTGGGGGTCGAAAGGCGCAGCGGTTGATCGTCTCGACGTGGTGGTACTGAGCGCGCTGGAAATTGACACCCAGTTCAACGTTAACGTGCTGACCGGCTCTGACGGCGTACTGCGTGGTGCTTCCGGTGGTCACTGCGATACCGCGATTGCCTCTGCGCTTTCCATCATCGTCGCGCCGCTGGTACGCGGTCGTATTCCGACGCTGGTGGATAACGTGCTGACCTGCATCACCCCGGGCTCCAGTGTCGATATTCTGGTCACAGACCACGGCATCGCTGTTAACCCGGCACGTCCGGAGCTGGCAGAACGTCTGCAGGAAGCGGGGATCAAAGTGGTTTCTATTGAGTGGCTGCGTGAACGTGCGCGTCTGCTGACCGGTGAACCACAGCCGATTGAATTCACCGACCGCGTCGTTGCCGTTGTGCGTTACCGCGATGGCTCGGTGATCGATGTTGTGCATCAGGTGAAGGAATAAGCCATGCACCTGCTTCCTGAACTCGCCAGCCACCATGCGGTGTCAATTCCCGAGCTGCTCGTCAGCCGGGATGAAAGGCAAGCACGGCAACACGCCTGGCTCAAGCGCCATCCTGTTCCACTGATCTCCTTTACCGTGGTTGCGCCTGGGCCGATTAAAGACAGCGAGGTCACACGCCGAATTTTTAATCATGGCGTGACAGCCTTGCGTGCCTTAGCCGCAAAACAGGGCTGGCAAATTCAGGAGCAGGCTGCACTGGTTTCCGCCAGCGGGCCGGAGGGCATGTTGAGCATTGCCGCCCCGGCTCGCGACCTCAAGCTCGCCACCATTGAGCTTGAACATAGTCATCCTCTCGGGCGGTTATGGGATATCGATGTCCTGACGCCCGAAGGCGACATTCTCTCCCGCCGCGATTATTCACTGCCGCCTCGCCGCTGCCTGTTGTGCGAGCAAAGCGCAGCTGTTTGCGCGCGTGGAAAAACCCATCAACTGACCGATTTACTCAACCGCATGGAGGCGCTGCTAAACGATGTCGATGCCTGCAACGTCAACTAAAACCACAAAGCTTGCGACGTCATTAATCGATGAGTACGCCCTGCTGGGCTGGCGCGCCATGCTGACTGAAGTCAACCTGTCACCGAAACCAGGCCTCGTGGATCGCATTAACTGCGGTGCGCACAAAGATATGGCGCTGGAAGATTTCCACCGCAGCGCGCTGGCGATTCAGGGCTGGTTACCCCGTTTCATTGAATTTGGTGCCTGTAGTGCAGAAATGGCACCGGAAGCGGTACTCAACGGATTACGCCCAATCGGTATGGCTTGCGAAGGTGATATGTTCCGCGCCACTGCGGGCGTAAACACGCATAAAGGAAGCATTTTTTCTTTAGGGCTACTGTGTGCGGCAATTGGCCGTTTGCTTCAGCTCAACCAGCCGGTAACGCCAACAACCGTTTGTTCTACGGCGGCAAGTTTCTGCCGTGGCCTGACCGATCGCGAACTGCGTACCAATAATTCACGACTGACGGCAGGTCAACGGTTGTACCAGCAGCTTGGCCTTACCGGCGCACGCGGTGAAGCCGAAGCGGGTTATCCACTGGTGATCAACCACGCCTTGCCGCATTACCTCACTCTGCTGGATCAGGGGTTAGATCCTGAGCTGGCATTGCTCGATACCTTGCTCCTACTGATGGCTACCAACGGCGATACCAACGTTGCATCGCGCGGTGGCGAGGGGGGCCTGCGCTGGCTACAGCGCGAGGCGCAAACATTATTAAACAATGGGGGCATCCGAACCCCCGCCGATCTCGATTATCTCCGGCAGTTCGACAGGGAGTGTATCGAACGAAATATCAGTCCAGGCGGCAGTGCCGACCTGCTGATTCTTACCTGGTTTTTAGCACAGATTTAATTATTTAAGCACTTGATAAATTTGGAAATATTAATTTTCGGAGAACCCGTATGTCTTTAGCAAAAGATAATATATGGAAATTATTGGCGCCCCTGGTGGTGATGGGTGTCATGTTTCTTATCCCTGTACCTGACGGTATGCCGCCGCAGGCGTGGCATTACTTTGCAGTGTTTGTGGCAATGATTGTCGGCATGATCCTCGAGCCAATTCCGGCAACGGCGATCAGTTTTATTGCGGTTACTATTTGCGTTATTGGCAGTAATTACCTGCTCTTTGATGCCAAAGAATTAGCTGACCCAGCGTTTAATGCGCAAAAACAGGCGCTGAAATGGGGTCTGGCTGGTTTTTCCAGCACCACGGTATGGCTGGTATTTGGCGCATTTATTTTTGCATTAGGGTATGAAGTTTCCGGGTTAGGCCGTCGTATTGCCCTTTTCCTGGTGAAATTCATGGGCAAACGCACGCTGACGTTGGGTTATGCGATTGTCATTATCGACATTCTGCTGGCACCGTTTACACCGTCCAACACCGCGCGTACCGGGGGTACGGTTTTTCCGGTCATTAAAAACCTGCCGCCGCTGTTTAAATCATTCCCGAACGATCCGTCCGCGCGTCGTATTGGCGGCTATTTGATGTGGATGATGGTCATTAGTACCAGTCTGAGTTCGTCCATGTTTGTCACCGGTGCGGCACCAAACGTGCTGGGTCTGGAGTTCGTCAGCAAAATTGCCGGTATCCAGATTAGCTGGTTGCAGTGGTTCCTCTGCTTCCTGCCGGTTGGGGTTATCTTGCTTATCATTGCGCCGTGGCTTTCCTACGTGCTGTACAAACCGGAAATCACACACAGTGAAGAAGTGGCAACCTGGGCGGGTGATGAACTAAAAACCATGGGTGCGCTGACACGCAGAGAGTGGACGCTGATTGGCCTTGTATTGCTCAGCTTAGGTTTGTGGGTATTTGGCAGTGAAGTCATTAATGCTACTGCGGTAGGTCTGCTGGCAGTTTCGCTGATGCTGGCGCTGCACGTTGTGCCGTGGAAAGACATTACTCGCTATAACAGCGCATGGAACACGCTGGTCAACCTGGCAACGCTGGTTGTTATGGCGAATGGTCTGACCCGTTCTGGCTTTATCGACTGGTTCGCCAACACGATGAGTACGCACCTGGAAGGCTTCTCACCAAACGCAACGGTGATTGTACTGGTTCTGGTGTTCTACTTTGCCCACTACCTGTTTGCCAGCCTGTCTGCGCACACCGCAACCATGCTGCCGGTTATTCTGGCCGTCGGTAAAGGGATTCCGGGCGTACCAATGGAACAACTGTGTATCCTGCTGGTGCTGTCTATCGGTATCATGGGCTGTCTGACGCCTTATGCAACCGGTCCTGGGGTGATTATTTACGGCTGTGGCTATGTGAAATCAAAAGATTACTGGCGTCTTGGCGCAATCTTCGGGGTGATTTACATCTCTATGCTGCTGTTGGTTGGCTGGCCGATTCTCGCCATGTGGAACTAATACGTTCGCCAAACGCTGAATAAATCATCACGCCCGCCAGGTAAGCCCACCTGGCGGGCTTTTTTATGATTTAATAGATAATATTCAGTGTATGTATGAGTTCCACACCCATTATGAAAGCATTCTGGCGTAACGCCGCGTTGCTCGCGGTTTCTCTGCTTCCCTTCTCTTCTGCCAACGCCGTGGCGTTGCAGGCAAAACAGTATGACGATTTTGATCGCTATGTCCTGGCCCTCTCATGGCAAACCGGATTTTGTCAGAGTCAATACGACCGAAATCGTAACGAACGAGATGAATGTCGCCTGCAAACCGAAACGACCAACAAAGCTGATTTTTTGACCGTACATGGTCTGTGGCCAGGATTGCCTAAATCGGTTGCTGCCCGTGGTGTTGATGAACGCCGCTGGATGCGCTTCGGTTGCGCTACTCGCCCAATCCCGAATCTGCCAGAAGCACGTGCCAGCCGGATGTGTTCATCGCCGGAAACCGGGTTATCACTGGAAACGGCAGCTAAACTAAGTGAAGTCATGCCAGGAGCTGGCGGACGTTCCTGCCTGGAACGCTACGAATATGCCAAACACGGTGCCTGCTTTGGTTTTGATCCAGACGCATACTTCGGCACGATGGTACGCCTGAATCAAGAAATTAAAGAGAGCGAAGCCGGAAAATTCCTTGCGGATAATTACGGTAAAACAGTGAGCCGCCGTGACTTTGACGCCGCCTTTGCCAAAAGCTGGGGAAAAGAGAACGTGAAAGCAGTTAAGCTAACGTGCCAGGGTAACCCTGCGTATTTGACTGAAATTCAGATCTCGATCAAAGCTGACGCCATCAACGCTCCGCTTTCTGCAAACTCATTCTTGCCACAACCACACCCAGGTAACTGTGGCAAAACCTTTGTGATTGATAAAGCAGGTTATTAATCCTCTGATTTACAAAACACGCTAATTCGTCTCCCATAAACCATGACGATTAAGATTTATACATAATGCGCTACATTGAGGAATTCCCTGAATGTGACGCAAATCACTTCAAAGAGTGAGCAACAGTCAGTATCATCATGTGAGTTAAACCCTCGCCGCCTGACGGTGAGGGTTTTCTTTTGGGTATGTTTATCTGCGACACTCGCAGTACCGACGACATGGAGTAAAAATGTCCAGACCAACTATCATCATTAACGACCTGGATGCCGAACGCATCGATATTCTGCTGGAGCAACCCGCCTATGCTGGTTTGCCAATCGCCGACGCGTTAAACGCAGAGTTGGATCGCGCCCAAATGTGTTCGCCAGAAGAGATGCCACACGACGTGGTGACAATGAACAGCCGGGTTAAATTCCGCAATCTTAGCGATGGCGAAGTGCGTGTGCGCACGCTGGTGTATCCGGCAAAAATGACCGACAGCAATACTCAGCTTTCCGTTATGGCTCCGGTAGGTGCCGCACTGCTGGGGCTGCGCGTTGGCGATTCCATTCACTGGGAACTTCCGGGCGGCGTTGCAACCCACCTTGAAGTGCTGGAACTCGAATACCAGCCAGAAGCTGCTGGCGACTACCTGCTTTAATCCCATCTGCACAAGCGATAACTCGCTTTGCCCAGAGGATGCACTCGCATCCTCTTTCCGCTCAAATATCAACCAGATTTATCATTTTGCGCTTAAGCGCAGCATTCTAATCTGAACTGGTTATTCATCTGCGGAACCTCATATGAGCGAAGCTCTCGGTATCACTGCATTTTATATATTCATAGCAGCAATTATTGTTGCTGCAGTGCTATACCTTGAACAACGCTGGTAGCGCCTGGTTTTATTTATTTTCCAGCTCAATAGCAAATTCAGATCAAATCAGCCTCGCAAATTATAGATTCATAACCAATAATGTGCTGTTATGTATACATGCAAAAACAAGGAGAGAATGCTTATGTACAAAACAATCATCATGCCAGTGGATGTTTTCGAAATGGAATTGAGCGACAAAGCGATTCGCCACGCTGAATTCCTCGCCCAGGATGACGGAGTTATTCATCTACTTCACGTACTACCGGGGTCAGCCAGCCTGAGCCTGCACCGTTTTGCCGCTGATGTACGTCGTTTTGAAGAGCATCTGCAACATGAAGCAGAAGAACGTTTGCAAACGATGGTCAGCCACTTCACCATCGATCCTTCCCGCATTAAGCAACATGTCCGTTTTGGTAGTGTGCGGGATGAAGTTAACGAGTTAGCGAAAGAACTTGATGCAGATGTAGTAGTGATTGGTTCGCGTAACCCATCAATTTCAACTCATCTGTTGGGTTCTAACGCCTCGAGCGTAATCCGCCACGCCAATTTGCCGGTGCTGGTTGTGCGTTAATTGCCAGAATAAGTCTCCCGCCCTGCCCGGAGCCATCCCTGCAGGGCTTTTTAATGCAATAAAAAAGCCGCCAGGTTTGACCCCGGCGGCTAAGCAATTACAGGTGAATCTTACTTCTTCTTATGCAGTTTTGGTGCGAATCAGGTAGTCAAAAGCACTCAGAGAGGCTTTGGCACCTTCGCCAGTGGCGATGATGATCTGCTTGTACGGAACCGTCGTACAGTCACCCGCTGCGAACACGCCTTTGACGTTGGTTTCGCATTTCGCATCAATGATAATCTCGCCCATGCGATTACGTTCGACTGCGCCTTCCAGCCAGTTGGTGTTCGGCAGCAGACCAATCTGGACGAAAATACCGGCCAGTTCGATGTTGTGAATATCGCCGCTGACACGATCGCGATATTCCAGACCTACGACTTTGCTACCGTCGCCTTTCACTTCCGTGGTTTGCGCATTCAGAATAATGTCGACGTTTTTCAGGCTGCGTAGTTTGTCCTGCAGAACCTGGTCGGCTTTCATTTCTGGCGCAAATTCCAGCAGCGTTACGTGCTCAACGATACCCGCCAGGTCAATTGCCGCTTCCACGCCGGAGTTACCGCCGCCGATAACCGCTACGCGTTTGCCTTTAAACAGCGGGCCGTCGCAGTGCGGGCAATAGGTCACGCCTTTGGTGCGATACTGATCTTCGCCATGAACGTTCATGTTGCGCCATTTTGCACCAGTCGCCACGATAATGCTGCGTGCTTTCAGTACCGCGCCAGAAGCTGTTTCAATCTGATGCAGGCCGCCTTCAACCGCTGCCGGGATCAGTTTGCTCGCGCTCTGGCTGTCGATCACATCAACGTCGTATTCATCAACATGAACTTTCAGCGCACCTGCCAGTTTCTGGCCTTCGGTCTTCGGTACAGAAATGTAGTTTTCGATATCAACGGTATCGAGGATCTGACCACCAAAACGTTCGCCCATCAGACCGGTACGGATGCCTTTACGTGCGGAGTAAATTGCTGCCGCTGCACCCGCCGGGCCGGAACCAACGATTAATACGTCATAAGCATCACGCTTATTCAGCTCTTCTGCCGCACGTTTTTCCGCACCAGTATCAATTTTGGCAACGATTTCAGTCAACGTCATGCGGCCCTGACCAAACTCTTTCCCGTTTACGAACACTGCCGGAACGCCCATCACGTTGCGATCGGTGATTTCGTTCTGGAAGGTGCCGCCGTCAATTGCAGTGTGCTTGATGCGCGGGTTCAGTACGCTCATCAGGTTCAGCGCCTGCACCACGTCCGGGCAGTTGTGGCAAGAGAGCGAGTAATAGGTTTCGAATTCAAAATCACCGTCAATATGGCGAATCTGCTCCAGCAGAGACTGCGCTTCTTTCGACGGATGACCACCGGTCCACAACAACGCCAGTACCAGCGAGGTGAACTCGTGGCCCAGCGGGGAGCCTGCAAAACGTGGTCCCTGGTTGGAACCTGGGTTGGTGATCAGGAAAGACGGCTTACGCACCGGCAAGCTGTTATCTTCTTTAAAGGTGACTTTGTCTGACAGTTCTGCGATTTCAGCCAACAGTTCCTTGATTTCTGCCGATTTAGCGCTGTCATCCAGCGTGGCAATTAACTCAACAGGCTTGGTCAATTTCTCAAGGTAAGCCTTGAGTTGAGTTTTCATATTTGTGTCGAGCATGTTTATCTCCTGGGCTTTAAACATCATCATGCAAGCGGCCTCTGCGGCTAGCTGGATGCAGCTTGCATCATGGTGCGGGGAAGAAAATCGGGTGCCGCAGCACCCGAAGAATTAGGTGAATTTCCGAAGTATCTCGCGCCGGAGTTAGTAGCGCGAAAGACAAAGGAAATTTAGATTTTACCAACCAGGTCCAGAGACGGAGCCAGAGTTGCTTCACCTTCTTTCCATTTAGCCGGGCAAACTTCACCTGGGTGAGAAGCTACGTACTGTGCTGCTTTGATTTTACGCAGCAGGTCAGACGCGTCACGGCCAATGCCTTCAGCGGTAACTTCGATTGCCTGGATGATACCCTGCGGGTCAACAACGAAGGTCGCACGGTCAGCCAGACCTTCATCTTCACGCATGTTGTCGAAGTTACGGGTCAGGGCGCCAGTCGGGTCGCCGATCATCGCATATTTGATTTTAGCGATGGTTTCAGAGCTGCTGTGCCATGCTTTGTGGGTGAAGTGGGTATCGGTAGATACTGCGTATACGTCTACGCCCAGTTTCTGCAGTTCTTCGTAATGGTCAGCAACGTCACCCAGTTCGGTCGGGCATACGAAAGTAAAGTCAGCCGGGTAGAAGAAGAAGACGCTCCAGCGGCCTTCGGTATCTTTTTCGGTGATTTCGATGAATTCGCCGTTTTTGAATGCCTGGTTTTTAAAAGGTTTAATTTTGGTGTTAATCAAGGACATCTATACTTCCTCCGTGTTTTCGATGAGATGTAAGGTAACCAATTTTTGCCGATTCGGCTAATGCGTTTCCATTATCAAATCGATAAGTTTTACCTTACAACCTTCGTAAGACAACTTTGTGAACTTTGCACCGCCAGCGGCGATAAAAAGTAAAATGGCCCCCTTTCCAGGTGACCGTGTAATCTGAACTACCCTTTGGTATCTTCAGCGCCTGCCTGCAGGCTGAGGTGTTGCCCTTACAAATGCAACAACGACATGGATTACAACACCCTCATAAACAAAGGGCAATCACCTGATCTAAGCTCTTACCTATGACAGTGATAGGTTATGCCTTTTACTCGACTTTTGCACTGACTGAAAAGGACAAATTAATGTTAAAAAAGATACTTTTACTGGCTCTGCTTCCTGCAATCGCCTTCGCAGAGGAACTTCCTGCCCCAGTAAAAGCGATTGAAAAACAGGGTATTACAATCATCAAAACGTTCGATGCCCCTGGAGGAATGAAAGGTTATCTCGGTAAGTATCAGGATATGGGCGTCACCATCTACCTGACTCCAGATGGTAAGCACGCTATCTCTGGTTACATGTACAACGAAAAAGGTGAAAACCTGAGTAACACGCTTATCGAAAAAGAAATTTACGCACCCGCCGGACGTGAAATGTGGCAACGGATGGAACAATCCCACTGGCTCCTCGACGGTAAAAAAGACGCGCCGGTCATTGTCTACGTCTTCGCCGATCCGTTCTGCCCATATTGTAAACAGTTCTGGCAGCAGGCTCGTCCGTGGGTAGATTCTGGCAAAGTGCAATTAAGAACATTGTTGGTTGGGGTTATCAAACCAGAAAGCCCGGCGACAGCAGCGGCAATTCTTGCCTCCAAAGATCCCGCAAAAACCTGGCAACAATATGAAGCCTCTGGTGGCAAGCTTAAGCTAAGCGTGCCTGCAAACGTAAGTACAGAGCAAATGAAAGTGTTAAGCGACAACGAGAAACTCATGGACGATCTGGGGGCAAATGTCACACCAGCTATCTATTACATGAGTAAGGAAAATACCCTGCAACAAGCCGTCGGATTACCCGATCAGAAAACGCTTAATATCATTATGAGGAATAAATAAAGGATAATTCATGGATGGTTGAAATATATCCTTGCTTTTTAACCATCCTAAAAACGCATGAATTGCTCGTAACCCACCTGACAGCTATGCTATTTTAGAAAATCTTAATCCAAAGTTAAGCAGAAAAACATAACACATATAAATACAACAACATTATTGATCAAGTGAATGATTTATGGAAGAGACAATACAACGGAGTATGTTATGGCTAATCTTTATGATCTAAAAAAATTTGACCTCAATTTACTGGTCATATTTGAATGTATTTATCAACATCTCAGCATTAGTAAAGCGGCAGAATCATTATATATAACGCCCTCTGCTGTTAGTCAGTCGTTACAACGTTTACGTGCGCAATTTAATGACCCGTTATTCATTCGCTCAGGGAAAGGTATCGCGCCGACTACAACAGGGTTAAACCTGCATCACCATCTTGAGAAAAATCTCAGAGGCCTTGAACAAACGATCAATATCGTTAATAAGTCTGAACTAAAGAAAAATTTTATTATCTACGGTCCTCAGCTTATTTCTTGTACTAATAACAACATGCTAATCCGCTGTCTTAGACAAGATACTTCAATCGATATAGAATGCCATGACATCCTGCTTTCAGCTGAAAATGCCGAAGAACTGTTGGTTCAACGCAAAACTGACCTGGCAATTACGCTGCAACCAGTAATTAGTCGCTCTGTCATCTGCATGCCGTTACACACTATTCGCAATTCCCTTATATGTAGCAACAAACATCCTCGTATTACTGATACCAGTAACTATGAACAAATTATCGCCGAAGAATTCACCCTGTTGATATCTAAATCAGCAGGGATTGACGAAATTCAAATGGACATAGATGAACGTTTTATGAACCGTAAAGTTTCATTTCGCAGTTCTTCTTTGATGACTATAATTAATAGTATTTCTGTTACTGACTTATTAGGCATTGTGCCCACCGAACTGTACGATTTACATCGTGACTTTTTGAAGTTAAAAGAAATAAAACTGGAACAATCTCTTCCTGCGGTTAAACTTTATATTTCCTATAACAAGGCTTCGTTGAACAACCTTGTCTTCTCCCGATTCATAGATCGTTTAAATGATAGCTTCTGATTCATTACCACTGACAAATAATATATTACGCATCAATTAATTCATTGTGTGAATATAAAATAATGTGCTCTATCTTGCTTCGTTTATCCTATAATTAGCGGATTCATCTCACGAATCACCCCGTAACGTTCAGAGAGCGTTTTTAGATGTCTATTTATAAAATCCCGCTTCCACTGAATATTCTGGAAGCTGCAAAAGAACGTATTACCTGGACACTTAATACCCTACCCCGTATCTGTGTTTCTTTTTCGGGTGGTAAAGATTCCGGATTAATGCTGCATCTGACAGCCGAAATTGCCCGACAAATGGGCAAAAAAATCTGCGTTTTGTTTATCGACTGGGAAGCGCAGTTCTCATGCACTATTAACTATGTTCAGTCATTACGTGAGTTTTACGCCGATGTCATCGAAGAGTTTTACTGGGTTGCGCTCCCGCTTACGACGCAAAATTCCCTTTCACAATACCAACCCGAATGGCAGTGCTGGGAACCTGATGTCGAATGGGTGCGTCAGCCCCCGCAAGATGCGATAACCGATCCTGACTTTTTCTCCTTTTACCAGCCTGGTATGACCTTCGAACAATTTGTGCGTGAGTTTGCCGAATGGTTTTCGCAAAAGCGTCCGGCGGCGATGATGATCGGCATCCGCGCAGATGAGTCCTACAACCGTTTTGTCGCCATCGCCAGTTTAAATAAACAACGTTTTGCCGATGATAAGCCCTGGACCACCGCCGCACCAGGCGGTCATAGCTGGTACATTTACCCCATCTACGACTGGAAAGTGGCTGATATCTGGACCTGGTATGCTAACCATCAACAGCTCTGTAACCCACTGTATAATATAATGTATCAGGCAGGCGTCCCTCTGCGTCATATGCGAATTTGCGAACCTTTTGGCCCGGAGCAACGGCAAGGATTATGGCTCTATCACGTTATCGAACCGGATCGCTGGGCTGCTATGTGCGCACGAGTCAGCGGGGTAAAAAGTGGCGGCATTTACGCCGGACATGATAATCATTTTTATGGTCATCGGAAAATCCTCAAGCCAGAACATTTAGACTGGCAAGAATATGCATTATTGCTGCTCAATAGCATGCCGGAAAAAACGGCTGAGCATTACCGCAATAAAATCGCTATTTATTTGCACTGGTATCAGAAAAAAGGCATCGAAGTTCCACAAACCCAGCAAGGGGACATTGGCGCGAAAGATATCCCCTCCTGGCGGCGAATATGCAAAGTTTTACTCAATAACGATTACTGGTGCCGGGCATTATCATTTAGTCCTACGAAAGCGAAGAACTATCAGCGTTATAACGAACGGATAAAAGGAAAACGTCAGGAATGGGGGATACTATGCAACAACGATTAACGCAGGATTTAACCCAATTTCTCGCCAGCTTGCCGGAAGATGATCGCATCAAAGCGATTAATGAAATCCGCATGGCGATCCATCAGGTTAGCCCCTTTCGTGAAGAGCCAGTGGATTGCGTTCTGTGGGTTAAAAACAGCCAACTTATGCCTAATGATTACAACCCAAACAACGTGGCACCACCCGAAAAAAAACTGCTGAAAAAATCCATTGAAATAGATGGTTTTACCCAACCCATTGTAGTCACGCATACGGATAAAAATGCTCTGGAAATCGTGGATGGTTTTCACCGCCATGAAATTGGTAAAGGCTCATCATCGTTAAAATTACGCTTAAAAGGTTATTTGCCGGTGACCTGTCTGGAAGGTACGCGTAATCAACGCATCGCCGCGACTATTCGTCATAATCGCGCTCGTGGACGTCACCAAATCACTGCCATGTCAGAAATCGTCCGAGAACTCAGCCAGTTGGGATGGGACGATAATAAAATTGGCAAAGAGCTGGGAATGGACAGCGACGAAGTGTTGCGCCTGAAGCAAATTAACGGCCTGCAAGAGTTGTTTGCCGACCGTCAATTTTCCCGCGCCTGGACGGTTAAATAACTACAGCTGGCGCAGGCGTTCTGCTGCTGCCAGCAACGTCGATTCCTTCTTGGCAAAACAGAGACGAATCAGTTTATGTGGGAAGGGATCGGCGCAAAACACCGACAGCGGAATCGCCGCTACGCCGTGCTCCCGCGTCAGCCACTGGCAAAACTCAACATCATCCAGCGTAGATACGGCGCTGTAATCCACCAGCAAAAAGTATGTACCTTCGCACGGTAAAATCTCCAGCCGACTTTCATTTAAGGCATTCACCAGAATATCGCGCTTCTGGCGATAAAAGTCCGGTAACGCAAGATAATGCTCAGGTTCTGCACGTAGCATATCGGCAAGCGCCAACTGTGCCGGGGTATTCACCGAAAAGGTCAGATACTGATGCACTTTGCGGATCTCGGCGCTGATGGGCGCAGGCGCAACGCAATAACCCACTTTCCAGCCGGTCATATGATAGGTCTTGCCAAACGATGACACCGCCACCGCTCGCTCACGCAATTGCGGATGCGCCAGCACGCTGGCATGGCCCTGTTGTGAAAAATTGATGTGCTCGTAGACTTCATCGCTAATGACAAAAATCTCGTGCCCGGCGATCGCCTGCCACAGAGCGGCGAAATCAGTCTGCTGCCAGACAGTTGCACTGGGGTTATGCGGGGTGTTGAGGATCACCAGTCGGGTGCGCTCGCTTAACAATGCGGCAAATTCCTGCCAGTCAACGCGAAAATGCGGCGGTTGCAGTGCAATACGTTTCACTATTCCCCCCGAAAGTGCGATGGCGGGGGCGTAACTGTCATAGCTGGGATCAAAACAAATCACTTCGTCGCCATTGCGCACCAATGCGGTTATCGCCGCGTATAACGCCTCCGTCGCCCCTGCCGTCACGGTGATATTGCTGTCGACATCCGGTTGATAGCCATACAGACGTTCCGTTTTCTGAGCAATCGCCTCGCGCAAGGCCTGCACGCCGGTCATGGGTGCGTATTGGTTTGCCCCCTGGGCAACATGGTACGCCAGCCGCTCCTGTAAATAGCGCGGACCATCAAAATCAGGAAAGCCTTGCGAAAGGTTAATGGCCTGGTGTTGCTGCGCCAGCGCGCTCATCCGGGTGAAAATAGTGGTGCCAAGTTGTGGAAGTTTGCTTTGTGGAATCAGAGGGTTATTTGTCATTTTTATTGTACCTGACGAAGTTGCGTGTTGAAGGCACTATAACACGATGCTAGTATTTGGCAATCAAGACGTTTAGATGTCTAAATAAAACAATAAGGACAACACAACATGCCTCACAATCCTATCCGCGTGGTCGTCGGCCCGGCTAACTACTTTTCACATCCCGGAAGTTTCAATCACCTGCACGATTTTTTCACTGATGAACAACTTTCTCGCGCGGTGTGGATCTACGGCGAACGCGCCATTGCTGCGGCACAAACCAAACTGCCGCCTGCGTTTGAACTGCCAGGGGTAAAGCATATTTTGTTTCGTGGTCATTGCAGCGAAAGCGATGTGCAACAACTGGCGGCGGAGTCCGGTGACGATCGCAGCGTGGTGATTGGCGTCGGCGGCGGCGCACTACTCGACACCGCGAAAGCCCTCGCCCGCCGTCTCGGTCTGCCGTTTGTTGCCGTTCCGACGATCGCCGCTACCTGCGCCGCCTGGACACCGCTCTCCGTCTGGTATAACGATGCCGGACAAGCGCTGCATTATGAGATTTTCGACGACGCCAATTTTATGGTGCTGGTGGAACCGGAGATTATCCTCAACGCGCCGCAACAATATCTGCTGGCGGGGATCGGTGACACGCTGGCGAAATGGTATGAAGCGGTGGTGCTGGCCCCGCAACCAGAAACGTTGCCGCTAACCGTGCGGCTAGGGATCAATAATGCGCAGGCTATTCGCGACGTCTTGTTAAACAGTAGCGAACAGGCGCTGAGCGATCAGCAAAATCACCAGTTAACGCAATCATTTTGCGATGTGGTGGATGCCATTATTGCTGGTGGTGGGATGGTTGGTGGTCTGGGCGATCGTTTTACGCGTGTGGCGGCGGCCCATGCTGTGCATAACGGTCTGACCGTTTTGCCGCAAACCGAGAAGTTTCTCCACGGCACCAAAGTCGCCTACGGAATTCTGGTGCAAAGCGCCTTGCTGGGTCAGGATGATGTGCTGGCGCAATTAACCGGGGCGTATCAGCGTTTTCATCTGCCGACTACGCTGGCGGAGCTGGAAGTGGATATCAATAATCAGGCGGAGATCGACAAAGTGATTGCCCACACCTTGCGTCCGGTGGAATCCATTCATTACCTGCCGGTCACGCTGACACCAGATACGTTGCGTGCAGCGTTCGAAAAAGTGGAATCGTTTAAAGCCTGACGTACATATTTAGCAGCAGCGCGCGCCGCCTTTTCCACCGTAGCGCGCGTCCTGCCGCTCACGGAAAAACTCCTCGTAGGTCATCGGCGTTTGATCGGGATGGTTAACCCGCATATGTTCGACATAGTTGTCGTAATCAGGCATACCAATCATCAGTTTCGCCGCCTGACCTAAATATTTTCCGGCTTTTGCCAGTGAATCAAACATCTAAACCTCCGGTAATACAAATGCCCTCCTGAATTAAGAGGGCTTAATTGCTATCAACACGCTCGGGATGAGAGTAAGGGGAGCGCTCAGCACATTCCCCCTCACTCTGACTTTAGTGCGCGCCTTTCGCCTGCGCCACGATCTCCTCGACATTTTCCGGCATCGGCTCATATGGCGTTTCTTTCGCCGTTGGCTTCGGCTCTTTCAATGCCGCCAGTGCCGTCTTAATCGAGAACAGCGCCAGAACCACCACGACCACCATAAAGAAGATGGTTAACCCGGCATCCAGACGGTTGTTGAACACGAGTTGCGCCAGCTGTGACTCAGTATACTGCGACGGAATATTGCCGCTGTCGATCATTGCCTGGAACTTGTTAGCAATCGCCAGGAATCCGACTTTCGCATCCGGGCTAAACGCTTTCTGCCAGCCTGCGGTCAAGGTACAAATCAGCAGCCAGGCCGTTGGTACCAGCGCCACCCAGGCGTAACGTTGACGTTTCATTTTGAACAGCACCACAGCACAAAGCATCAGCGCCATCCCTGCCAGCATCTGGTTGGCAATACCAAACAGCGGCCACAAGGTGTTAATACCGCCCAGCGGATCGACCACGCCCTGATGCAGGAAGTAGCCCCACGCCAGCACGCACAGCGCCGTTGCCAGCAGGTTAGCAGGCAGTGAATCGGTCCGTTTCAGGCCCGGAGACACCACGCCCAGCAGATCCTGCAACATAAAGCGCGCAGCACGCGTACCCGCATCCACCGCCGTCAGAATAAACAGTGCTTCAAACAGAATGGCGAAGTGATACCAGAACGCCACATCCATCATGCCGCCCAGCGCACCGTGCAGAATGTAGGCCATCCCCACCGCCAGGGTCGGCGCACCGCCCGCACGAGAAATGATCGACTGTTCACCCACTTCGCTGGCAATCTGGTTTAGCGTATCCGGGGTAATCGCAAAGCCCCAGCTACTCACCACCTGCGCGGCAGAAGCAACCACATCCGCCGTCCCTGCCGGAGCCAGCACCGCCATCGGGCTGTTCATGGCGAAGTACACACCCGGATCGATGATACAGGCGGAAACCAGCGCCATAATCGCCACGAAGGATTCCATCAACATCCCACCGTAGCCGATAAAGCACGCCTGCCCTTCGTTCGCCAGCATCTTCGGTGTAGTGCCGGAAGAGATCAGTGCATGGAAGCCAGACACCGCGCCACAGGCAATGGTGATAAACAGGAACGGGAACAGGTTACCGGTCCATACCGGGCCAGTGCCATCGACAAATTTAGTTAGCGCAGGCATGGTCAGCGTCGGGCGCATAATCAAAATGCCCACCGCCAGACCGACGATAGTCCCGATTTTCAGGAAGGTTGAGAGGTAGTCACGCGGAGCCAGCAGCAACCACACCGGCAGCACCGCCGCCACAAAACCGTAACCCACCAGCATCCAGGTCAGCTGCACGCCGGTAAAGTCAAAGTACGGTGCCCACGTCGGGCTTTCTGCCACCCAGCCGCCAGAGATAATGGCGAAAATAAGGAACACCAGACCAATCACCGACACTTCGCCAATACGCCCCGGACGCAAATAGCGCAGGTAGATCCCCATAAACAGCGCCAGCGGAATGGTGAACGCAACGGTATACGTTCCCCACGGGCTATGAGTCAGGGCTTTAACCACGATCATCGCCAGCACGGCAAGGATAATGACCATGATCATAAAGCAGGCCACCAGCGCTATCACCCCGGCGGTTGGCCCCATCTCTTCTTTGACCAGCTCACCCAGCGAGCGACCGTCACGGCGCGTGGAAACAAACAGCACCATGAAATCCTGCACCGCACCGGCGAGAACCACCCCTGCGAGCAGCCAGATCATCCCTGGCAGGTAACCCATTTGCGCCGCCAGTACCGGCCCAACCAACGGACCTGCTCCGGCAATGGCCGCAAAATGGTGACCGAACAGCACTTTTTTGTCCGTCGGCACATAGTCCAGCCCGTCGTTATGGCGCACCGCTGGCGTCATACGCGTCGGGTCAACCGCCAGCACATTTTTGGCGATATACAGCCCATAAAAACGGTAAGCGATCAGATAGATACAGACCGACGCCACCACAATCCACAGCGCGTTGATCTGTTCCCCACGATTTAAAGCAATGTATCCCAGAGCAAATGCTCCCATTACAGAGAGCACTGTCCAGACGAGGTATTTCCCTGATTTGTTCATAGTTGTTATCCGTGTGCGTGTCCATAGAGATGTTACATTTTGTTTCTATAACATCTTTGTACAATTTAACAACACAGCAACCATGTAAATCGGAGTTGAAACCAATATTTAACTTAACAATGTTAACTCGATCACTCCGTTAACCGAATTTTCCTGCAATCTCATTTTATTCTGTCGGGTTCATCCCAAAACCGCTGTGCCCAGCCGACAGGTGCAGCAACGCCGCCCCTGTTCATCGAAAACGACGATTTCCCAGCTCTGATTTTGTCGTCCAAGATGCAGCGGTTGGCAGACACCGCGCACCTTTCCCTCAGACACCGGGCGATGATGTGTGGCGTTAAGTTCCGTGCCCACCACACACTGTCCGTCGCGGGTCATCATAAATCCGGCCATCGATCCCAGCGTTTCCGCCAGCGCCGCCGACGCGCCGCCATGCAGCAGGCCAAACGGCTGATGAGTACGGGTATCAACCGGCATTTCGGCTTCCAGCACATCATCGCCCAGACGGGTATACACAATTCCCAGATGCGCCACCATTGTGTTATCGCTGGTGGCATTCAGCTCGTCGAGCGTTAAATGGCGTTTCCAGATCATGCTTATGCCCCCAGCGTTGAGCCGCCATCGACCACAATATCCTGTAGGGTGATATGGCTGGCGAGATCAGAGGCGAGGAACAAAATCGTATTGGCAATCTCCTGCGGACGAGCGATTTTCCCTAGCGGAATGCCGAGTTTAAACTGCTCGCCAAAGCCGCGAATACGCTGCTCTTCGGCGTCATCGCTAACCCACAGCGTGCGTTGCATATCGGTGTCGGTGGAGCCCGGCGAAACCACATTACAGCGCACGCCGCTACCCGCCAGTTCCAGCCCGACGCTCAACGCCAGGCTTTTCAGCGCCGCTTTCGACGCGCCATAAGCACTCATACCAATGCGCGGCGTGTGTGCGGCGTCGGACGCAACAGTAACAATCGCCCCGCCCCGCTGACGGCGAAACTGGTTCATGGTCTGCTGAAACAGGTTAAACGCACCGCCGACGTTGACCGCAAAAGTCTGCTGCCAGTCCTCTTTACTGAGCTGATCGGTCGCGCCCATGCGCAAAATTCCCGCCGCATTGACCAGCACGTCCAGTCGCTCCGTTTCAGCTAACAGTCGCTGACATACCTGCGCCACCTGCGCAGCATCGGCAACATCCATTACTTCGGTCGCAAAAGGATATTGCTCCTGAGTAAACGCTTGATCAAAACCTGTAACTTTCGCCCCCGCCTCAACAAATGCCAGCGCCGTGGCATAGCCGATACCTTTCCCCGCGCCAGTTACCCAGACATTTTTACCGCTGAAATCCATTATTTCACCTCGCGGGAGAGTAGCTTCCACCAGGCGTTGATGGTCGGGTTTTTCGCCAGCATGACAAAGTCGATATCGCCATGCACTTTGCGCCAGCGCGCCGCCAGCGCCATCATGCGCACCGAATCCAGACCGTAGTCGATCAGGTTGTCGTCATCGAAGGGTTCATCGGACTCGTCCAGCAACGGCAGGATCACCTCACGCAGCGCCGCTTTGCTGGCGGGGATAGGTGCTGGCAGCAATTCTTCGGTCATCACCACCCGACCAGAACGCCCGGCCACATATTTCAGCGACATCAAATGCTCGTCACGGCTGAAATCGGCCAGCGCATCCGCCACCATAAACGGTTTAATATCGCGCATAAATGCGTCCGTTGCGGTGGTCATACAGCCAATGTGGGCATATACCCCGGTAATAATCAGCTGGTTACGTCCACTCTCTTTGAGCATTTGCTCCAGCGGAGAACGATGAAATGCGCTGTAGCGCCATTTCACCAGCACCGTGTCGTCGGCATCTGGCGTCAGGCGATCCACCACCTTTTGCTGTTCCGGCGAACGGGTCAGGCCAGGCCCCCACATATCATTCAACAGCGCCCGATCTTCATCGCTCTGCTCTTTCGGCTGGGCGGTGTAATAAACCGGGATATTGTGCTGTTTGCAGTAGTCGCGTAGTGCCGCAATATTCGCGATCACCTGCTCCATCATCGGGCAGTTCTCACCCCAGAAGCTGACAAAATAGTCCTGCATATCATGGATTAACAACGCGGCACGTTGCGGTTCAAAGGCCCAGTCGACTTTATTCTGCGGAATATCATGAGACTCCGGCAGTGCGTAAGCCTGTAATTTTGGAATAGCCATCGTGTTCTCTCCTTCAGGCTGATGTGCGTGACGCCAGCCACTGACGTAATTGTTTTTTATCGACTTTCCCGACCGCCGTCAGCGGAAGTGAATCTACACACTCCACGCGATCCGGTAATTTAAATTCGGCAATACCCTGTTCACGCAGGAAACGACGCACCTGCACCGCGCGCAGCGGCTCTTTTACCACCAGATAAGCACAGCTTTTTTCGCCCATCAGCTCATCTTCCATGCTCACCAGTGCGGCGTAGATCACCGCCGGATGGCGCAGCAGCAGGTTTTCGATCTCTTCGGCAGCGATCTTCTCGCCGCCACGGTTGATCTGATCTTTCTCGCGCCCCTGCACAGTGATGTAACCCTCTGGATCAATAGAGATCAGATCGCCGGAACAGTAAAAACCGTTGGCATCAAAGGCGCTGGCATTGTGCTGCGGGCTTTTGTAATAGCCACGGAAGGTGTACGGCCCGCGCGTCATCAGGCGTCCAGCTTCCCCTTGCGGCAGTGGATTTCCTTCGGCATCGGCAACCCATACTTCATCGTCCGGGCACATTGGGTAACCCTGGGTATGGATAATTTTCTCCGCACTATCATCAAGACGGGTGTAGTTCACCAGCCCTTCCGCCATGCCAAACACCTGCTGCAACTGACAGCCAATCTCAGCGGGAATACGCGCCGCAAGGGTGGCAGAAAGACGGGCGCCGCCGACCTGTAACAGTTTCAGCGAGGCAAGCTGCGCCCGGCTTTCGCCTTCAGCCAGTGCCTGCAACCACAGGCTGACTGCTGGCGGCACCAGCGCGGTGACGTTCACCTGATGTTTTTCAATCAATGGGAAGCAAAGCGTGGCGCTGGGGTCGGCAGCCAGAACGACAGTGCCGCCAGCGAGAAATACCCCCAACGATCCCGGTGAACTCATGGCGTAGTTATGAGCCGCCGGGATCGCGCACAGGTAGCGCGTCTGTTGTGTGAACTGACAAATCTCGACGCTACGACGCACGCTGTAGTAGTAGTCGTTATGAGTGCGCGGGATCAGTTTCGGAGTGCCGGTGGTGCCGCCGGAAAGCTGGAAATAGGCCACTTCATCAGCAGGAGATGGCGTGGCAGTAAAATCCTCAGCCGGATGGTTAATCGCATCCTGCAAGTTATGCTCACCGCTGTCGTTGAGCAGCTGCACCACGCGAATCGAAGAATGCTCTGCAACAAATGTGTTGAGGAAATCATCCCCGCTAAATAGCGCATGTTGGCGATCGGCAATCAGTAACGCCGGTTCAATCTGGCTGGCATAGGCGTTCAGTTCACTACGCTGATGGCTGAACAGCGCCAGCACCGGCGCAACGCCCAGTTTCAGCAGCGCGAAAAAGGTAATGTAAAGTTCAGCGACGTTACCCAGTTGTACCAGCGCGGTTTCACCAAGTTTAATGCCCTGACGGCGCAAACTACAGGCGAGGTTATCCGCCGCCTGATTCAGCTCCCGATAACTCAACTGCCGCTCGCCGTCGATAACCGCGATGCTGTCACTCGCAGCGTGGCGAGTCAGAATGTCGGTCAGTGGCAAATCCTGCCAGTAGCCTTTTTCCCGATAGCGACGGGCAAACTCTTCCGGCCAGCGGGTGAATGGAATGCTCATCCTCGCTCCTTAATGCAATCCAAAAACGTTCAACATGGTAGAAAGTTTGACGCCCGTTTCGCGCCACTCACCCAACGGTGAGGACGCAGGCACAATCCCCGCTCCGGCAAACAGACGCACCTGATTTTCCCGCAGCTTCGCGCAGCGGATGGTCACCACCCATTCACCGTTACCTTCGCTGTCACACCAACCCACAATGCCGCCAAACAGTTCGCGGTCGAACGGCTCCAGTTCAGCAATAACCTGAGTCGCGGCCTGATGCGGGAAACCGCTCAGCGCGGGGGTCGGATGCAGCAGACAAGCCAAAGTCAGTGCGTTTTCTTGCGAATTCGCTTTACCTTCAAAGGGAGTTGCGAGATGCCACAGCGTCGGCGTGGTAATCAATTGTGGAGAGGAGGGAACGTGTAACTCACTACTGCGTTTGCGCAGTACCTCTTTCATCGCCTGAGTCACCAGTTCATGTTCATGGCGATCTTTTTCTGACGCCAGCAGACGATTACCCGCTTCGCGATCGAGCACTTCATCCGGCTGACGACGCGCGGAACCGGCTAACGGAATGGAGCTAAAACGCTCGCCGTCTTTACGTAGCAGCAGTTCCGGGCTGGCCCCCAGCAGAACGCCACCATCAGCCAACGGAACATGGAAGTTGTAACTAACCGGGTTTTGCGCAATCAACCGTTCCAGCAATACGCCACTATCAATGGCGGCGTCAGTAGTGATATCAATCAACCGTGACAACACCACTTTGTCGACCTGCGGCGTGGCGGTAAGTGCGGCAGCACGGGCAACCATCTGTTCAAACGTGGTTTGTTCCGGAATGGCCTGACGTTCCACCACGTTCAGCGACTGGCTGCGGGTGAAACGGCGTGCGGAAGCTTGTTTTTCCTGACGGGAGAACGACTGCCAGGATTCGGGAATATACAGCGACGAAGGCTGACGTGGATCGAAGGGAATCGCCCCGACCATCACCGGATTTTTGATGCCCTGCGCTTTGGCATCGGCAAACAACGCGGCGAGTTTTTGCTGGAAGGGACTGTCGGGCGAATCCCCGTTCACAGCCGGTTCATCGAAGCGGGCGAAACATCCTGACGTCGTAAAACTGCGGTACGGCGACATAAAGAAAAAGCGATTGGGCGCAAGTGTTGCCATGGTCTGCTGTACTTCCTCAGCCAGTGACGTATCCATATCATCCTCCACAAAATGATAAAGGCTTTAATAATGATTATCATTTATATTTTCGGTCGCTAACCTAAAAGCAAACGCGCACTATGTCAACTCTTGAGGTAACGCAATCTGCAACTCGGGGTTGCATCTGGTTGTGGTTACAATGAAAATGAGAAGCATTAACTTCATTAATAACAGGAAGCTGACTTGTGAGACTCGCCCCGCTCTACCGCAACGCCCTTCTATTAACAGGACTTTTGCTTTCAGGAATAGCCGCAGTTCAGGCCGCCGACTGGCCGCGTCAGATTACTGACAGCCGTGGCACTCATACCCTGGAAAGCCAGCCGCAGCGTATAGTTTCCACCAGCGTCACCCTGACCGGCTCACTGCTGGCGATTGATGCTCCGGTGATCGCCAGCGGCGCGACCACGCCAAATAACCGCGTCGCGGATGACCAGGGCTTTTTACGCCAGTGGAGCAAGGTGGCGAAAGAACGCAAACTGCAACGGCTCTATATCGGCGAACCGAGTGCAGAAGCCGTTGCCGCGCAAATGCCGGATCTGATTTTAATTAGCGCAACCGGCGGCGATTCGGCGCTGGCGCTGTACGATCAGCTTTCTACCATCGCCCCAACATTAATCATCAATTACGACGACAAAAGCTGGCAGTCGCTGTTAACGCAGCTTGGCGAAATTACCGGGCATGAGAAACAAGCGGCAGAGCGGATTGCACAGTTTGATAAGCAACTGGCGGCGGCGAAAGAGCAAATCAAATTACCGCCGCAGCCGGTCACTGCCATCGTCTATACCGCCGCTGCACACAGTGCCAATCTCTGGACGCCGGAATCAGCACAAGGGCAGATGCTGGAACAACTCGGCTTTACGCTGGCGAAGTTGCCCGCAGGCTTAAACGCCAGCCAAAGCCAGGGCAAACGCCATGACATCATTCAGCTTGGTGGAGAAAATCTGGCTGCAGGGTTAAATGGCGAGTCACTATTCCTGTTCGCCGGTGATCAGAAAGACGCCGATGCTATTTATGCTAATCCGCTGCTCGCGCACCTGCCTGCAGTACAAAACAAGCAGGTTTATGCGCTGGGAACCGAGACGTTCCGCCTGGATTACTACAGCGCCATGCAAGTGCTGGATAGACTTAAGGCGCTGTTTTAAGCATTAACTGTCGGACGCTGTCACCTGCGGCGGCGTCTGGCGAAAACGTCGCAACTCCACCAGCACCAGCAGCAACAACACGCCGATAATCAACAAACCAAAACCGCTCGCGCTTGCGGAAGCAACCGGTGTCATCATCGCTCCCAAACCGCCCAGCAGCGCCGCGCCTATGGCATCGCCCGTCACGTTTTGCGCCGTCCACAAACCGTTAATCCGCCCTAACATCGCTTCCGGGGTTTGCGTTTGCAGCATTGTATATTGCAGCAACGAACTAACCGCGCTCAGCCAGCCGAACAGCGCCAGACAAACCACGCCTAAAATCCACATCGGCATCAGGCCAAACAGACCAATGGCGAGGAACGCCCCCAATGTGGAGAGCAACATCAACAGACCTGGCCGTACGCTATGCGCCAGTTTTCCACTGGTTAACGCGCCAATAGCCGCACCGAGCGGGATTGCCGCATAGAGAAAGCCAATTTGCGCCGCCGACATCTGCCAGTTGTCAGCCAGCGCCGGATACAGTACCCGCACCGCGCTCGCCATCGTCAATAAACCCCCCAGCAACGCAATCCCTCCCACCAGCGGGCTGGCGAGTAGAAAACGAAATCCTGCCAGTAATGATTTCAACGGATGCTCACGCGGCTGCGGCGGTGGTGGCAACGCCGGAAGGCTTAACAACGGTAGCATGGTAATAAATGTGCCCGCCGCCGCCAGCCCGTAGTTCCAGGCTACGCCTCCGGTCGCCAGCAGTAAACCGCCAATCATGGGCGAAATCACCGATCCCAGACGCACAGTCAACATAGTGATCGCCCCGGCCTGCATTAAGTTTTCACGCCCTACCAGTGCAGGTGTCGCCGCCAGTAGCGCCGTAACGCCAAGTGATGCGAAAAAACCATCCCATAAACCAAGTAAATAGATTGCCAGCAATGACGGCTCCGGCAGCAGCGCGTTCAGGCACAGTCCAATGAAGCCAATGCCACAGGTGCCGCGCGCCAGCAAAATCACTTTTTTACGCTCATAGCGATCCGCCAGCACACCGCCGACCATCAGGCCAACAAACATCGCGCCGCCGGTCAGCGTCACCGAAAGCCCCACCTGCCAGGTGGAATGCGTCATCATCTGGATCTGCACCGGCACCGCGACGCCGAGCAAACCCAGAGAAACAATTGAGATAAAACGAGCGAGGAATACTGCGCGAAACGCCGGGTGCGTTTTCAACAGGCTGAGGTTAAGCAGCCAGGATTGTTTATTCATTACAATGCCTTGCCATCAAATATTTTAAATACCTATTCTTAGGCTGCACATGCTAACATATCCAAATAAGATCGATAACGATAATTAATTTCATTATCATGGAAGTTCGTATGTCTGGTTCTGTTGCCGTGACACGCGCCATTGCCGTGCCCGGATTGCTGTTATTACTGATTATCGCGACGGCATTAAGCCTGCTCATTGGGGCAAAATCACTCCCCGCTTCCGTAGCGCTGGAGGCCTTCTCCGGCACCTGCCAGAGCGCCGACTGCACCATCGTGCTCGACGCACGACTGCCGCGCACCCTTGCCGGTTTACTGGCAGGCGGTGCGCTTGGCCTTGCCGGGGCGTTAATGCAAACCCTCACCCGAAACCCACTTGCCGATCCTGGTTTGCTTGGCGTGAACGCCGGTGCCAGTTTTGCCATTGTGCTGGGTGCGGCGCTGTTTGGTTACTCTTCCGCACAGGAACAACTGGCGATGGCCTTCGCCGGGGCGCTGGTGGCCTCGTTGATTGTTGCCTTTACCGGCAGTCAGGGCGGCGGGCAGTTAAGTCCGGTGCGTTTAACCCTGGCAGGCGTGGCGCTGGCGGCGGTGCTGGAAGGGCTGACCAGCGGCATCGCCCTGCTTAATCCCGACGTCTACGATCAACTGCGTTTCTGGCAAGCCGGTTCGCTGGATATTCGCAATCTACATACCTTAAAAGTGGTGCTGATCCCGGTGCTTACCGCTGGAGCAACTGCGCTATTACTGAGCCGCGCGCTGAACAGTTTAAGCCTTGGCAGTGACACCGCGACGGCACTGGGCAGTCGCGTAGCGCGCACACAGTTGATTGGTCTGCTGGCAATTACCGTGCTTTGTGGTAGTGCGACGGCGGTAGTTGGCCCGATTGCCTTTATTGGCCTGATGATGCCGCACATGGCGCGCTGGCTGGTAGGTGCCGATCATCGCTGGTCGCTGCCCGTCACGCTACTCGCTACCCCTGCCCTGCTGCTGTTTGCCGATATCATTGGGCGGGTGATTGTTCCCGGCGAACTGCGCGTTTCTGTAGTCAGTGCCTTTATTGGCGCACCAGTGCTGATCTTCCTCGTACGACGTAAAACGCGAGGTGGCGCATGATTTACGTCTCTCGCCGATTAATTATCACCTGTCTGCTGTTGCTAATAGCTTGTGTGATGGCAGGCGTGTGGGGATTACGTAGCGGTGCCGTCACGCTGGAAACTTCGCAGGTATTCGCCGCGTTGATGGGCGACACGCCGCGCAGTATGACGATGGTGGTCACCGAATGGCGTTTACCACGCGTGCTGATGGCGCTGTTGATTGGCGCGGCGCTGGGCGTCAGCGGCGCGATTTTTCAGTCGCTGATGCGTAACCCGCTCGGCAGCCCTGACGTAATGGGCTTTAACACCGGGGCGTGGAGCGGCGTGCTGGTGGCGATGGTGCTGTTTGGTCAGGACCTGACGGCTATCGCGCTGGCAGCAATGGTAGGCGGCATTGTCACTTCGCTGTTGGTCTGGCTGCTCGCCTGGCGTAACGGTATCGACACCTTTCGGTTGATTATTATCGGTATCGGTGTTCGCGCCATGCTGGTGGCCTTTAATACCTGGCTGTTGCTGAAAGCGTCTTTAGAAACGGCGCTAACAGCGGGTTTGTGGAATGCCGGATCGCTCAATGGCCTGACGTGGGCAAAAACCTCGCCTTCCGCACCCATCATTATATTAATGTTAATTGCCGCCGCCTTGCTGGTGCGGCGAATGCGCTTGCTGGAAATGGGCGATGATACCGCATGTGCGCTGGGCGTCAGCGTCGAACGTTCGCGACTGTTAATGATGCTGGTCGCCGTAGTGCTTACCGCAGCTGCCACTGCCCTAGCGGGGCCAATTTCCTTTATTGCTTTAGTCGCGCCACACATTGCCCGCCGCATCAGTGGCACCGCTCGCTGGGGGCTGACCCAGGCGGCGCTGTGCGGGGCGTTGTTACTGCTGGTGGCCGATCTCTGCGCCCAACAACTGTTTATGCCGTATCAACTTCCGGTTGGCGTCGTTACCGTCAGCCTCGGCGGTATTTACCTTATCGTCTTGTTAATTCAGGAGTCTCGCAAAAAATGACCGAATCAGTAGCCCGTTTGCGCGGCGAACAGTTAACCCTCGGATATGGCAAATATACCGTTGCGGAAAATCTGACTGTAGAAATACCTGATGGTCACTTCACGGCAATTATCGGGCCAAATGGCTGCGGTAAATCCACGTTACTGCGTACCTTAAGCCGCCTGATGACGCCTGCTCACGGGCATGTCTGGCTGGATGGCGAGCACATTCAACATTACGCCAGTAAAGAGGTTGCACGCCGGATTGGTCTGTTGGCGCAAAATGCTACCACACCGGGCGATATCACCGTGCAGGAGCTGGTGGCGCGTGGGCGTTACCCGCATCAACCGCTGTTTACCCGCTGGCGGAAAGAAGATGAAGAGGCAGTCACAAAAGCGATGCAGGCCACGGGAATAACTCATCTGGCGGATCAAAGCGTGGACACCCTTTCTGGCGGACAACGCCAGCGAGCGTGGATCGCTATGGTGCTGGCCCAGGAAACGGCAATTATGCTGCTCGATGAACCCACGACCTGGCTGGATATCAGTCATCAGATTGATTTGCTGGAACTGTTAAGCGAACTGAACCGCGAGAAAGGCTATACCCTGGCGGCGGTGCTGCACGATCTTAATCAGGCCTGTCGTTACGCCAGCCATTTGATTGCATTGCGGGAAGGGAAAATTGTTGCTCAGGGAGCACCGAAGGAGATTGTCACTGCTGAACTGATCGAGCGCATTTATGGTCTGCGCTGCATGATTATTGACGATCCGGTTGCCGGAACGCCGCTCGTGGTGCCGCTCGGACGAACGGCACCTTCAACCGCAAAGATTTAAACTAAGTGGTCTGCCATCATGGCATCCTGTTTTCTGGATGCCATCGCATGGCGCAACAGCACACCACCACAAGCCACCATCCCGCCGATCAACGCGGAAAGGATCACAATAATCGACTTACCCGGACCGTCTTTTTTTACTGGCAATGACGGTCTTAACTGATATTTAAACGGCGTAAAATTCACATCGTTGATATTTGCTTTTGTTAACTGCTCAACAAGATACTGGCGATTACGTAATTCGCCGTTCAGTTCCGCAACGTCAGTAACCGCTTTTTCAATTTCCAGTTTGCGTTCAATACCGTCAGCACCGAGAGAAATAGAGAAATCGGGGTCATCTTTAACGGCCTGACCATTACTGTATACGGGCTTTTTAATTCCTGCCGCGTTGGCAATGTCGAGTGAATAATTGAGGCGCTGAATGTTTGCATCAAGTTGATTTTTCGTTTTAATGCGATCCTGAGCCAGTTTTTCTTTTTCAAACTGGGTTTTGATCTCCAGTTTATTACGGACGTTTTCTATCGACTCTTTCACCACCAACGCAGAGATATAATCGATATACCCGCTCAAAACGGTCTGCGCCTCTTCACTGGTTGGCGCGGTAAAACTTAGCGTCCAGGAGGTATACAGTGACGGTTCATCTTTTTTCTTACTGGCATTGTCATCAACCGCTTTCATTTTTTCGCTCAATGCGACAATTGCGCGATGCAAATCCAGTTCGTCGATTTTCGCCTCTTTTAATTGGTCCATTACATAAGGTGATGAGCGCAGGTACTCTTCTAGTAAGCTAACAGACTGAAACTTCTTGATAAACAGGTTAAATGCTTCTGTACGATCAATTTTGATATCCAGATCCAGCACACGAAGCTTAGTGAATGTTTTCTCCAGCTCTTGCCACTGAACAGGTTCTGGAGGCGTGACAACCGCCGCGCTAGTCCATTTTTGCGGCAGGATGAAAGAGATCAGCAAGCCTGCGCAGGCAAACGCAAAAACGACCGCCATGACCGTTTTTTTGGCCCGCCATAAAACTTCAATTAGACTAAGTAAATCAATTTCATTATTACTGGGCGACGCCAGAGGATACTCGGGAAAATGAGCTTCACTTCCCTGTTTAATATTCAGTGATGACATGGGGTATAACCTGAAAATGAGTCCAATAAGAGTAAATCTCCACGGCCCCCACTCTACCAGTTGGTGAGATTTATCCGAAGCTGAAGTTTGTAAATTACTCCCACTGAATGCAACATTCACTCTATTTCAGAGAAATACCCACCAAATTTATAAATTAAACAAATGATAAACCCATAATTATTTTCTGTAATTATGGGTTTATAGATAATATAAATTTACTTATTTAGCGTCGCACGAATAATCGGCCCAATTTTTTCAAACGCCACCGGAGAGATAATATCCACATGCGCACAATCCTGACGATAGATATCCAGCTCAGCAATCCACGGTGCCCAGGCCTGTTCAGGAGTCATACCTTCCTGAAGCGTGCGTTCGGCAACAAATAGCGTCGCTTTACCATCAAACGCTACGCTATGAGCTGTCGTCAGCAGGCGCACAGCATCAGCGTAGTTGCCTTCAATGGTGGTAAACAACTCCGTTGAAGTACTTCCCTGCTGTGCCGCCAGGAAGGCTTCGCGCTCGCGGTTAATCTCCGCCAGCACTTCCGGGTCCAGACCATTGGCTTCTTTTTCCTGCCAGTTTTGCGTTTCTGGCGGCCAGGTATCCAGCAA
This sequence comes from Escherichia sp. R1, assembly GCF_003000935.1. Classification (NCBI taxonomy): domain Bacteria; kingdom Pseudomonadati; phylum Pseudomonadota; class Gammaproteobacteria; order Enterobacterales; family Enterobacteriaceae; genus Escherichia; species Escherichia sp. R1. The sequence goes on from NZ_PSRU01000001.1 coordinate 521,713, forward strand.
GCCAAGAAATGCCACCTGTTCGCCACGGGCACGCAGTCGCGCCGCAATGCCCTGCGCCAGCGTACCGCCAAGTGAATAACCCAGCAGGTAATATGGGCCGTGCGGTTGTTGTTCAAGTAAGGTTGCCAGATGCGCTTCGCAGACTTCATCCTGGCTTGCCGCCGTCTGCATGGGGCCATGAGGGCGCGGCGACTGAATGCCGATAATCGACCATTGTGGATCGAGATAACGCGAGAGCACGCTGAACTGCCAGGCAAAACCGGATGCCGGATGGAAACAAAACAGCGTCGGGCCATTACCTTCACGCAACGGCAGAATGGTTTCGAATCCCATGCGCTGGGTGCTGTCTTCTTCACCATCAATAATCGTTGCCAGTTTGGCGACAGTTGACGCGACCATCACCTGACCCGGCGTCACCTGACGGGCAAACTGCCGACTTAACTGCGCTGCCAGTTTCATTGCCAGTAGCGAATGACCGCCAAGCGCAAAGAAATCAGCATCGGCATCCTGCACGTCACAACCCAGTAACGACGAGAATGCCGCGGCGATAATCGTTTCACTGCCCGCTTTCGGCGCACGCCCCGGCGCTTGTGCCTTCAGTTCAGGCAACGGTAAGGCTTTGCGATCCAGCTTGCCGTTGGCGCTAAGTGGTAACTGTGGAAGTTGCAGCAGAACCACCGGTACCATATGTGGTGGTAATGTTTCACGAAGCTGCGCCTGTAATGCGCTGGTATCCAACGGCAGACCTGATTGCGACACCAGATAGCCCACCAACTGACGCGCATCACCACCAGTGGCTGCCGCCTGGTTAATCACACAGGCGTGGGTAACGGCCTGTTCGACATCCGGCAGTGCCTGCATCACGCGATCGATTTCGCCCAGTTCAATACGCTGCCCGCGAATTTTTAGCTGATCGTCACTGCGCCCGAGGTACTCCACCGCGCCGTTATCCAGCCAGCGGGCAACGTCTCCGGTACGGTACATCCGTTCGCCAGGGGCAAAAGGATCGGCAATAAAGCGGCTGGCGGTCAGATCGGGTCGTCCAAGATACCCCTGCGCCAGTTGAATACCGGTGAGATAGAGATCTCCCGCCACACCCGGCGGCACCGGATGCATCATCGCATCGAGAATGCGCAGGCCCGTATTCCACACCGGATAACCAATCGGCACACTGCTGCCGCGCACCTCTGCCAGTTCCTCGCCAAAAGCCGGATACCAACTGACATCTACCGCCGCTTCCGTCGGGCCATATAGATTATGCAACGGCGCGCCGGTTAACTGTTGCCATTCGCGGCATAAATCAGCCGGTAAGGCTTCACCACTACAGAAAACCTGTTTCAACGTCGCGCAACTCTGGCGAGCGGTTTGCGGCGTCAGCGATGCAACAAATGCCGCCAGCATCGACGGCACAAAGTGCGTGGTCGTTACGCCATATTCGGCAAAGAATTGCTGCATAGCGAGCGGGTCGCGGTGCGCTTCCGGTTCAGCCATCACCAGTTTTGCCCCGGCAATAAATGGCCAGAAAAACTCCCACACCGAGACATCAAAACTGCACGGCGTTTTTTGGGCAACGACATCTTCGCCTGTAAGCGGGTAATGGTTTTGCATCCAAAGCAGGCGATTAACGATAGCCGTCTGCCCGACCATTACCCCTTTTGGTCTGCCGGTGGAACCGGAGGTGAAGATGATATAAGCCGTGTGGTGCGGTTGTGAAAGCTGCAGCGGCGCACTGCCCTGCGGTGTAAGCGGGGCGTTATAGCAAAGGCTGGTTAAATTAGGGATATCGCTAAAGCGCGGCAGTTGATCGTCAGTGGTGATTAACAGCGACGGACGCGCATCTTCCAGCATCATTTTCAGGCGATCGTCCGGATAGCCGGTATCCAACGGTAACCAGGCCGCACCAGCTTCAACTATCGCATGTAGCGCCAGGGTCAAAAAGACCGAGCGCGGTAGAGCCACCGCCACGCTGTCGCCCGGTTTAACGCCGCGCTCACGCAGCAGATTCGCCAGCGCCACCACCTGCTCGCGCATTTCCCGATAGCTGAACTGGTAACGCGCATCTGCCAGCGCCGGAGCATCCGGTGTTTTTGCAGCTTGTTCTGCCACCAGCGCGCTCAGCGTGGTTTCTGGAATCTCAATCTGAGTGGCGTTGATCTGCGCCAGCTGCGCATACTCACCTGGCAGCATAATATCGACATCGCCGCACAACAGCGCCGGATCCGCGGCGAACTGCGCAATCAGCATTTTCAGGCGTTCAGCGTGTTGAATTAACGTTGGCTCATCGTAACGCTGTTTATTGGCGAGGATTTCAATACTCAAATCACCGTGTTCATCCGGGAACAGGGCCAGTTCAAGGTCATTAACCGGACCGGTTGCCAGGGTATGGGTTTGCGCCTGAACACCAGGAATATCCAGTTGGTAATCAAATACCTTGATATTGAGTACCGGACCGAACAGCGGTTCCTCTCCTGCCGCTCGCCCGCTGTCACGGACAATTTGTTCGGCATCGTAACGTTGATGGCGACGCATTTTTTTCAGTTGAGCCGCCAGTCGGGTTGCCAGTTGCGGCAGCGTTTCTTGCGCCGTAATGTGAATACCCAACGGCAAAACGTTGAGCACGGGTCCGGTAGCCGTCAGCGCCGCCGAGCCCAGTCGACGCATAAAGATAAATCCGGCAGCGTAGTCCATGCGGTTGCACAATCGCCCCAGCCACAAAGCTGCCAACGCAAGGGCTAAATCGGTACGCTGCACACCTGAAAGTTGCGTAGCCAGCTGGCGGAATTCCCCGTCGGTAAATTCCAGTTTCAGGCGCAAAATATCTGCCGAAGCGCTGCGCCCCGGTAAAGGTGCCGGAGAAAGTGACGCGGGCGGTGGCAGTTGACGACGCTGTTCCGCCCAGAATGCCGCATCACGCTGCCAGGCTTCACTTTCGCGGTACTGCTGATACTCTTCCACTACATCAGCGAAAGGCGTAAACGGCGAAGCAGGCGTTGGTTCGCCACGCAGCCATGCGCAGTAAATATTGGCGATCTGGCGTGTAATGGCCGGGAAACTGAAGCCATCGACCAGCAAATGGTGATAACGCTGATACCAGTACCAGCGGTTATCCGCCACCTGTATCAGCTGATGAAAGACCAGTGGTTTACCACTATCGACGCGCAGATCTTGTTGCAAATCCGCCTGCATTAATGCCCGCGCAGTACCGTGCGGATCAATGTTGGTTCGCAGGTCGATAATTTCTGGCAGTTCGAACGTCTGCGCATCATCGACCCACTGCCAGACTTCGCCGTTATCTTCCGTAAAACGCATCCGCAACGTATCTGCTTGCGCTAGTCCGGCAACCACCGCGCGGGCCAGTAGTGGCGCATCAACCTCTCCGGTTAACTCAACGTAATGCGCCACGCTCCAGGCGGAGGGTAAATCCGACAGTTTTTCTGCCATCCAGATGCCGGGCTGTGCGGCGACCAAAGGTAAATGCTGGCTCATTGTGCCTCCTGCAACTGGATGAAATTCGCCGGTGTCAGAGTACGCCAGTGGGCTTCCAGCCACTGCTGGCAGGACGCCTGTGACTGCGACTGACACACAACGTCCCAGCCTGCCGGTAAGGCGCATTGTTGCGGCCACAGACTGAATTGCCCCTGCGCATTGCGCAAAATGTAAAACGCTCCCTGTGGATCATCGAAGGGATTACTGAATGCCATATTCAACTCCTGTCATGGAAAAGTGGTTGCCAGAGGTCGATTAGCCCCTGCATCAAGCCACCGCGCCAACAAAGCGCATCATGTCCGCCGTCAACCTGACGCCAGAAAATGGATTCTTTTAGGGGGTGTAATTGCGCATACAGCGCCTGATTGGCCTGCATGATCATCGGCTCGCGAACACCCGCTTCCAGCACAATGCGCAGACCTTCGGCGCTAACTTCACCAGTATTTAGCTGTTCAAGTAACATGCCCTCTTGGTGCCCGCCCCGATGCGGCCACCAGTACGAACCTGACTGGCTTAATACACAGCCAAAGCGTTCAGGCCAGTGCAGTCCGGCATACAGCGCGGAAAGCCCACCAAAACTCTGTCCGGCGACCACGGTGCGATCGGCGCGATCGCTAAAAGGGGCAATAGCTTTCACCTGGGGTAATAACTCTTGCTGTACTGCCAGCCAGAAATCCGCATTACACGGCAGTTCGTGGGCGCGGTGCGTGGTGTCGATAGCGTCGATCAACACATACACGGCGGGCGGAAGTTGCCGACGATGGGTCAGCGAAGTCAGCGCAGGCCAGACGGGCATACTCTGCGCCCAAAATTCGCCATCAAGCAAAACTGCCAGCGGGCGTTCTTCTGCTGTTGCATCGCCGGTGGTAAAAATCCATACACGGCGTGAATTTTTCAACCGTTCACTTTTCCAGATAATTTCTTTGGCAGGCGTTTCTGGCGCTTGCGGACAATCCCATCCCGGTTGCAGAGACGCTTGCGGCATTTCGAGTGCAGAAACAGCGTGCCCTCGCCCGCCTTTCCAGCTTTGTGGATTCAGCGGATCGGCTATCGCCTGGGGTAATAGTTTTCGCCAGCCTTCGCGTAATTCGAGGCGATCGGGGGATGGTGCAGAAAAAATGTCATCGCGTTCAGTAGGAATAAAGCAGTAGCTGCCACGCCAGTTGGCATTGAGTTGTGTCGTCCACTGCCAAACATCGGTTCCTGCAATTCGCTGCATCGACCGGGGCTGGCTGTTCTGATGGTGATCGGTCACGCCAGTGATATAGACCCATACGCGCTTTATCGTCGAGTATTCTTCAGAACCCTGGGGATCACGCCACCAGAAAGTGACCTCAAACATTTCGTCATTCAGACGTTGCCATTCCGGGCCATGTTTCGACTGCCACCAGCTCTCACTTCCTACTTTTAACGCCGTCACACCATAACCCCATGTTTACTGTGCAATTTTTTATTGATTGCAGAAATATATTGATAATATTATTGATAACTATTTGCATTTGCAATAGCGTAATGGCGCGCCGTGGGAAGCGCGGACATTAATTAATCAGCTGCACTGCGTGTCTTTCAGGATCAAAGGTTTTCGCGGTAGCGGGATGCGTCGTGTTGATGACGACCATGCCCGACAGTTGCAATTCGTGGCAAAAATGCAGGAATAAAACAATGAACAAGAAGATTCATTCCCTGGCCTTGTTGGTCAATCTGGGGATTTATGGGGTAGCACAGGCACAAGAGCCGACCGATACTCCTGTTTCACATGACGATACTATTGTTGTTACCGCCGCCGAGCAGAACTTGCAGGCACCTGGCGTTTCGACCATCACCGCAGATGAAATCCGCAAAAACCCGGTTGCCCGCGATGTATCGGAGATCATTCGTACCATGCCTGGCGTTAACCTGACCGGTAACTCCACCAGTGGTCAGCGTGGTAATAACCGCCAGATTGATATTCGCGGCATGGGTCCGGAAAACACGCTGATTTTGATTGACGGCAAGCCGGTAAGCAGCCGTAACTCTGTGCGTCAGGGCTGGCGTGGCGAGCGCGATACCCGTGGTGATACCTCCTGGGTGCCGCCTGAAATGATTGAACGTATTGAAGTTCTACGTGGTCCGGCAGCTGCGCGTTATGGCAACGGCGCGGCGGGCGGCGTGGTTAACATCATTACCAAAAAAGGCAGTGGTGAGTGGCACGGCTCCTGGGATGCTTATTTCAATGCGCCAGAACATAAAGAGGAAGGTGCCACCAAACGCACCAACTTCAGCCTGACCGGTCCGCTGGGCGACGAATTCAGCTTCCGCTTGTATGGCAACCTCGACAAAACCCAGGCTGACGCGTGGGATATCAACCAGGGCCATCAGTCCGCGCGTGCCGGAACGTATGCCACGACGTTACCAGCCGGGCGCGAAGGGGTGATCAACAAAGATATTAATGGCGTGGTGCGCTGGGACTTCGCGCCTCTGCAGTCACTCGAACTGGAAGCGGGCTACAGCCGCCAGGGTAACCTGTATGCGGGTGATACGCAGAACACCAACTCTGACGCTTACACTCGCTCGAAATATGGCGATGAAACCAACCGCCTGTATCGCCAGAACTACTCGCTGACCTGGAACGGTGGCTGGGATAACGGCGTGACCACCAGCAACTGGGTGCAGTACGAACACACCCGTAACTCGCGTATTCCGGAAGGTCTGGCGGGCGGTACCGAAGGGAAATTTAACGAAAAAGCGGCACAGGATTTTGTAGATATCGATCTTGATGACGTGATGCTGCACAGCGAAGTTAACCTGCCGATTGATTTCCTCGTTAACCAAACGCTGACGCTGGGTACAGAGTGGAATCAGCAACGGATGAAGGACTTGAGTTCCAACACCCAGGCACTGACCGGAACGAATACCGGCGGTGCTATTGATGGCGTGAGTGCCACCGACCGTAGCCCATATTCAAAAGCAGAAATTTTCTCGCTGTTTGCCGAAAACAATATGGAGCTGACTGACAGCACCATCGTAACGCCGGGGCTGCGTTTCGATCATCACAGTATTGTCGGCAATAACTGGAGCCCGGCGCTGAACATATCGCAAGGTTTAGGCGATGACTTCACGCTCAAAATGGGCATCGCCCGCGCTTATAAAGCGCCGAGTCTGTACCAGACTAACCCAAACTACATTCTCTACAGTAAAGGTCAGGGCTGCTATGCCAGCGCGGGCGGCTGCTATCTGCAAGGTAACGATGACCTGAAAGCGGAAACCAGCATCAACAAAGAGATTGGTCTGGAGTTCAAACGCGACGGTTGGCTGGCGGGCGTGACCTGGTTCCGTAACGATTATCGCAATAAGATTGAAGCGGGCTATGTAGCTGTAGGGCAAAACGCAGTCGGCACCGATCTCTATCAGTGGGATAACGTGCCGAAAGCGGTGGTTGAAGGTCTGGAAGGATCGTTAAACGTACCGGTTAGCGAAACGGTGATGTGGACCAATAACATCACTTATATGCTGAAGAGTGAAAACAAAACCACGGGCGACCGTTTGTCGATCATCCCGGAGTATACGTTGAACTCAACGCTGAGCTGGCAGGCACGGGAAGATTTGTCGATGCAAACGACCTTCACCTGGTACGGCAAACAGCAGCCGAAGAAGTACAACTATAAAGGTCAGCCAGCGGTTGGACCGGAAACCAAAGAAATCAGTCCGTACAGCATTGTTGGCCTGAGCGCGACCTGGGATGTGACCAAGAATGTCAGTCTGACCGGCGGCGTGGACAACCTGTTCGACAAACGTTTGTGGCGTGCGGGTAATGCCCAGACCACGGGCGATCTGGCAGGAGCCAACTATATCGCAGGTGCCGGGGCGTATACCTATAACGAGCCGGGACGTACGTGGTATATGAGCATTAATACTCACTTCTGAAGCTAACGTCAGATTGTTGACAAAGTGCGCGTAGTTCATGCCGGATGCGGCGTGAACGCCTTATCCGGCCTACAAAAATCTTGCCAATTCAATATATTGCAGGACCACGTAGGCCTGATAAGCGTAGCGCATCAGGCAGTTTTGCGTTTGTCATCATTCTCTAATATGGTTGACATGAAAACTACGCATACCTCCCTCCCCTTTGCCGGACATACGCTGCATTTTGTTGAGTTTGATCCGGCGAGTTTTCGCGAGCAGGATTTACTCTGGCTGCCGCACTACGCACAACTTCAACACGCTGGACGTAAACGTAAAACAGAGCATTTAGCCGGACGGATTGCCGCCGTTCATGCTTTACGAGAGTATGGTTTGAAAGGCGTACCTGCAATTGATCATCATCGCCAACCTGTCTGGCCTGCGGGGGTATACGGCAGCATTAGTCACTGTGGGACTACGGCATTAGCCGTGGTATCTCGTCAACCAATTGGCATTGATATTGAAGAAATTTTTTCTGCACAAACCGCAGGGGAATTGACAGACAACATTATTACGGCAGCAGAACACGAGCAACTCGCAGGCTGCGGTTTAGCCTTTTCTCTGGCGCTGACACTGGCATTTTCCGCCAAAGAAAGCGCATTTAAGGCAAGTGAGATCCAAACTGATGCCGGTTTTCTGCACTACCAAATTGGCAATTGTCAGCATCAACAGATGACGATAAGCGGGCCGAATGGCGACCATATCGTGCAGTGGTTAGTAAGGGGTAATAATGTTATTACCTTGTGCCTGGCAGATAAACACCCGCACACAGCCGCATGCGGGTTATCTGGCGGGTAATTCAAAGCATTTCCCGTGCCTGAGCTGCAATTCCGGCAGCATCAAATCCATGATGCTGACGCAACCACCCACGATCCGCCGCTGCGGCATATTCTCCATCCATAATGCCTGCGCGTTTTAATTTGATCCCCGTTCCGGCCTCTGCCAACACTTCCGCGACCAGGCTACCAAGGCCGCCATTGACGTTATGCTCTTCAACCGTCATCACTGCTTTGCATCCTTTTAACGCTGCCAGCAATGCTTTGGTGTCGCATGGGCGAATCGACGGTACGCTGACAACTGTAGCCGCGATACCAGACTGCGCTAAAAGTTCTGCGGCATCGACCACTTCATGAACGGTAGAGCCTGTGGCTACCAGCGCCAGTTCGCTGCCCTCGCGCAAAGTCACCACGGCACCTGGTACAAATCGGTAGTCCTCATCGTGGATTTCCGGCAGGGCTTTACCGTCCATACGGATATAAACAGGCCCCTGATAGCGAAGAGCATAATCAATCACCTGACGGCACTCCCGAGGTGAAGACGGGGCAAAGATTTGAATATTGCCGAAACCACGCATAACCGCAATGTCATCAATCGCATGATGCGTGCTCGCCAGCGGTCCATAACTCGCCCCGGCATTCAGACCAAACAATTTTACGTTGGTAAAGTTGTAGCAGACATCAACCTTAATTTGCTCGTTAGCGCGAGCGATAAGAAATGGCGCGGCATTGCAGGTAACAGCCACCTTGCCGCCCAGCGCCAGCCCGGCAGCGGCACCAACCATGCTCTGTTCGGCAATACCCACATTCACCAGTCGGTCAGGAAATTGCTTAATAAAGGGAGCAATTTTTGCCGTAGACGTTGAATCAGCCACTACAGGCACCAAATCGATCCCCTCATTTACGGCATCGATAAATGCCTGAACCATCACATTTGCCAGATGTTCACTGTTACGCATCTTTGAGTTCCTTCAGTGCCTGTTCAATTTCATCGCCTTTCGGCACCCGGTGATGCCATTCCGCACGCCCTTGTATAAAGGAAATGCCTGCCCCTTTAGTGGTGTGGGCAATCACCACATTCGGTTTGCCTTCCTGTTTAAGCCCTTCAAGCGTCGCGACAACCGAAGCCATATCATTGCCCTGACATTCGGTAACCTGCATACCGAATGCCAGCCATTTCTCTGCCAGAGGATCGGTGTTCATGATTTCGCGCGTTGGCCCGGCTAATTGCAGATTATTTTTGTCATTAATAATGACCAGGTTATCAAGCCCGTAATGCGCCGCCGCCAGTGCAGCTTCCCAGTTACTGCCCTCAGCCAGCTCACCATCGCCAGTAATTAAGAAGATACGACGACGGCTTTGACTTTTTTTCGCCGCCAGCGCAAGTCCTACAGCCACAGGGAAACCATGTCCCAGTGCTCCGGTATTCAGTTCAATACCTGGCGTTTTTTGCCGAACCGGATGACCGGGTAAGTGTGAATTTGGCTGCTGATAAGTGGAAAGCCATTCCAGTGGGAAGAATCCTGCTTCCGCCAGCACGCAGTAGTAACATCCAACAGCATGGCCTTTTGACTGAATGTATATATCCCGGTCATCGTCGTGAAGGCGATCCGGGGCGACATTGAGAATACGAAAATAGAGTGCGGTCAGTAATTCAACCTGAGAGAGATCGGCCCCAGTGTGTCCACCTGCCGGGCTATTGGCATTTAAGCGCACGATATGGCGGCGTACCGCCCGCGCTTTACGCTCAAGGGTCTGGATATCATAGCTATAGGGATTCATTTAATACCTCTGAATTTATTTTCAACATGGAATATTTATTCCACCGGGGACTAAAAAAACCAGAAATCCCAGGGCGTTGCGCGGCAAGACTTACGCTGCTGCATCATACTCAGGAACATTCTGCCTCCTTACACCGTCAGTTACATGTCCGGGTAATCATCAGTTGACCTGATATCATTTTGAATATATATTCAATAATGATTCTTTATTCAATTATGCCGCCTGTTTTTTATTTTTGTCCATCGCTGATTTTAAGGATTGGTTAAAGTTAGAACTCCATCACACTTAACTGTCTTCTTTTTTCGCGTATGATAAAAGCCTCTAAGATAAGGGCGGTACGTTAATGATTTACGGGGAAATATATGGCTAAGCAGGATGAACAGCGGCTACTGGTGAAGATCGCCACTCTTTACTATCTTGAGGGGCGAAAACAGTCTGACATCGCCCAACTTCTCTCGCTTTCTCAGTCATTTATCTCCAGAGCGCTAACCCGTTGCCAGAAAGAAGGCGTGGTTAAAATCAGCGTTGTCCAGCCGTCAAATATCTTTCTCAATCTGGAAAAAGGCATTGAAGAGCGTTACGGCATTAAACAAGCGATTGTTGTCGATACCGAAGATGATGCCACTGACCATACCATTAAACGTGCTATCGGCTCTGCCGCCGCGCACTATCTGGAAACGCGTTTAAGACCAAAAGATTTCATTGGCGTCTCTTCCTGGAGTTCTACGATTCGCGCGATGGTCGATGAAGTTCACGCCCAAAACTTAAAAGCCAGCGGTGTTATTCAGCTGCTGGGCGGCGTGGGGCCAAACGGCAATGTGCAGGCAACTATTTTGACACAGACCCTGGCCCAGCATCTGAATTGCGAAGCCTGGTTGCTTCCTTCTCAAAGCATTGAAGGTTCGGTAGAAGAGAAAAAACGCCTGGTGGCAAGCCAGGATGTGGCTGACGTTATCGCCAGATTTGACGACGTCGATATCGCCATTGTCGGCATCGGTATCCTTGAACCCTCGCAGTTGCTAAAAACCTCGGGCAACTATTATCACGAGGATATGTTACAGGTACTGGCGGATCGCGGTGCTGTGGGCGATATCTGCCTGCACTACTACGATAAACATGGTCAGCCCGTGTTGCAGGACGATGAAGATCCAGTGATTGGTATGGCACTGGATAAAATCAAAAAATGCCCGAATGTGGTGGCACTGGCGGGCGGCAAAGACAAAGTTGCCGCCATCAAAGGCGCCATGCAGGGTGGTTATATTGATGTTTTGATCACTGATTTCCCCACCGCCAGAATGCTGATTGCGGATTAATCCTCTCCTCCCTTTCTTCTGCCCGCCTTTGCGAAAAAATCTTCTCGCAAAGGCGCTTGCTTAAAAAGCCTTTAATATCAATAAACTGAAAGGATTCAACAATCCTGTTTCTCGAGGCTTTCTCACCCTGTCACCACGCTTCTAAGTGTGATAGCCAGCACATTTGATGATTTTTTCTCTAGCTCAGGAAGAATAATCTGGCTAAGGTATAAATAAATAATCAATATCGAATATATATTCACACCTTAACACAAAATGTCACAGCAGGGCCTGATGAAGTAATAACGTGACCATGAGGAACGCCTCATCTCCTTCCACGCCAGGATGCAATGTGACTCAGGAGACTACCTATGTTTGCAGGAAATAAAGGGTTCGTTATTGCGTTGGATGAGGGTACCACCAATGCAAAAGCCATCGCACTTGATGGTTTCGGTAACGTGGTGGCGAAGTTTTCTCAACCACTGGCTATTCAGACGCCACGTGAAGGCTGGGTTGAGCAATCCGGGGAAGCGTTAATCTCTGCCTCGCTTGATGTTATTGCCCAGGCCATCAACCACGTGGGGGCAGAAAATGTAGCGGCTCTGGCTATCAGTAATCAGCGTGAAACGGCTATCGGCTGGTATCGTCAGAGTGGAAAACCACTCAATGCGGCGATTACCTGGCAATGCACGCGCAGTGCAGAGTTTTGTGAAACACTTCGTCGCGAGGGCAAAGAGCAGCAAATTAAAACGACTACAGGCCTGCCTATCGCCCCGCTATTTTCCGCTTCCAAGATGCGTTGGCTACTGGAATCTACACCTGAGGGTGTGCAACTTGCCGACCAGGGTGAAATTTGTCTCGGCACCATTGATGCCTGGTTGCTATGGAACTTGACTGCTGGCGATTCATTTTGCTGCGACTACTCTAACGCCGCGCGAACTCAATTACTTAACCTGAAAACAGGCGAGTGGGATGAGGAAATGCTGGCGTTGTTTCACATCCCACGCGCTGCATTGCCAGAAATTAAACCTTCCAGTGGCCTGTTCGGTTATACCCGAGGACTTAAAACAATTCCGGATGGTATTCCCGTCATGGCGATGGTGGGCGATTCTCACGCCGCTCTTTTTGGTCATGCGTTGGGAGAAGCAGGATGTGTGAAGGCGACCTATGGGACCGGTTCTTCCGTCATGGCCCCCGTCAACTCTGCTCAGTGTGATATCGCCACACTTGCCACAACCATTGCCTGGCATGACGGCGAAAATATTATTTACGGTCTGGAAGGAAATATCCCCCACACCGGCGATGCCGTGGCATGGATGGCTGACAGCACCGGTTTAAGTGAACTGACAGACGCGGCACTGGCCCACGAACTGAATACCCTGCCAGCCTCAGTGGATTCGACTATGGGCGTTTATTTTATTCCTGCTCTCACAGGCCTGGGCGCGCCATGGTGGGATGACAGTGCTCGCGGCGTGGTGTGTGGCTTAAGCCGTGGCGTAAAGCGTGCGCATTTGATTCGCGCCGCACTGGAATCAATCACTTACCAAATTGCAGATGTAGTAGAAGCCATGCAACAGCATGATGATTTTCACTTATCGGCGTTAATGGTGGATGGCGGCCCGACCAAAAATGACTGGTTGATGCAATATCAGGCGGATCTGCTGGGTTGCCCGGTGATGTGCAGTGATGTGCCAGAACTTTCGGCCATTGGTGCGGGTCTGCTCGCCCGCAAAGCGCTTACCCCCGGCACCGTTGCAGATTTAAAAACGTTATTAACTGAGCACAGTGAATTTAAACCGGATATGGCGCGTCACCAGCGACTGCAAAAGAGATGGCAGGAGTGGCGTCATGCAGTGAACAGAACATTATGGAAACCGGCATCGTCAATTTGACGAACAAGACTAACCAACGGAAGGAGAATACCGGCCCATAAATAATTCAGGCTTTACGTTGTTTCACCGTACCAGACAATAACAACACAGAGAGAACATTGTCATGAAATTACGTTTAACACTGTTAACCGCTGCGACCCTGACTGCTATTTCTTTTTCTGCCCATGCGGTAGAAAAAGGAACCATTATGATTATGGTCAATTCACTGGATAATCCTTATTACGCCTCGGAAGCGAAAGGCGCCAGTGAAAAAGCCCAGCAACTGGGATATAAAACGACCATTCTTTCTCATGGTGAAGATGTCAAAAAACAGAATGAACTGATCGATACTGCAATTGGTAAAAAAGTTCAGGGCATTATTTTAGATAATGCTGACTCTACTGCCAGTGTTGCAGCCATTGAAAAAGCAAAAAAAGCAGGTATTCCCGTTATATTAATTAATCGCGAAATACCTGTGGATGATGTTGCACTGGTGCAAATTACCCATAATAACTTCCAGGCTGGCTCGGAAGTTGCCAACGTATTTGTCGAGAAAATGGGAGAGAAAGGAAAATATGCCGAACTCACCTGTAATCTTGCTGATAATAATTGCGTAACTCGCTCGAAATCTTTCCACCAGGTTATTGACCAGTTCCCTGAAATGGTTAGCGTGGCGAAGCAAGATGCCAAAGGCACGTTAATTGATGGCAAACGAATAATGGACAGTATTCTGCAAGCCCATCCCGATGTTAAAGGGGTGATTTGTGGTAATGGTCCGGTTGCACTGGGAGCTATCGCAGCACTGAAAGCCGCCAATCGCAATGACGTTATTGTTGTCGGCATTGATGGCAGTAACGATGAGCGCGATGCCGTGAAAGCCGAATCATTGCAGGCTACCGTGATGTTACAAGCGCAAGCCATTGCCGCGCAGGGAGTTACCGATCTGGATAATTACCTGCAAAAAGGAGTTAAACCTGCCAAACAGCGGGTGATGTTCCGCGGCATTCTGATAACCAAAGATAACGCAGATAAAGTCCAGGATTTCAATATCAAATCCTGATCCCAGGTCGTTGCGCCCTCACAATGAGGGCGCAGAGGAGAATATTATGGATAAAAAAGTCTGGCTGGCGCTGGCAATTCTGAGCCTGGGTGGATGTCGCATCGTCTCGCAGCAGGAACTTGCCGATCTCAAATCCCCGCCTAATCCTCATATGGCAAATATCGATCAGACCTGGCAGAAAAACATCGTGCCGCAGGTGGTAGAAAATGCGCGTCCGGTTGCGGAGTTAATGGCGGCGCTACAGGCAGAAAAAGATGTCGATGCTGCCTGTAAAACGCTGGGCTATCGTTCTCAGGAAGAAAACCCGTGTATTTTCTACGTTAAGGTCGAAGGTGGCATCACCAATATTGATGCGAAATCCCGTAGCGGAAAAATGACCATCACAGATATCAGCGGCACAAATATTGTCGTGCAGACGGGGCCAACTCTTCGCGGCACGCTTCTGCGAGATGCATATAAAGGTGCAAGCTATGAGCATTTTAACGATCAGGTTTTATTTGGTGAATATGGTCGTGCTATCAATGAGCAAGCCATCAATATGATTCAGTCGGCAAAGCTTAAAACCGGGGAAACGGTTCAGGTTTATGGCGTATTTTCTGCATGGGATATTCCGCAAACTATCCCGGATATAACGCCTGCGAAAATAGCCAGGGCGGGAGGCGAGTAATATGTTGCCGCAAGAAATTGACACCCCCCAGACTGATGAATCACCTGTAATCATAGAAACGCATGACTTATCGCGTATTTATCCGGGTGTGGTGGCGTTAGATAACGTGAATTACCGTGTCTATCGCAATAAAGTAAATGTGCTTATTGGTGAAAACGGTGTGGGTAAATCCACAATGATGAAAATGCTGGCGGGGGTTGAAACACCTTCCTCAGGCAAGATCATTCTTGATGGTAAAGAAGTTACCCTAAATTCTACCCATCAGGCCGAAAAACATGGAATTAGTATCATTTTTCAGGAGCTGAATTTATTCCCGAATATGAATGTCATGGATAATATTTTCATGGCGAATGAATTTTTTCAGAAAGGGAAGATTAACGAAAAATATCAATATGAATTAGCCAAATCTCTATTAGAAAGACTGGAACTGAATGTTGATCCCTATACCCAACTGGGAGAGCTAGGTATTGGCCATCAGCAACTGGTGGAGATTGCCCGTGCCCTTTCTAAAGATACCCGGGTACTGATTATGGATGAACCGACATCGGCCCTCAGCCAGTCGGAAGTAAAAGTCCTTTTCAATGTGATCGCACAACTGAAGCGCCGTGGTGTCACCATCATTTATATCTCCCATCGTCTGGAAGAGTTGATGGAGATTGGCGATTTCATCACCATTTTCCGTGATGGTCGCTTTATTAGTGAACGCGCCGTGAGCGATGCCAGTATTCCGTGGATCATCGAGCAAATGGTCGGTGATAAGAAAAAACATTTCGATTATCAACCAGCTACACAAGGTGACACTGTACTGGCGGTACAGGGGTTAACGGCGCTGCATCCCAGCGGTGGTTACAAACTCAATGATGTGACATTCAGCCTGCATAAAGGCGAAGTTATCGGCATTTACGGCTTGCTGGGCGCAGGACGTACTGAACTATTTAAGGGATTGGTGGGCCTGATGCCCTGTCAGAGTGGGAAGATCCAGCTTAATGGTGAAACCATCGACAAATGCCATTTCCAGGCGCGGCTCAAAAAGGGGCTGGCGTTGGTGCCAGAAGATCGCCAGGGCGAAGGCGTCGTTCAGATGATGTCGATTCAGTCCAACATGACGCTATCCGATTTCAGCCTGCAAGGTTTTCGCCGTGCCTGGAAATGGCTGAATCCGCAAAAAGAGAGCGCCAGTGTGAAAGAGATGATCCTGCAACTGGCGATCAAAGTCAGCGATGCCGAACTCCCTATTACCTCACTCAGCGGCGGTAACCAGCAAAAAGTGGTACTTGGAAAAGCGTTGATGACCCAGCCACAGGTGGTGTTTCTTGATGAACCCACACGCGGCATTGATGTTGGCGCAAAAACCGACGTCTATCAGCTGGTGGGAAAAATGGCACAACAGGGGCTGGCAGTCATGTTCTCTTCTTCAGAACTCGATGAAGTCATGGCACTGGCAGATCGCATTCTGGTGATGGCTGATGGCCGTATTACCGCTGATCTACCCCGGGGCGGGGTCACCCGAGAGAAACTGATCGCGGCTTCAACACCTCAAGATTAATCAGGCTGGAATTTCTTATGAATCAGAAATATATGATCTATATGTACCTGTTGAAAGCCAGAACGTTTATCGCTCTGCTGTTAGTGATCGCCTTCTTTAGCGTGATGGTGCCTAACTTCCTGACGGCCTCTAACCTGCTGATTATGACTCAACACGTTGCGATTACCGGGCTGCTGGCAATCGGAATGACGCTGGTGATCCTGACAGGCGGCATCGATCTTTCCGTCGGCGCGGTAGCGGGGATCTGCGGAATGGTTGCCGGGGCTCTGCTAACAAACGGCCTGCCATTGTGGAGCGGCGATATTATTTTCTTCAACGTGCCGGAAGTGATCCTCTGCGTGGCGGTATTTGGCATTTTAGTGGGACTGGTGAATGGTGCGGTAATCACCCGCTTTGGTGTCGCGCCCTTTATCTGCACCCTCGGTATGATGTACGTCGCCCGTGGCTCTGCCCTGCTGTTTAATGATGGCAGCACTTACCCCAATCTCAACGGCATGGAGGCACTGGGCAACACGGGTTTCGCCACCCTTGGTTCTGGCACGTTTTTAGGCGTTTATCTGCCAATCTGGCTGATGATTGGCTTTTTGATTTTAGGCTACTGGATCACGACTAAAACGCCGCTCGGTCGTTATATCTATGCCATTGGTGGCAATGAATCTGCCGCGCGACTGGCAGGCGTACCCATCGTAAAAGTCAAAGTGTTCGTCTATGCGTTCTCCGGATTATGCGCCGCATTTGTCGGTTTGATTGTTGCCTCGCAGCTGCAAACCGCTCACCCAATGACCGGCAATATGTTCGAAATGGATGCTATCGGTGCCACAGTTCTCGGTGGAACTGCGCTGGCAGGTGGTCGGGGACGTGTCTCTGGCTCGATTATCGGTGCCTTTGTCATTGTCTTCCTCGCCGATGGCATGGTGATGATGGGTGTCAGTGACTTCTGGCAAATGGTCATTAAAGGCCTCGTTATCGTCACCGCCGTGGTAGTCGATCAGTTCCAGCAAAAATTGCAAAACAAAGTCATTTTGATGCGTCGCCATGAAGAAAAGATGGCCGCCGCACCTGCCGTAAAACCGCTTTCCAGTTAATTAACATCATTCCGCCGGGCATTAAATTGCCCGGCTTATACAGGGGAAAAAATATGCAACGTAATTTTCAGGGTAAGACTGTAGTTATTACCGGGGCATGCCGGGGAATTGGGGCCGGGATCGCTGAACGCTTCGCCCGCGATGGCGCAAATCTGGTGATGGTTTCTAACGCTGCACGCGTGCATGAAACGGCTGAGCAACTGCGCCAATGTTATCAGGCTGACATTTTGTCATTAGAAGTCGATGTGACAGATGAAGCGCAAGTACAGGCACTCTATGAACAAGCGGCTGCACGTTTTGGCAGCATCGATGTTTCCATTCAGAATGCAGGCATTATCACCATCGATTATTTTGATCGAATGCCGGCTGCTGATTTCGAAAAAGTGCTGGCGGTGAACACTACAGCAGTCTGGCTCTGCTGCCGGGAAGCAGCCAAATATATGGTGAAACAGAATCACGGCTGCCTGATCAACACCTCTTCTGGCCAGGGACGTCAGGGGTTTATCTATACCCCACACTATGCAGCCAGCAAAATGGGTGTGATCGGCATTACGCAAAGCCTGGCGCACGAGTTAGCGCAGTGGAATATCACTGTTAACGCCTTCTGCCCTGGTATTATCGAAAGCGAAATGTGGGACTACAACGACCGCGTATGGGGAGAAATTCTCAGTACCGATGACAAGCGTTATGGCAAAGGCGAGCTTATGGCGGAATGGGTGGAAGGTATTCCGATGAAGCGTGCCGGTAAACCTGAAGATGTTGCCGGACTGGTTGCCTTCCTCGCCTCTGACGATGCGCGTTATCTCACCGGTCAAACCATCAACATCGACGGCGGCCTGATTATGTCGTAATGCCCCTGCGGGCTACTAAGAGAGATATCAAAATGATCGCAAAAGATTTTGCTCAACAATTGTTTGATCTCCACGATCGCGTCGCCTTTGTCACTGGCGCAGGTAGCGGTATCGGACAAATGATCGCTCTGGCTTTAGCCAGCGCAGGCGCACGAGTGGTGTGTTTTGATCTACGGGAAGATGGCGGACTCAAAGAGACGGTTAATCATATCGAAGCACTTGGCGGACAAGCCTTGTATTACACGGGCGATGTTCGGGAATTGAGAGATCTTCGCGCAGCAGTCGCTCTGGCAAAAACACATTTTGGTCGTCTGGATATTGCCGTAAACGCCGCTGGAATCGCTAACGCAAACCCGGCGCTGGAGATGGAAAGCGAGCAATGGCAACGCGTTATCGATATCAACCTGACTGGTGTGTGGAATTCCTGTAAGGCGGAAGCTGAGTTAATGGTAGAGAACGGAGGCGGTTCGATTATAAATATTGCGTCAATGTCCGGGATTATTGTCAATCGTGGTCTGGAACAGGCCCACTACAACAGTTCCAAAGCCGGCGTGATTCATTTATCTAAAAGTCTTGCGATGGAATGGGTGAGTAAGGGGATCCGCGTGAACTCAATCAGCCCAGGATATACCGCGACACCAATGAATACACGACCTGAAATGGTACATCAGACTCGGGAGTTTGAAAGCCAGACGCCGATTCAACGGATGGCGAAAGTGGAAGAGATGGCGGGTCCAGCGCTGTTCCTTGCCAGCGATGCGGCGTCGTTCTGCACGGGTGTGGATCTGGTGGTCGATGGTGGCTTTGTCTGCTGGTAAAAATGGTTTCGCCCGCAGCCATCACTGACCGCGGGCGAAAGTGTAAAGCAGGTGCCTTACCACCCTGACCTGACAACCGGATATGCGGGGATTACTCCCCGCACAGCGGCTACTTCTTCGGTTCGTAAGCGAGAACAGCCTTAAACTCAATATTACGTTCCTTTACGGTAAACTCACACAGCGAGTCTCCGACCAGAAGCGTAAATCCCAGCACCGTTAAACACAGCACTATGACTGCCACAAGGGCATATTTCGTCAGCATGTTTATATTGCCTCCATGCGAAGAAGGGACTACCATCCAAATTGTTCAGGTTTGGGTAGGTAGCCCCAGGGTTGATAGAAATATCGTCCTGGGGCTTCATCTTTCCAGACCTCAGAGTTAACCTGAAACCGGAAAGCTTCAGGCACCCGCCGTTATCTTACCCTTCCTCAGCAAAATAGCTGTTTATTTATACAGTGAATCCTGTTTAGGACTTTTCACCTGTATTATCGCCCATGCCAGTAAAACGAAATCGCCCGCAGCCATCTCTGACTGCGGGCGAAAGTGTAAAGCAGGTGCCTTACCATCCTGACCTGACAACCGGATATGCGGGGATTACTCCCCGCACAACGGCTACTTCTTCGGTTCGTAAGCGAGAACAGCCTTAAACTCAATATTACGTTCCTTCACCGTAAACTCACACAGCGAGTCTCCGACCAGAAGCGTAAATCCCAGCACCGTTAAACACAGCACTATGACTGCCACAAGGGCATATTTCGTCAGCATGTTTATATTGCCTCCATGCGAAGAAGGGACTACCATCCAAATTGTTC